>DATFQX010000041.1:0-42676 GCA_035263865.1 Xanthobacteraceae bacterium
CACGGGGACACACACACCTTCCGTATGGACCAGCCCCTCTTCAGCAAAAAGACCAACCGACGGTTTGAGAACTTCACGCGTGTCGAGACTTTCGGTGACCCGGAAACACATTGGGTGCGCGTCACGATGGACCCGGCAGACCCGCAGCTTTTTCGCTTTAATGCGGAGATTGTCCCCGAGAATGTAGTTAACCACCGCAAGTGATCTACCACGGTGTCAGCCCGTCAGCGTTCGCTCTTTCGTAGCGCTTGAAGGGTTGCGGAGTTCTTGGGCAACGGTGTGGTAATGTGCGGCCCTAAACCCTGAGGAGGTCGTCAATGAGGCGCCGCGAGTTCATCACGCTGCTCGGCGGCGCGGCGGCGTGGCCGCTCGCGGCGCGCGCGCAACAGGGCGAGCGGATGCGGCGCATCGGCGTGCTCCTGCCCGCCGCTTCGAATGATGCTGAGTTTCAGGCCCGTATGGAGGCATTTCAGCAGGGACTGCAGCAAGCAGGCTGGAGCATCGGCCGCAACGTACAGCTCGATATCCGCTGGGCCACGCCTGATGCCGCCAAGATTCGCCAGCAGGCGACGGAGTTGGTCGCGCTCGCGCCGGACGTCATCCTTACCACTGGCGGGTCGACCATGGTCGCGATGCAACAGGCTACTCGCACGTTGCCGGTCGTATTTGTGCAGGTTCCTGATCCGGTCGGTGCGGGCTTTGTTGATAGTTTGGCACGACCCGGTGGCAATGCCACGGGCTTTACCCAGTTCGAATATGGCGTCGGCGCGAAGTTGCTAGAGCTACTCAAAGAGATATCGCCCGGCTTGATGCGTGCGGTGGTCCTTCGGGATCCCACCTCGCCCGACGGGGTCGGCCAGTTTGCCGCGATCCAGGCCGTTGGGCTTTCGCTCGGTGTGGAGTTGAGGGCGGTTGGGGTGCGCGACCCAGACGAAATTGATCGTGCCGTTACGACAATCGCGCGCGGACCTGGTGGCGGCTTGATTGTGACGGCTAGCGGGTTGGCCATACTTCATCGTGAGCGCATCATCGCGCTGGCGGCCCGGCACCGGTTGGTCGCGGTGTACCCTTATCGGTTCTTCGTTATCAACGGCGGCCTGATTTCCTACGGACCTAGTTCGATCGACCCGTACCGCCGCGCAGCCGGTTACGTCGATCGCATCCTCAAGGGGGAGAAGCCCGCAGACCTGCCGGTGCAAGCACCGACGAAGTACGAGCTCGTTATTAACCTCAGGACTACCAAGACGCTGGGTTGCGAAGTGCCAGCCTCGGTGCTCGCCCGCGCCGACGAAGTGATTGAATGAACCGGCGCCAGTTCATCACGCTGCTCGGCGGCGCGGCTGCGTGGCCGCTCGCGGCGCGCGCGCAAGAGAAGCGGCGAATCCCGACAGTTGGCGTCTTGTGGGGTGGGTACACCTTCAACATCGCGCTCAGCCGCCGCACCATGGATGTCACGCCGGTTACGCCGGCTCGTTGCTGCCGCCTTGCTGGCGCTCAGCGCCACGGAGGCCGGAGCTGCAAACTGCGCCGCCGATCAGGTGCAACACGAGGATACTTGCGAGCCGAAACCACCGCCGATGGGGCCTCGCACGACCAGCCCGACTCCGAAACAGCCGTGCCCTGTCGCCGTCGATCGACTTGGTTTTTGCGGGACGAACAACGACCGCACTTGATGAGAAGCTCGAACTTTGTCGGTTGCTCTACAGGGAGTTCACCCGGCTTAGCGCCCTTCAATATCTTATCAACGTAAACTGCCGCACGGCCACAGATCGCCAGACTGTCTACTCCATACGACAAAAGCGTGCCTGGCACTAAAGTCTCTCCGAGCGCTCGGTTACATCGATGGGCACAACATCATCTTGGAACATCGCTTTCCCAATGAGACGCCTGAGCGATTTACCAGCATGGCGGCAGAGCTTGTATCGCTCAATGTCGATGTCATAGTTAGCTCAGGGAACAACGCAGCCGCTTTTGGCCTAAGCCACTTTTTCGATACGCAAGTTGATGTGCATCAAAACCTCTAGCCCTTCATTTGAAACACAAGAAAATATTGCCGAGGCAAGAACGGGTGGCTCTCGACCAGCGAATAACCAGCGGCGTTGAGCTCTGCGGTCGCCTTTTCCGGTGAAATGCGGTGCTCCGGCGGCGGCCCGTTGGGCGAATCCGCCTTAAAATCCACGATTGCGAGCCGTCCGTTGGGTCGCAACGACGCTCTCAATTTCGCAAAGTAGGCAATTCGGTGGTCGATGTGGTGATATGTGTCGACAACCAAAACGAGGTCCACCGGCTCGGGAAGATTGGGGCTTTCAGCACTTGCCAGCACCGGCAAGAGCACGCCAAGACTTTCATGGTCTCCGCGCTCCCTCAGATACCTCACCATCTCCGGTTCGATGTCAATGGCGAACACTTTACCTTCGGGCACGCGCTTAGCGATCAGCACGCCGAAATAGCCAGTGCCGGCACCAAGATCGGCGACGCGCGCTGTCCGCTCCAGATGCAGAGCGTCTAGGACCTCGTCCGGCTTCTGCCAAGCGTCGCGAGCCGGATCGTCGAACTCTTTTGCCCACATCTCAGCATTGTCGAAAGAGCGGTGATAGCCTCGGTCTGACCCACCGCTCATATCATGACCGCCTGTGTGCCTGTGCTCCACCTGCGGATTGGCTATCTGCGCGTTGGATTCAACGAATGTTGCACCTGCCAGGAGAAGGAAGAGGATAACGAGCATCGACATTGCGGCACGGCACATCGGGCACCTCACGGGTTAAACAGTTCGCAGATGGTTACCACACTCCGTGCCGACGTTCAGAGAGGCTCGGACCGCGCGGTCCAAGCGCTCGGGCGCAACACGCTATTCTGCGCGGCTTATGTCCACCGAGAGCGCGCGCCAGATCAGCCCGTCGGCTACGGCGTGGCTTCGACCTGAAACAATCCATCAGTCGCCATAACGGCGTCATAACGACCGCGCTCGTCGAGGTTCTTGTTCATAGCCCCAAGCTTGGCCTCGACTTGTCGCATCTTCGTTCTTGAACGCCCAGGGCGGAGGCACCGTCGCGCTCGGTGACTTTCTGCCTAGCTGCGCGGATCACGACCACGCAGCCAGGGGCGCCCGCCATCGACGAGGATGTGCACAGGTACGCTCACCCCTTGCGGCTCGTATGGCCCCATGCGGCAGGGCACTGCGAGCCGACACGAGCCGGCATGAGCCCATACGAGGCGCAAGGGGTGTTGTGGGGCGTGTACTCATAAATCGCCCAGCCATGTCCGCTTTCGCGCAAACCGGACATTGAGCCGACATCGCCGAATGGTCGAGTTTGACCTCAGCCTGACGAGGTGATGGCCGCGGTCATGCTCTCCGCCAGCAGGCGCCTACCAGAGCCGCTGCGCGCGCGCCGCCGCATGGACGGGTCGGTGTTGCCCGTGGCGAGGACGCTGCTGCGTTCATTCTCTAGGCGCCGTTCTTGTTACCCCTAACCGTTACCCCCAAGCCAGCGACCTTTGCCCCTCTACCAATTTCATGAATTTATCCAATCTATTAGCGCCTTGTTCACTGCGTCCGGCTGCTCCATGGTCGAAAGGTGTCCGCATTCCGCGATGACGACGAGCCGCGATCCGGCCACGCCCGCGGCAATTTCCTGCGACAGCGCGGGCGGGGTGAGTTCATCGCCATCGCCGACGAGCACCAGCGTAGGACATTTGATCCGCGCCAACAGCGGCCGTGCATCCAGTCGCAACATGATCGCCTGCTGCTGGCGCAAAAAAATCTCTGCTCCGGTCTCCTCGGCCATGAGGCGCACGCGCGCGCGCAGCGACTCGTCGCCCTGCCGGCTGCGATGCACGAACCATGGAAACTGCAGTGCCGTCACCTCGGCGAACCGGCCGCTTTCGGCGAGCGCGATCTGCGGTTTGCGGCGCTCGGTCTGCTCCGGTGTTTCCGGCCGCGCCGAGCTATCGAGCAGCGCGAGTTTTTGCACGCGCTCGGGCGCGATCCGAACGATGGTCAAGGCGAGATAGCCGCCCATCGAAAGACCGGCGAGCGCGAAGCGCGGCGGCGCGGCAGCAAGAATCTGCGCCGCGATCAAATCCATGCTGTTCGCGCGGGTGTGATCGGCAACCTGCACCGGTGCGAATCGCCACAGCGCCGGGATCTGCTCGGCATAAAGCCGCGCGGAGCAGTTGAGCCCGGGGATGAGCACGACGGGCAGCGGCGTGGCCATGAGCGCCCTCCAGACCGAAAAAATTAAGCCACAATTCGACTTATTGCATTGCAGCAGGATTGACTTCGGGGCGCGAATGACTATGTTGCGCGCAAACGGTTCGACCGTAGCACGCGACCGTCCGTCTCCGCGCAACTTTAGTCGTTGTTCCGTCATCCGGCGCGGCTAGGCTCCGGACGGTCCCAACTTGAGGTTTTATGTCCTTTTCACAGCTCGGCTTGTCCGAAAAAGTTCTCGCCGCAGTCAAAGCGGCCGGCTACACCACCCCCACTCCAATCCAGCAACAAGCCATACCGCACGTGCTCGCAAGGCGCGACGTGCTCGGCATCGCGCAAACCGGCACCGGCAAAACCGCGGCGTTCACGCTGCCGATGCTCACGCGACTCGAGCATGGCCGCGCGCGCGCGCGAATGCCGCGCACGCTGATTCTCGAGCCGACGCGCGAGCTCGCCGCCCAGGTTCAGGAAAGTTTCGAAAAGTATGGGGCCGGGCAGAAGCTCAATGTCGCGCTGGTCATCGGCGGAGTTTCATTCGACGACCAGGACTCAAAGCTCACCCGCGGGGTCGACGTTCTCATCGCAACGCCCGGCCGCCTGCTCGACCATTTCGAGCGCGGGCGGCTGTTGCTCACCGGGGTCGAGCTCTTGGTGATCGATGAAGCCGACCGCATGCTCGACATGGGATTCATTCCCGACATCGAGCGCATCTGCAAACTCGTTCCTTTCACGCGCCAGACGCTGTTCTTCACCGCCACCATGCCGCCGGAGATCCGGCGCATCACCGAGCAATTCCTGCACAACCCGGTGAAGGTCGAGGTGTCGCCCCCGGCCACCACCGTCGCCGCGACCACCCAATTGCTGGTCAAGACCGGCCGCGAACCGCACGACAAGCGCGATACGCTGCGCCGCCTCATCCGATCGGCCGAAGGCTTGACCAATGCGATCATCTTCTGCAATCGCAAGCGCGAGGTCGCAGCGCTGCATCGTTCGCTCATCCGCCACGGCTTTTCCGCGATCGCCCTGCACGGTGACATGGATCAGCCGGCGCGCATGGCGGCGCTCGAGCAATTCCGCAGGAACGAAGTGACGTTGCTCGTCGCCTCCGATGTCGCCGCGCGCGGCCTTGATATTCCGGCGGTGAGCCACATCTTCAACTTCGACGTTCCGCACCATGCCGACGATTATGTGCATCGCATCGGCCGGACGGGGCGCGCCGGGCGAAGCGGCACCGCAATCACCATCGTTGCGCCTGCTGACCGCAAGAGCGTTGCGGCGATCGAGAAGCTAATCGGGCAGAGCATTCATTGGATGGGAGAGCCGCCGCAAGCATCCGAGAATGTGGAAACGAGCGAGCACCGCAAGGGGCGAGCAGGCCGCAGCCAGCGTCGCGCGCATCGACACGAGCATTCCGCCCCGCGCGAGGGCAGGCCCGCGCCGGTCACCCGCCTCGATGAGGTGCGTCCGGGACGTGCCTCGAAACCCGCGCCACGCTCTGGTCATTCCGAGGACGGCGGACATCTGCCGGCCTTCCTGTTTCGGCCGGTGCGTGTAAAGGCGTGACAGCGACTAACCTGTCATTGCGACCAAGCCGCGCCAGCGGCGAGGGATTCCGGGCGCTTCTCCCGCGCCCGGAATGACTGGTTCTGAATTTATTGTTGCGCCTGTGCTGCCGGCTTGAGCTTGACCGATTCGCCGCAGCCGCAGGCTGAGGTCTGGTTCGGATTGTTGAACACGAACTGGGCGGAGAGCTTGTCGGTCTTGTAGTCCATCTCGGTGCCGATCAGGAACAGCACGGCCTTGGGATCGATCAGCACGCGCACGCCCTTGTCCTCGACCACTTCATCCGCCGCCTCGATCCGCTCGGCGTATTCCATGGTGTAGGCCATGCCGGCGCAGCCGCCGTTCTTGACGCCGACGCGCACGCCGACGATCGGCTGCACCGCGTTTGCCATCACATATTTGATGCGCTCGGCAGCGGCATCCGTGAGGCGGATCGCCTGGGCTCTCCCACGTGGTGCAGCCATTTCACCTCTCTCCTTCCGGCGGGCTGAAAGGCCAGGCGCCGGAATCTGGTATGCCATTAAAATAACAACGAATTTGTCCTTGTGAAGGCCCGGCCACACAAGGACAGGCCTACATCCTATGTTATGTGTCCCGGCAACTGAAAAGGCTCAGAGTTTGCCCTCCCTTAGGGAGCCGTGGTTCGATCTCCTGCCGAAAACCGCACTTCACCGGTCACAATCGCGTAGTAATGATCGGGGCAATTCCAAACAAGTCGCGACAGCATCGAGCAAGCAGCCCAACATCGAAATCTTACCTCAGCGATCTAAACTGCTGCAGCCATGTGTCCGGGGTTAGCATGAACAGGCTCGTCACTGAGATCGCGGTGAACACCGCACTGCTTATGGCCCTTGTGGCGGCCGGGAGCACTTACGCTCAGACGGCCGCCGAAAGCGGTTACCCTCAGACGAGGGAGGCCTATGAGAATCGTGCCCCAGCTATCGCAGACGACTCCTGCCAGACGGGGGAATACGGCCCGCCCGTTCGTGTGAAGCCGGGCGACGTGGTCGAGGATGGGGAAATAGTCGGTCGCGATCCCGATCCTAATATTCGCACCCAGCTTGAGCGGGAGCACTTTCCCGGTGGCGACGACTGCCCCTGACCGGCAGACGCTTTAGTACGTCGCCCACAAACCCGGCGTGGCGAGCTCGAGGAGGTGCCCGTCGGGATCGCGGAAATAGATGCTGTGCCCGCCGCGCGACCAGGTGGTGCGGCCTTCGATGGCGATGCCTTCCTGGCGCAGCCGATCCTCCCATTGCGGCAATTCATCGGCGGCAATAGCGAAGGCCATATGTAGCGGTCCGTGGCCGTCATGCGGGGGAATCGTGCCGCCCGGCATGCGCACCGTCTCGAGCGTGGCGCCGCGCCGAAACAGCAGCAACACGCTTTGTCCGCCGACGTCGTAGGCGCGAAACCGCGCGTCGCTCGTCAATTGAGTGAGTCCCAGCACCTCCTCGTAGAAGCGCGCCGCACGGTCGAGATCGTCGACGTAGAGACAAGTCTCGATCACACGGTCGAGCTTCACGCCTCACCACATATTGAGCATGGTCCGCGCTTCGTCCGACATGCGACTCGGATCCCAGGGCGGATCCCATACAATATTCACCTTCACCTCGCCCACGCCCGGGACGCTCGCGACCGCGTTCTCCACCATGGTCGGCAACTCTTGCGCCGAGGGACAATTGGGCGTGGTGAGCGTCATCTCGATCGTGATCGCGCGATCGTCGGCGATGTCGATCTTGTAGATCAGGCCGAGCTCGTAGATGTCGGAAGGAATTTCCGGATCGTACACGGTCTTGAGCGCAGCGATGACATCGTCGGTCAGCCGCGCCAACTCGCCCTGCGGCAGCGCCGAGGATGGCGCGGCGTCGCCGGCGGACGCGAGCGGAAGCTCGGCCTGCCGATCCGAGGCAGCTGGAGCGGATTTGTGCGGATCGTCGCTCATGCGAAAAAACCCTGCGCCTTGATCAAAGCTTGCGCAAGCCCGTCGACCTCTGCGCGCGTGTTATAGAGCCCAAAGGACGCTCGACAAGTCGCGGTCACGCCGAAACGGGCGAGCAGCGGCATCACGCAATGGGTTCCAGCGCGCACCGCAACGCCGGCGCGGTCGATGATGGTCGCGACATCGTGCGGATGCGCGCCCTTGAGCTCGAAAGAGACGATGGGACCTTTTTCCTTCGTGGTGCCGAAGATGCGCAGCGAATTGATCTCGCGCAGCCGCTCGTGGGCGTACTCGAGAAGGGAGACCTCGTGGGTGCGGATGCGCGCCTTGCCGATCGAGTTGACGTAGTCGATCGCGGCACCGAGTCCGATCGCCTGTACGATCGGCGGCGTACCTGCCTCGAATTTATGCGGCGGCTCGCCGTAGATGATGCGATCCTCGAAGACTTCGCGGATCATCTCGCCGCCGCCGTTGAACGGCGGCATGGCCTCGAGGTGCGCGAGCTTGCCGTAGAGCACGCCGATGCCGCTCGGGCCGTAGAGCTTGTGCCCGGTCACCGCGTAGAAATCGCAGCCGATGTCCTGCACGTCGACGTCGAGGTGAACGGCAGCCTGCGCGCCGTCGAGCAGCACCGGAATGCCGCGCGCATGCGCGCGCCGCACGACTTCCTTCACTGGCACGAGCGTGCCGAGCATGTTCGATATATGGGTAATGGCGACCATCTTCGTGCGCGGCGAGAGCAGCTTTTCGAATTCGTCGATGAGGAAGTTACCCTCGTCGTCGACCGGCGCCCATTTAATCACCGCGCCTTGCCGCTCGCGCAAGAAGTGCCACGGCACCACGTTGGAGTGATGCTCCATGATGGAGAGCACGATCTCGTCGCCTGGCTTGATGCGTTCCCGGCCAAACGTGTAGGCGACGAGGTTGATGGCCTCGGTGGCGTTGCGCGTGAAAATGATCTCTTCCTTGCGGGCAGCATTGAGGAAGTCACGCACCTTCTCGCGCGCGTCCTCGTAGGCTTCGGTCGCGGCATTGGCGAGGTAATGCAGCCCGCGATGCACATTGGCGTATTCGGCGGTGTAGGCGAGGCTCAGCCGATCGAGCACCGCCTTGGGCTTCTGCGCCGAGGCAGCATTGTCCAGGTAGATGAGCGGCTTGCCGTAGACCTGCATCGCGAGGATCGGAAAATCCGCGCGGATGCGCTCGATGTCATAGGCCCCATTGAT
Organism: Xanthobacteraceae bacterium; assembly: GCA_035263865.1. Lineage (GTDB taxonomy): Bacteria > Pseudomonadota > Alphaproteobacteria > Rhizobiales > Xanthobacteraceae > VAZQ01. The sequence continues at coordinate 8,942 of DATFQX010000041.1, forward strand.
GACCGCAGGGTGCATGGTCATCCTCGCGCCGCGAGCCAGGCGATGACGTGATCGATCAGCGCATCGCGCAGTCCCGCGTGCTCGATCCCCTCCACCGCTTCGCCGACGAAGGCTTGGATCAACAGCGCCTCGGCCTCCTTGGCCGGAATGCCGCGCGCCTTGAGGTAGAACAACAGGTCCTCGTCGAGCGCACCCGAGGTCGCGCCGTGGCCGCACTGCACGTCGTCGGCGAAGATTTCGAGCTCGGGCTTGTTGTCGGCCTCGGCCGTTTCCGAAAGAAGCAGCGCGTGGGTCGCCATCTTGGCATCGGTCTTCTGCGCGTGCCGCCGCACGATGATCTTGCCTTGGAAGACGTTGCGGGCTTCCTCGTCGAGCACCGATTTGAACACCTCGCGGCTGGTGCAATTCGCCACCGCGTGGTCCACCACCAACGTGGTATCCGCGTGCTGACGCCCCTTGAGCAGGCTCGCGCCTCGGATGCCGGCGATGGTGCCCTCCCCGCCGAAATGCACGAATGCCTGATTGCGTGCGACGCCGCCGCCGGTCGTAAACAGGAACTCGTTGAAGCGCGCATGCGCGCCGACGGCAGCCATCAGCGTCGATACGTGCATCGCGCCGGCGCCCTCGCCGGTGATCTTGATGTGATCGACGTGAGCGTCATCGCCCACCTTGAGCTCGAGCACCGCGTTCACTTGGTCCTCGCGCGTGCCCGAACCGACATGGCTTTCGAGCAGCATCGCCCGCGCGCCGCTTTCGATGACAACCAACGAGCGGACGAAAACCGCCGCAGGCTCGCGGCCGGCATTCACGAACACCAGATGCAGCGGCTGCGCCAGCGCGGCGCCTTGCGCGACGTGTATCAGCGCGCCGTCGCCCATGAAGGCGGTATTGAGTGCGACCGCGACATCGTCGGTCGGCACGACATGATTGAGATGAGTGAGAAGGTCGCGATTGCCGGCCGCCAGGGCCTGCCGCAGGGAGCTAATGGTGAGACCGGTCTCGAGGTGAGCGAGATCGGAGAGATCCGGCACGAAAGCCCCGTCGACGAATACAACGCGGCGGGCGCCGATAGCGGGAAGTTGAGCGAGCACGTCCTTGGCGCGGGCCTTGGCCGCCGCATCGGGCACGCCCGCGAGCGGCTTGGCCTCCCGCATGATCGCGCGCAAGTCGGTATATTTCCACTCTTCCACGCGCCGATGCGGCAAACCTTCGGCTTCGAAACGACGGAACGCGTCGTCGCGCAACGCGCTGACCGCCGCCGCGCCTGGAAGCGCGCGTTTGACGGCGGCAAAATTCGTCGCCAGCGCGGTCTCAGTCGCAGTCTTGATCGGACGCACCTCGGCGCTCATCGCAAGCTTCACGCCATCTCTTCTTGATATTGAGCGTAGCCGGTCGCCTCGAGATCGAGCGCCAGCTGTTTGTCGCCGGTTTTCACGATGCGGCCGCGCGACAGCACATGCACCACGTCCGGCACGATATAATTGAGCAGGCGCTGATAGTGGGTGATCACCACGAACGCGCGCTCGGGCGAGCGTAGCCCGTTGACCCCGTCCGCGACGATTTTGAGCGCGTCGATGTCGAGGCCGGAATCGGTCTCGTCGAGCACGCCCAGCCGCGGCTGCAACAACGCCATCTGCAAAATCTCGTTGCGCTTCTTCTCGCCACCGGAAAACCCGACATTGACCCCGCGCCGCAGCATCTCCTGTTCGATGCCGAGCTTGCCCGCGACCTCGCGCACACGCTTGAGGAACTCGGGCGTGGAGATCTCGTCCTCGCCCCGCTTCTTGCGCTGCGCGTTGAGCGCGGTGCGAAGAAACGTCATGGTGGCGACGCCCGGGATTTCGAACGGATATTGGAAGGCGAGAAAGAGACCCCGTGCGGCGCGCTCGTCGGCGGGTAGCGCGAGAATGTCCTCGCCGTCGAGCAGCACCTGCCCTTGCGTAACGACATATTCCTCCTTGCCGGCCAGCACGTGCGCAAGGGTCGATTTGCCCGAGCCGTTCGGCCCCATCAGCGCGTGCACGCTGCCGCGGCCGACCGAAAGTTCGAGCCCGTTGAGTATTTTTCTGCCGTCGACCTCGACGTGCAGATTCCGCACTTCCAAGAGATTCATTTTATCCCACGCTGCCTTCCAGGCTGATCGAGATCAGCTTCTGCGCCTCGACGGCGAATTCCATCGGCAGCTGCTGCAGCACGTCCTTGACGAAGCCATTGACCACCAGCGCCACCGCCTCCTCCTCCGACAGGCCCCTCTGCTGGCAATAGAACAGCGTGTCCTCGGAAATCTTCGAGGTGGTGGCCTCGTGCTCGAATACGGCGGAAGAGTTCTTCGCCTCGATATACGGCACGGTATGAGCGCCGCACTTGTCGCCGATCAGGAGCGAGTCGCAATTGGTGAAATTGCGCGCGCCTTTCGCCCGCGGATGCGCCATCACCAGGCCGCGATAGGTATTGTTGGAGTGCCCTGCCGCGATGCCCTTGGAGATGATCCGGCTCGTTGTGTTCTTGCCGAGATGCAGCATTTTCGTGCCGGAATCGACCTGCTGGTGACCATTGGAAATCGCGATTGAATAGAATTCACCGCGCGCATTGTCGCCGCGCAGGATGCAACTGGGATATTTCCAGGTGATGGCTGAGCCGGTCTCGAGCTGGGTCCAGGAAATTTTTGAGTTCTTGCCGCGGCAGTCGCCGCGCTTGGTCACGAAATTGTAGACACCGCCGCGGCCGCTGGCGTCGCCCGGGTACCAGTTCTGGATGGTCGAATACTTGATCTCCGCGTCCTCGAGCGCGATGAGCTCGACCACCGCGGCATGCAGCTGGTTCTCATCCCGCATGGGCGCGGTGCAGCCCTCGAGGTAGCTGACATAAGAGCCCTTGTCGGCGATGATGAGGGTGCGTTCGAACTGGCCGGTGTTGCGCTCGTTGATGCGGAAATAGGTGGACAGCTCCATCGGGCAGCGCACACCCGGCGGCACGTAAACGAACGAGCCGTCCGAGAACACCGCCGAGTTAAGCGTGGCGTAGAAATTGTCAGAAATCGGCACCACGGTGCCGATATATTTCTTTACCAGATCCGGGTGCTTCTGCAGGGCCTCGGAAATCGGCATGAACAGGACGCCGGCCTTGGCGAGCTCCTGCTGGAAGGTGGTCGCCACGGAGACCGAGTCGAACACCGCATCGACGGCGACCCGGCCATAGCCGTTTCCGCCCTCTTCGCCCTCGGGCCTGGCCACGCCCTCCAACACCGCCACTTCGCGCAGCGGAATGCCGAGCTTCTCGTAGGTCTTGAGGATTTCGGGGTCGATCTCGTCGAGCGACTTCGGCCCTTCCTTCTTCTTAGGGGCGGCGTAGTAGTAGAGGTTCTGGTAGTCGATCGGGCCATAGCTCACGCGGGCCCAGCGCGGCTCGCGCATGGTGAGCCAGCGGCGATAGGCGTCGAGCCGCCAAGCGAGCATCCACTCGGGTTCGTTCTTCTTGGTCGAAATGAAGCGGACGATGTCTTCGGAAAGGCCCTTGGGAGCCTTGTCGGATTCGACGTCCGTGACGAACCCGTATTTATATTGGTCAACGTCGATCCGGCGGACCTGATCGACGGTCTGTTGTACGGCCGGCATTCTTCCCTCCGCTGCGGTTTCAAGGACCGCGGGTTGGAGCAGTCGGTTATGGTCGTTTGCTTTCTGGGTTAGCTCGACCCTTTGTTTTAGGCGGCCATGCCCTCTGACCGTCTAAGTAATGATCCGGATACGTTAATCCAAGCTTCAATAAAGCGCTCGATCTCCGATTCGGTGGTGCCGGGGCCCAGACTCACGCGCACGGCTGCGGTCGCAAGTTGCGGCGGAACTCCCATCGCGGCGAGTACGTGCGAGGGCTGGACTTTGCCGGAGGAGCAGGCCGAGCCCGCGGATACCGCAACCCCGGCAAGATCGAAAGCAATGACGGCCGTTTCAGCCTTCATTCCCGGGACCGCGAACAAGGTTGTATTGGGCAGCCGCTCGGACTGGGCACCAAAAATGATCATTTGCGGCGAAGTGCCCTTGAGCCCCGCTTCGAGCCGGTCGCGCAGGGCGGCCATGCGCCCGCGCGCGCTCGCAAGTCCCCCGCGGGCCGCCGCTGCGGCGGCCCCAAAACCGGCAATGCCCGCGACGTTTTCCGTGCCGCCGCGTAGGCCGCGCTCCTGGCCGCCGCCCTTAACGAGTGGATCGACCGGCGCGCGCCCAACCAGCGCACCTATCCCCTTAGGCGCGCCGATCTTGTGCCCGGACAAGGTGAGGAGATCAGCATCGAGCGCATTGATATCACAAGGAATTCGACCCGCCGCCTGGACCGCGTCGACGTGCAGGGTTCCACCGGCCGCATGCACCACGCTGGCGGCTTGCGACACCGGCTGGACGACACCGGTCTCGTTATTGGCGAGCATGAGCGACACCAGCGCCCGGCCCTCGAGCGCAGCCACCCGCCGCTCGAGCGCCGCAAGGTCGACCTCGCCGCTGCCGGTCACCGGCAGGTGCTCAACGCTTCCTGCCGGAAAGCGCCCGCCGGCGAGCACCGACGGATGTTCGATTGCTGAAACCAAAAGCCGATCGCGTGCTGCCGTCGGCACGAGCGCCAGCACGTTGGCCTCGGTGCCGCCGGAGGTGAACACGACGTTGCGGGGCGCGGCCCCCACGAGTGCGGCCACCTGTTCCCGCGCCTGCTCGATGACATGGCGCGCGGCACGACCCTCGCGATGCACCGAGGACGGGTTACCCACGAGGTCGAGCGAGGCAAGCGCCGCGGTACGCGCCTCTTCGCGCAGTGGCGCGGTTGCATTCCAGTCGAGGTAGATGCGCTCGTTCATGACCTTCGGTCGGGGTGCGATGGTTGGCGGCGCCAAGCTTCAGGCGCGTTCAACGCGCTGCGAAACCCTTGCTTTTTGCCCCCGCACCCATGCTAGAAAGCGCCCGCCGCAACCGCCGGTTGGCGTCGGCGACGGTGCTTTGCGAAAATCTGAAATGGTTCTAAATACTTAAGTGTGCTCGCCGCAGCCGTCAAGCGCGCTCTGAGGGAGCCGCCGCGAGTCGCGATCAACCCCCCAGTCGAGGTCGTTCATGCCCGAGGTCATCTTCACCGGCGCGGCCGGGCGCATCGAGGGCCGTTATCACCCAGCGCGGCAGCGCAACGCCCCGATCGGCATTGTGCTGCATCCGCACCCCCAGTTCGGCGGCACGATGAACCACCAAATTGTCTATCAGGTCTACTACGCGTTCGTGCACCGGAACTTTTCCGTGCTGCGCTTCAATTTCCGCGGCGTGGGGCGCAGCCAAGGCGCATTCGATCACGGCCAAGGCGAGTTATCGGATGCCGCTTCAGCGCTCGACTGGGCACAGTCGATCAACCCCGAGGCGAGGAGCTGCTGGATCGCGGGCTTCTCCTTCGGCGCTTGGATCGGCATGCAGCTGCTCATGCGCCGGCCGGAGATCGAAGGTTTCATCTCGATCGCGCCGCCCGCCAATCTCTACGACTTTTCGTTCCTGGCGCCCTGCCCATCTTCCGGCATGATCGTTCATGGCGACAAGGATGCGGTGGTGCCGCACAAGGACGTCTGCGGCCTCGTCGAGAAGCTCAAGACGCAGAAGGGCATCGTGATCGAGCAGAAGGTGATCCCGGGCGCCAATCACTTTTTCGACGGCAAGGTCGATACGCTGATGCAGGCGATTAACGGCTATCTCGACAAGCGCCTCAAGGCGGACCGCAAGCCGAGCGCCGCTTGAGATCATCTTCATCCGCTTAAAAATCTGCGCTCGGCCGCGATGGCGCGCCGGATGTCATTACTCGCGGTTCTTCTCATTCTTGGCATCGCAGCCGCCTGCTATGGCGCGCTGCACTACATGACCTCCGTACCCGGCAAACCCCACACTGGAGCGCTGCCGCCGCTCACGCCGGAAGAAGCAGCGCTCGCCCAGTCGCTCAAGCGACATATCGCGACGATTGCCGCGCGCGAACACAATGTTGTCCACTACGACGAACTTGCGAAGGTCGCCCGCTACATCGAGGCAACACTCGCTTCGTTCGGCTACGCCGTAGGCCGCCAGGAATTTCTGACGGGCGGCAAAATGGTCCGCAACATCGACGTGACGGTCGAGCCGGCCGCGCCAAACGCGGATCCCGAGGTGATCGTGGTCGGCGCCCATTACGACAGCGTGTCGGGCTCCCCCGGCGCCAACGACAATGCGAGCGGCGCAGCTGCGGTCATCGAGCTGGCGCGGCTTGCACGCGGTCTCGACGCTGCCGGGACCAAGCGCATCCGCTTCGCGTTTTTTGTCAACGAGGAACCGCCTTATTTCCGGACCGAGGCGATGGGCAGCCTGCAATATGCGCGGGCGCTTGCCAGACGCAACGAACGGGTCATCGCGATGTATTCGCTCGAGACCATCGGCTTTTACTCGAGCGAGCCTGGAAGCCAAATTTATCCAGCACCGTTTGGCCTGATATTTCCCGATCGCGGCGACTTCGTTGCATTCGTCGGCATGTTGGGCTCGCGCGCGCTCGTGCGAAAGACGATGCGGTCATTCCGCTCACACACAGCCTTCCCAACCATCGGCGGCGTGGCGCCTGGTTTTGTACCCGGCATCGGTTGGTCGGATCATTGGGCTTTCGCGGAGCACGGATTCCAGGCCGTGATGATCACCGATACGGCGCCATTCCGTTATCCGCACTACCACCGGCCGAGCGACACACCCGATAAGGTCGACGCGGAGAAGGTGGCGCGCGTGGTGAAAGGCATGGAGCGCGTGATCCGCGAGTTGAGCAGATGAGCAGCCCCGCATGCGACCCTACGGGCGCGCCAGAATGCCGCCGGTTAACGGCCGCGGCACGCCGGTCGTCGTCGGAAAGGTGAGCGGCAAACCTTTGAGCGTGCGCACCGCGAGATAGGCGAAGGCCTGCGCCTCGAGCGCGTCGGCCGACCAGCCGACGGCGCCGGCGGTCTCGATCGGCGCCGGCGCGAGGCGCTCAGCCAACATTCGCATCAAGGTCCGATTACGAGTGCCGCCGCCGGCGACGATCCATCGCGCAGGCGGGCGCGGCAGCACGGCGACGGCGCGAGCGACCGCAGCGGCAGTGATGGCCGTGAGCGTTGCAGCCCCATCCTGCGTGCTCTTGCTCGTAAGCCGGCCTTCCTCCGCTACCCAGTGACGGAAGGCATTACGATCGAGCGATTTTGGGGGCGGCTTGGCAAAGAATGGATGCGCCAGCACGCGCTCAACCGCAGCCTCGTCGACGGCGCCGGCAGCCGCGGTTCGTCCCTCGTCATCCTGCGGCTGACCGCTGCGCAGGCGCAGGAAATCGTCGATCAGCGCGTTGCCGGGTCCGGTATCGCAGGCGACGAGCCCGTCGTTGCCGTCAATGAAGGTGACGTTGGCGACACCGCCGAGATTGAGCACGCCGACGGGCTGCTCTCGCTTGAGCAGGCGCAGCATCGCGCGATGAAATACGGGCACCATCGGCGCGCCGTGTCCTCCGGCCGCAACATCGGCGGCGCGAAAGTCGTAGACCACGGGAATGCCGAGTCTGCCGGCCAGCGCCTTGCCGTTACCGAGCTGGATGGTGAGCCCGCGGTCAGGCCGGTGCAGAACGGTCTGGCCGTGGAAACCCACGGCTGCGACCTCGCTCGGCGTCATCCCGTTCGCTGCGAGGAACGCCTCGACCGCCTCGGCGTGCATATCGGTCACCAACTCTTCGGCCTCGAGTAACATCGCCGGGCGTGCATTGCGGTCGGTGAGATGGGCGGCAGCCGCGATGGCGCGCCGCACGACCTCGCGTTCCTGATCGTTATAGGGACGGTAGCCGGTCGGACCGAGCCGGCCGATCGCCTCGCCGTCGGTTTCGATGAGGGCGACGTCCACCCCGTCATATGAGGTGCCGCTCATCAATCCGATCGCAACAGCGCGCGCCATCGAGGCGTCCTTGGTTTCAATCCCACGCTGGACCTGTTACACCACCGGCCGCAAACAGGCGATTAAGAGGCGAGGCGGCATGAGCGCCTACAAGTCCGATTTCCTGCGCATTCTCGCGGAACGCGGATTTATTCACCAAGTTTCGGACGCCGAGGGCCTCGATGCCAAGGCAGCCGCTGGGCCGATCACCGCCTATGTCGGCTTCGATGCCACCGCGCCCAGCCTGCATATCGGCAATCTGCTGTCGATCATGATGTTGCGGTGGCTGCAGCAGACCGGCCATCGCCCGATCGCGCTGATGGGCGGCGGCACGAGCAAGATCGGCGACCCGTCGGGCAAGGATACGACCCGCGCGCTGCTAAGCAGTGACCAGATCGAGACCAATATCGCCTCGATCCGCGACGTTTTCTCACGCTTTCTCGATTTTGACGCTGGCGCCATCATGGCGGACAACGCCGAGTGGCTCGATCGTCTGCAGTACATCACATTCCTGCGCGACGTGGGGCGGCATTTCACCATCAACAAGATGCTGACATTCGACTCGGTGAAGCTTCGGCTCGAGCGCGAGCAGCCGCTGACCTTTCTCGAGTTCAATTACATGATCCTGCAAGCCTACGATTTCGTGGAGCTTTACAAGCGCCACGGCTGCATTCTGCAGATGGGCGGGTCCGACCAGTGGGGCAACATCGTCAACGGCATCGACCTCGGCCGCCGGCTGCTCAACGTTCAGCTGTTTGCGCTGACGACGCCGCTACTGACGACGTCCTCCGGAGCCAAGATGGGTAAGACCGAAACCGGCGCGGTTTGGCTCAACGCCGACGCGATGAGTCCATATGATTACTGGCAGTTCTGGCGCAACTGCGAAGACGGCGACGTGGGCCGCCTGCTCAAGTTGTTCACCGAACTGCCGCTCGAAGAGATCGCACGCGTCACTCGGCTCAAGGGGCAAGAGCTCAACGAGGCCAAAAAAATCCTGGCGACGGAGGCAACCGCGCTGCTGCATGGCCGTGCCGCCGCCGAGCAGGCGGCAGAAACGGCGCGGCGCACGTTCGAGGAAGGCGCGCTCGCCGAGACGCTGCCGACGGTAGAAATTCCGAGCGGGAAGCTAGAGGCCGTCCTCAGCGTCCTCGACGCTGCCGTTCACGTCGGCTTGGTGTCCTCAAAGAGCGAGGCACGCCGACAGATCAAGGGCGGGGGTCTCAAGGTCAACGACGTCGCCGTCGCCGATGAGAAGATGGTGCTCACGGCGCGCGACCTCACACGGCAGGGCGTCATCAAGCTTTCGCTCGGCAAGAAGCGGCACGTCTTGTTGCGGCCGGTGTAGCCGCGGAAGCGCGGAGCTAGTAGCGGCCGGCCGGTTCGGCATAGCTTTGCGCCGGCATGGGAGCATTGCCACCTGGGAATTCGAAGAACTTGCGCAGCAGCCCCGGCGCCACCGCGGAGATCGGATTGACGCGCAGGACCGGGGTGCTCGGCGGGCCCACCACTTCATAGGTCACCCCGAGCAGGCCTTCATTGCTGCCGCCGAGGAAGGGCCCCACGATCGGGAGCTGCCCGAACATATTGTTCAATCCGTAGAGCGGAACGAAGGTGCCGCGCATGCGCACCTCGTCGCGATGATAATCGATGGAGCCTTCAACCGTGCCGCCGATTGCAGGCCCCTTGAGCAGGCCGTCGCGAATGGTGAATCGCCCGAGCGAGCGTGTGAATTCGACTCGCAGTCGAGAAAATTGGACGCCGTACGATGTGCCGCCGGCCTGCTCTGGAGCGGCAGCGACGCGCTCGAGGGCTCCTTCGCCGCGCACGACGAAGTCGCGAATATTGAGAAGGCCTTCCTGCGGCGCCAGATCCGCGCTCTGCGGATCAAGCGCTACCCACATCTCGCCGCCTGCGACCTTCGAATACATGTCGGTGAAGCGGAAGAAGGCACCGGCGTCGTTACTCTCGATGAACACAACTTGCCGGCCGTTAGTGCCGCGCCCGCGCAGATCGCCGGTGAGCGGCGCATCGCGCCCGAGCTTGGCCTTCAACGCAAGACTCTTGATGACGCCGCCGCGCCGCGACAGGCGCAGATCAAGCCCGCGTAGCGTCTCGCCGTTGAACCCGACCACGGTGCCGATCTTGATGTCGAGATCGACGTCCTTGTCGGTCTTTTGTTTGCTGTTGGCAGGGCCAGTCAGGGTCGATTTGACGAAGCCGCGTCCGTCATAGACATCCCCGCGCACACTCACCCGCAGCGCGCCGTCGGCTCCGCGCTCCGCTTTGAGCGTGGCTTTGTCGCCGTCAGAAACCGCGAAGACAGGGAAGTTTGCAGAAACCACGTCGCCCGCGGCATCAACCTCGAGCGCGCCCTTGACCGAAGTCCCGGCGCCTTCGATCACCAAATCCTCGATGCGCGTTGTTGTTTGTTTGATGAGCGTGAAGCTTGCCCGACCGGCGCGGCCCGGCGGCTTCACCCATCCCGGCAGCAGGTTGTCGACCTTGGACTGCGTGAGATCGGCCTCGACGACAAAGCGGCTGTCGCTCTCGTTCGCGGCGACGCGTCCGCTGAGCTTGATCGGCACCGGCCCGGTGAGAAAGCCGCCGAGATCGAAGCCGAACTTGCTGCGCGCGTTCTCGTCGAGCGTGGCTTGGACGCGGATATCCGCATCCCCGTCGCGCGGTTTGCGGTAATCGAGCACGGAGGGAACGCCATTGATCTTGACGTCGCCCCTTATCCAATGGCCGAGATTATTGGCGCTCACCTTGAGCATCGCGGCCTCGACCTTTTGTCCCATGACCATGCGTTCGGCGGCAAAATTCGCGACGTCCATGTTGACCGTGTAGAGCGAAGAACCAGGCGCCAGATCCTCCTTGAGCGGCAGCGCGAGCGTCACCTGCGCGGTCAGCGTCCCGCGGCTGGTCGAAGCTTCAACGGGCACGCCCGAAAAGTCGCGCAGCCGTTGCATGTTCAACAATTCGGCCGCGGCCGGCACCGACCCATCGAGGCGGAAGCGAAGCTTCGCCGGCGGCGCCTTGGGAAAGGTATCGGGCACCTCGAAGACACCGTTGGTGATCGAGAGCTTGCGGCCAGGGGATATGTCCACGTTGCCGCGCCCGACATTCACCACCGCCGTGCGACCGGAAATGTGCAGGTTGACGTCGGCATCGCGGATGGCCGGCAGGCCCTCGACCGGGCGGATCTCGCCGCCATGCCCGGTGAGCTGGATCAGTAAGCCGTCCTCGGGCACGGGCGGGCCGCTCGACTTGAGGGTGGACCAGGGCGCGTTGGTCGAGATGTCGATACGCTCGATCGTGCCGGCCTGGACATGGTCGATGGCCCAGGCGCGCACCTTCGAAGCCACCGTGACCGGCCATATGCGCTTCAAGGCCGCAACGGACATGCGCGTGCTCACAAGTCCGAGCGTGACCCGCGGATCGTCGCCGGAGAAATCCAGGCTGCCTGTGAGCGCGATGCCGAGATCCGTGTTGCCTACTTCGCTCGGGTCGAGATCGATGCGCTGCGTGGCGGGATTGATTCGCAGCTGCAGCCTGACGCGGTTAAGGACCAGCGCGTGTGGATCGGCTGGCGCGGACGCCAGCACCGCGCCACCGCCGGAGATTTGCAGCCCCCAGATGCCGCTGCCGTCCTGCGGCGAATCGAACTGCGCCACCAGCGTGATGCGCGTGCCGCCGGAGACGACCTGGAACGGCGCGAGGAGCGCGCGCCTGTTCTTATCCCAATCGAGACTGATCTCGGCGCGATCGATCGGAACGCGCACCAGCGGATCGTCGAGATCGACGATGAGGCCCTTCTCCACCACGATGCGCCCGTCGAGCATATGCGGGATGCCATCGGGGCCGACATCGGCGCGGATGCGGCCGGACAGCGGCAGGTCGGCCTCGTATTGATCCACGCTCAACCGCATGGCGAGCATCATGTCTTTGGTCGAAAGTTTTTGTGTTTCGATATCGATGATGCGGTGGCCCTGTTGGCTCGGGGTCATCGCCGCACGCAGGTGCCAAGGCCGCTCGAGGCTGTGCGAGCCGAGCGCGACCGCAATGCCTCCCCCCTTCGGACGGGTCACGCTGAGATCGATATTGGTGAACGTCCATTGCTTGCCATTGCGCTGGTCGTCGACGGTGAGATTGCCGCCTTCCAATCCGATCTCGGTGAGGTCGCGGCCGTCAAGCCCGCTCGCGTCGAGACTCTCGACCCACGCGATGAGCGCGGCGAGATCGGGAACGCCGCTACGGCCGGTTGCGGGAGCAGCAGGAGCGAGGGGAGCGGCCGAGGCTGCCGGCTCAGGCGTGGCCGCTGCGGCTGCGCGGTCCGCCTTTGCCGGGGAGTGGATCGGCTGCGACGCTGCTGGTGCGGAGGCGGCCGAAGCAGTGACCAAGGGCCGCTTGTTGCTGCCGGCAAAAACCGTGACCTTGCTGTCCGACTCGATGCGCACCGCCATCTCGGCACCGACCAAGCTCAAGCGCTCGGCCCGGATGCGACCAAGCAAGAGGCTCGCGCCAGAGATGCCGACCTCAGCCTTCGGGGCGCTGGCGACGATGGTCCCGTCGGCGTCGCGCACGACGATGTCGCGAATGCGCAGCGACGTGCGCGCCTTTTTCGCGTCACGCTCGAGTTGGGTGCCGCCGATCTCGACCTCGTGCCCGCCGAGATTTTCCTTGATCGCCGCGGTCAGCCATGGCGTGGCGATATCGAGCTCGATCGGACCACTGGAGAGCCGCCACCACAGCGCGAACAGCGCGAGCATCACCGCGCCGCCCAGCGTCCCGCTGATAAGCGCGAACTTGCGCAGCCGCGGACACCACGTGTCCAGTAGCATTCGGATTTTGCCGCAGGTCGGGTGGCTCAGTGCAGATGGCGAGGCGCGCGCCGTGTCAGTGGCGGCCTGCGCCGGTGCGTTCTGAGGACAAAAGTGTTCCTTGAGGCTCGCCTCAAGCTTTCGGAGAGCCTCCAAACTGGGATAAGCTTGCCCGAGCGCCATGCCCCGACTTGGCGTCCCCTCGACCACCGATTCCGCCCCGCGCGCTGACGCGACTGCTGTGGCGAACCGGCCCCCTGCCGCGGTCGACAAGTCCCCGGCGCAACGGTCGACTTGGCGGCACTTTCCCGCGGATCCTTCAACCTCTCATTGAAAGCCGGGAAAAGGGACGAAAGGAAGGCGTTTGCGCGACTGCGCACGCCGAAATTGGCCTGCGTCCGCAGAGCAGCACCAGCATGCGGCAGGCGATCCTGTCGACAACCTCCGTGCGCAGGAAGCGATTGATTTATCAAATTTTTGCCCCGATTGCGCCAGGCCCGGCAGAGCCTGCAGCGACCGCGCCGCTGCGCTCGCTGGTCGGCCAACACGGGAGGAAGCACCATCTCGGGTTGTACTTCTCTGCAGCCGCGTCCGCAGCCACCCTTGGTCGCTGAGAGCTTCTTCTCTGTCTCCGTCACATGTGATTCCTGAAAAATTAACCGTGCCGCATTGAAGAGGCGCGAGTTAGCGCGGGCGTAATGAGGCGTGGGCTAGGCAAGCGGCAGGGATGCGTGAATGCTTCGTCGGTCGCCTCCACAGTACCGCGATGATTGCAGCCGGCCGCAGGACGCGCGCGGGCGGGCGGCGAGGGCGCACCACGCCGGTGCGCCGCGCAAAGTGCGGCTTGGACCGATCGCGTTCTGGATCATCACCGGTACGCTGGTGGTCCTGGCGGTATGGACCATCATCACCGCCACCTATTTCGCCTTCCGCGAAGACGTGCTCGCGAAGCTCCTCGCCCGGCACGCAGAGATGCAATTCGCCTATGAAGATCGCCTCGCCGAGCTGCGCGCCCAGATCGACCGCTTTTCGAGCCGCCAGTTGATCGATCAGGAGGCGTACGAAAAGAAGCTCGAGCAAATTCTGCGCCGGCAAGCGGCATTGGAGTCGCGCGCCGGCGCGCTCAGCGGCCGCGGCGACATCGCCGGTACGATCAGGCAGCCGCCGCGCGGCGGCTCAAGCGGCGAGTCACGCACGAATGTGCAGAAACCAGCGCGGGACAAGGGAGCCATGGTCATTCCGTTCGATCGGGGCGGCGAGTCACGCATCGGCATTTTTGCCAAAAGCGCAGGCGGCGTCGGCGGCGTGATCGAGCGCTTGCTTGCTTCCCTCGATCGCCTCGAGCAGCGCCAGTCGGCGATGGTCGGCTCGATGGCGGAGAATTACGATGCAAAGGCGCGGCGCATACGCGGCGTGCTGGCCGAGCTCGGGCTCGATCTCGGCAGAGAGACTGGCGCGGTCGGCGGTCCGTTCGTGCCCGCCCATCCCACCAGGGATGCGGGCTTCGAGCCGCAGCTTCACCGCATCCAGATCGCGCGCGCGCAGATTGCCCGGCTCACGCGCACGCTCGGCACCATTCCCGTGCGAAAGCCGATCGACGGCGAAATGGATCTGCAATCGGGCTTCGGCGTGCGCATTGATCCCTTCCTGGGCACGCCGGCGATTCATACGGGACTTGATCTCCACGGCGAGACCGGGGATCCCGTGCGCGCCACCGCCGAGGGCACAGTGATCGCCGCCGGCTGGAGCGGCGGCTACGGCCGGGCGGTGGATGTCGACCACCACAATGGGGTTTCCACGCGCTACGCCCACCTCTCTTCGATCGACGTTCGCGTCGGCCAGTCGGTCAAGAGCGGACAGATCGTGGGCAAGATCGGCTCGACCGGGCGCTCGACCGGCCCGCACCTGCACTACGAGACGCGGCTCAAAGGCGAGCCGATCGATCCGCAGAAATTCTTGCGCGCGGGAGAAAAGCTCGCGGGCACGCTCTGAGGCGAGCTACTCCACGTCTTCCACCTCTTTTGGCCCGGTGCCGAACGCCTTCTGCGCCAGCGCCGCCTGCATGAACTGGTCGAGATCGCCGTCGAGCACCGCGCCGGTGTTGGAGGTCTGCACGCCGGTGCGCAGATCCTTGACCATCTGGTAGGGCTGCAGCACGTAAGAGCGGATCTGGTGGCCCCAGCCGATGTCGGTCTTGGCGGCCTGCTCGGCTGCCGCCTTCTCCTCACGCCGCTTCAATTCGCGCTCGTAGAGCCGCGCGCGTAGCATCTGCCAGGCTTGCGCGCGATTGCGGTGCTGCGAGCGGTCGTTCTGGCACACCACCGCGATATTGGTCGGGATGTGAGTGAGGCGCACGGCCGATTCGGTCTTGTTGACGTGCTGACCGCCGGCGCCGCCCGCGCGCATCGTGTCGACCCGCACGTCCGACTCTTTGATGTCGATGTGGATGCGGTCGTCGACCACCGGATAGATGTTGACGCTGGCGAACGAGGTGTGCCGGCGCGCATTGGCGTCGAACGGCGAGATGCGCACCAGGCGATGCACGCCGTTTTCGGTCTTGAGCCAACCGAACGCGTTGCGGCCTTTGATCTGAATGGTTGCCGACTTGATGCCGGCCCCCTCGCCTTCGGTCTCTTCCAGCCAATCGATCTTGTAGCCGTGCTGCTCGGCCCAGCGCGTATACATACGAAGCAGCATGCTGGCCCAGTCCTGGCTTTCCGTTCCGCCGGCGCCGGCATGGACTTCGAGATAGCTGTCGTTGGCATCGGCCTCGCCCGCCAACAGCGCCTCGAGCTCACGCCGCTCGACCTGCGCCTTGAGCTTTTGCAGCGCCGCTTCCGCATCGGCGACAACCCGTTGGTCTTTCTCGGCCTCGCCGAGCTCGATCATGGTGAGCTGGTCATCGAGCTCCTGCTCGATCCGACCGATGCCGGTGAGCTGGTCCTCGAGCGCGGTGCGCTCCTGCATCACACGCTGCGCCCGCTGCTGGTCATTCCAAAGCGCGGGGTCTTCGGCCTGCTTGTTCAGTTCAGTGAGCCGCGCGCGCGCCTTGTCGACGTCAAAGATGCCTCCTCAGCAGTCCGAGCGACTGCTTGATCTCATCGACGAGGTTTTGCACTTCCGCGCGCATGGGCCAGCCTCGAAGCGATCGTGGCGATCGCCGCCGGCGGGATGTAGCGACTGCGCGAGGGCGACGCAATGGCTGCTATGCCACAGCGTCGGTCATCACAGCGGCCCCATGCAGCATGAATCTGTCGCCTGCCCTGCGACGAATTGCGTTGCAGGCCAAGCATCTTTTCACTAGCCTGCCGCAGTTTTTCTCATGATCTCGGCCGATGCCTCGCCGCTTGCCCCCGCTCAATGCGCTCAAGGCCTTCGAGGCCGCGGCCCGCCACGAGAGTTTTACGCGCGCAGCCGAGGAGCTCTTTGTCACGCAGGGCGCCGTCAGTCACCAGGTCAAGGGGCTGGAGGCCCAACTCGGACTAAAGCTTTTCAACCGCGAGCGACAGCGGCTGGTGATTACCGAGGCGGGACGTGCCTATCTCGTCGTGGTGCGCGACGCCTTCGACCGCATCGCTGACGGAACCGAGCGCTTGCTGCAGCGCCAGCGCGGCGGAGTGCTCACCGTCAGCACATCGCCCAATTTTGCCGCGAAATGGCTCGTCCACCGGCTTGGCCGCTTCGCGGAGGCGCATCCCGAGATCGATCTGCGGGTCAGCGCGTCACCGCATCACGTCGACTTCGCGCGCGAGGATATCGATCTTGCCGTTCGTCACGGCGACGCAACAACGGCCGGGCTGCACGTTACGCGGCTGTGCACGGAGGAATTATTTCCGGTGTGCAGTCCGAAGCTTCTCAACGGCCGCCACCTGCTGCGCGCGCCCTCGGATCTCGCTCGCTTCCCGCTCCTGCACGTCGGCGACCGACAAGGTTGGCGTCAATGGCTGGACTTTGCCGGCGCGACCGACGTAGACCCTTCGCGCGGCCCCGTTCTCAATCAGGCAAGCATGGCGATCGATGCGGCAGTCGACGGACAGGGTGTCGCCCTCGCCCGCACCGCACTTGCGGCATGGGACCTGATCGGCGGCCGCCTCGTGCGTCCATTCGATGCTGCCATGCCGGCGTCTTACGCGTATTGGATCGTCTGCTCGAAGGCAGCGGTGAAATTGCCAAAGATCGTGGCGTTCAGCGATTGGCTTCTAGCTGAGGCCGCCGAAGATGCGCGCCAACTCGAGAGGCGGAAATCGAGGTCGCGTCCGGCCGCACGGGCCGCTCGCTGAACTGATGCGCCGCGGGGTCCCCGCATTGGGCCGATGTCTTGCGCTCTATGCCCTGCTGGCGAAATAGAGCGGAGCGATCGTCCCCGACATCTGCCGCGCGGCAGCGGCACCGATTGCGAGCGCCTGTCGTAGCGCCGCCTCGTGCGCAATGCCCCTCGATCTGAGCGCCTCGTACTCCCGATGCATGGCAAGCCCTTCGTGCATGGCCTCGCACATTGCATGGAAAACCGTGAGCGGCGCCCAGCGCGCCGGTGGGTCGCGATGCCGCGCTTGCGAGCTTGCGCTCAATCCGTATGCAGGTCTCCGTAACATTTTTCATGCCTCCGGTTGTGATCGGGACCCGACGTCCCGTCCTGGAAGCCCTGCAAATAAAGCTATTCTGCGAGATACACAAAGCATCCTTTCTCGTACCAGGCTTAGAATTTTTCATAGTATGATACATATGTTTCAGGCTTGAAAATAGATGATACATGCTATATGCTAGATGGATATGCGTTGGGACCAAAGACCATGAGGCTCAGGGCCGGTCTGCGACTCTAATCATCATTCCAACCGCCGGAGGCAGCAATGAAATGGGTGACACGCGCCAATGTGAAGGTCGACCGCGTGGCCTGTCCTTGGCTCATTCGCACGTTTGTCGATCATGATGCGGAGTTCCTGTTCGTTCCGGTCGGCGAGGTCGATGGCGTGGCGCGCAAGACCGGCGCCACCCCCTACGACGTTGCCGGGGTCGAGCTGGGTCATCACGGCGCGGAATGTTCGTTCGACGCCATCGTCAAGAAGTACAACGTCAAGGACGAGGCAATCGGGCGCCTGGCGCTGATCGTGCGCGGCGCCGATACGCCGCATCGCGATCTCACGCCGGAGTCCCCCGGCCTCGAGGCGATCGCGGAAGGCTTCAGGCGTCTCGCCGCCGCCCAGGGCTACGACGACCACGAAACCATCCGCCGCGAGCGGCACCTCTACGACGCGCTCTATCTCTATTGCGGCGGCGATCCGAAGAAGCTGCGGCGCGACTGACGGCGCTGTTAATAACAAACCTGAGAGAAACCTGAAGTGGAGAGCGTCAGATGATGGGCCACGAACTGCAACGACGCACGCTGCTTACCGGCTCTGCGGCCCTCGGGACAAGCGCCGCCATTGGCTGCAATCAAGCCGTGGCCGCCGCGGTAGAGCAGAACACGCTCAAGCGCCGTGGTGTTGGGTTGCGCGCTTGCGAGCCGAGACGCGCGTTCCCCGGGTTTACACTCTTTGCCCCGCATTTCGAGGAAAACAGAAGTGTGTATCTGATCGATCTTCAAGGCGAGATCGTTCACACCTGGACCATGCCATATCCGCCTGGCTTGTCCGGCTATCTCACCGAGCGCGGCACTCTATTTTACAACGGGCGCACTCCCGAGGAGAACTTTCTCAGTCGCTTTCCGTTCAAAGGCGGCGTGGTCCTGGAAGCAGACTGGAACAGCCAGGTCCTCTGGGAAGTACGCCACCCCTATCATCATCATCACGGCATCGTGCTGCGCAATGGCAACGTGCTGCTGCATTGCATGGGCGAAGTACCCGAGGAGATCGCCCGACGTGTGACCGGAGGGATGGCGGAAGAGAACATGCAATCGGGCCAGTATGCGCCGCTGTCGCACACCGACGCGGGCAAGATGTACTCTGATTATTTGGCTGAGGTGACCCGTTCCGGGCAGACGGTTTGGGAGTGGCGCACGTGGGAGCATCTCGACCCCGCGGCAGACGGGATCGCCGAGGTGCAGGCGCCGCGCACGTTGTGGGCACAAGGAAACAGCGTCGAGGAGTTACCTGACGGCGATGTCCTCGCCAGCTATCGGCCGACTTCCACGGTCATTCGCATTTCACGCAAAACCGGAAAAATTCTATGGAAGCTTGGGCCGCCGACGGTCGCGGGCCAACATGCGCCAACCTTGTTGGAGAACGGCAACATCCTGATATTCGACAACGGGCCGCATCGCCTCGACGACTCGGTGCCGTATTCGCGGGCGATCGAGATCGATCCAGCCACAAACGCCATCAAGTGGAGGTATCAGGACAGGCCAGCTTGGAACTTCTTCTCGCCGCGCATGGGTTGCGCACAACGACTGCCGAACGGCAATACGTTGATTACCGAATCTTCCTTCGGACGCTTCTTCGAAGTCACCAAAGAAGGGGAGATCGTCTGGGAATACATCAATCCATTTTTCGGCAAACCCTTTTTTGGCGGGCCGCCGCGCTCTGAGAGCAACCAGGTCTTTAGGGCGCTGCGTTACAGCCCAGACGAGATCGCCCGAGCTCAGCGCTCAGGCTGAAGACTAACCGTGCCGGCGGGCTTTTGGGCAATCGCGACAGTGGAAGTTCGATCAGATCGATTTGATACTCGGGCACTACACGGCAAGTTGATGATACATATGTTGCACCTGTTTGGCTGCTCGATACACTCTTGAGCGCATGAACGTCGCAACCTCCGCGGTGCTGGCGCATAGCTGGCTGCTGCTCATTCACCAGCTTCCGGCCAAGCCCGCATATCTGCGCGTCAAGATTTGGCGCCGGCTGCAGGGCATCGGCGCCATCGCCGTGAAGAACGCGGTGCACGTGCTGCCCATGAACGAGGAGACGCAAGAGGATTTCGAGTGGCTGCTGCGCGAGATCGAAGAAGGGGGCGGCGAAGCCTTCGTCTGCGAGGCGCGCCTGATCGATGGCCTCTCCGACCAGGAGATCCGCGCTTTGTTCGACCAGGCCCGCGACGCCGACTACGCGCAGCTGGTGAAAGACGCTCGCGCGTTGGCGAAGTCGCTGCGCCCGAACACCAAGAGTTCCGCACTCGCCGATGTTCGCACCCAGGTCGCCCGCTTGCGCAAACGTCTTGCCGAAATCGTCGCGATCGATTTCTTCGGTGCCATCGGCCGCGAAACGGCGGAAGAGACGATCAGGACAGTAGAGGCGCGATTGAACGAGGACGGCATCGTGAAAGGCAAAGACACGGCTCAATCTGCGGCGAGGCCGCCTGAAACGCTACGCAACCGGACCTGGGTCACGCGCGAGGGCGTTTACGTCGACCGCATCGCCAGCGCTTGGCTAATCCGCCGCTTCATCGATCCGCAGGCTCGCTTCAAGTTCGTCGCCGGCAAAGGTTATCGACCGAAGCAGGACGAATTGCGTTTCGACATGTTCGAAGCGGAATTCACCCACGAAGGCGACAAATGCACCTTCGAGGTGCTGCTCGATCGATGCGGATTCAAGGACACGGCGCTGCGCGCCATCGCCGAAATCATCCACGATATCGACCTCAAGGACGGCAAGTTCGGGCGAACCGAAGTGGCAGGCATTCGAACGCTGATGGAGGGTATCGGCGCCGCGACCAGCGATGACATGCAACGGATTGCGCGTGGGGCCGAAGTGTTCAACAACCTCTACGAGTATTTCCGGAAAAAACGCCGATAAGGAACCCGCGTCCGAATGCGCCGCGACCCGCAAAGTGAGGCACGCCTTGGCTGAGCTCTCGGTTGCACAAGCGCGTACGCAACTCGGTCACGGCGTCCCGCTGCGCGAGGCGTTCTTGACTTGGCTGCGCGTCGCGGGGTTGAGCTTCGGCGGCCCCGCCGGCCAGATCGCGGTCATGCATCGCATCCTGGTCGAGGAGAAGCGCTGGGTGTCGGAGCAACGGTTCTTGCATGCGCTCAATTATTGCATGCTGCTGCCAGGCCCCGAGGCGCAACAGCTTGCGACCTATATCGGCTGGCTGATGCACCGCACGCTGGGCGGCATCATCGCCGGCGGGCTCTTCGTCGTTCCCGGCATCATCGCCATCATGGCGCTGAGCTACGTCTACGCCGCCTGGGGCAATGTGCCCGTCATCGTCGCGCTGTTCTTCGGCCTCAAGGCGGCGGTTCTCGCCATCGTGGTCGAGGCTTTGGTTCGCATCGGCAAGCGCGCGCTCAACAACCAGGTGATGATCGCGCTCGCTGCGATCGCCTTCGTCGGCATCTTCTTCTTCAACGTTCCGTTTCCAATCATCGTGTTCGGCGCGGGCATCATCGGCTTTGCCGCCGCCTCGATGGGGGTTGCCGCCTTCAAAACGGACGCGGGGCACGGCGCCGGTAAAGACCGGGGCGCCGTCGTCGACGACATGCTCGGCGAAGGCATCCCGGAGCACGTCCGCCCTACCGTTGCGCGCGCCCTTGCGGTTTCGGCGAGTTGGCTCGCGCTCTGGCTCGTGCCGATCATCGCGCTCCTTGCGACGCTCGGCAGCGCCAACGTCTTCAGCCAGATCGCCGTGTTCTTCAGCAAAATGGCGGTCGTGACCTTTGGCGGCGCCTATGCGGTGCTCGCCTATGTCGCGCAGCAGGCGGTCGAAAATTACGGCTGGCTCAAGCCCGGCGAGATGCTCGACGGGCTCGGCATGGCCGAGACCACGCCGGGCCCGTTGATCATGGTGCTGCAGTTCGTCGGCTTCATGGCTGCGTTTCGTGAGCCGGGCTCACTGGCGCCCATGCTGGCAGGCACGTTCGGCGGTTTGCTCGCCACTTGGGTCACATTCACCCCGTGCTTCCTCTGGATTTTTCTCGGCGCGCCCTTCGTCGAAAAGCTGCGCGGCAACACAGCGCTCAACGCGGCGCTGTCCGCGATCACCGCCGCCGTCGTCGGCGTGATCTTGAATCTGGCGATCTGGTTCGCGATCCACACGGTCTTCCACGAGACTGTGCCAGTTCACGCATTCCCGTTGTCATTCGACGCACCCAATTTCGTCACAGTCGATCCGTGGGCTCTCGCGCTGTCGATCGCCGCGGCCATCGCGATCTTTCGCTTCAAGGTCGGCATGATACCCACCCTGGCGGCGTGCTGCGTTGTGGGAATCATTCTTTATCTCGTGGGGGCGACTTCATGAGCAGCCGAGCAATAGCGCTTCGCACGATTGCCATCGAAGTCAGGGCCCGGGGCCGGTCGGAGGATCGTTGATGATTTACCAACTCAAGCCTCTGTCTTGCGACCCGGCCAGGATCAAGGGCATGTCCGAACGGCTGATCGTCAGCCACTACGAGAATAATTACGGCGGGTCGGTCAAACGCCTCAATCTGATCGAGGAACAGCTCGCCGAGCTCGATTACGCGAGGGCCGCCGGCTTTCTCATCAACGGCCTCAAGCGCGAGCAGCTCATCGCGATGAACTCGATGATCCTGCACGAACTGTTTTTCGATGGTCTCGGCGAGCGAAGCGAACCTGGTCCGAACCTGCAGGACGCGCTGGCGCGGGATTTCGGATCCTTCGAGCGTTGGCGATCCGAATTCGTGGCCATGGGCAAAGCACTCGGCGGCGGCTCCGGATGGGTGCTGCTGTCGTGGTCGCCACACGACCGCAAGCTCGTCAACCAATGGGCGTCGGACCATTGCCACACATTGGCAGGCGGTACGCCGATTCTCGCGCTCGATATGTACGAGCACTCTTATCACATCGATTTCGGCGCCAAGGCGGCGAGCTACGTCGACACATTCATGGACGTCATTCGCTGGAACAACGTCGAGCGATTATTGGTTCAAATGACGAACGGTCGAGGGTTGGGGAGCAATGCAAAACAGTGAACCCAATCGAGGAGGACTGATTATGCGTGCTGCTTACGTGCTTGCGACTTGCGCGGTTGTCACAATTGGCGCGGGTGACGCCCGCGCCCAGGAGATCGACTGGAAGAAGGTTGACGAAGCGATCGGAAGGAGCGCCGCCGTATCCGGCGACGTTCACCGCTACGGGTTTCCGCGGAACGACCTGACCGTGACGCTTGATGGCGTCACCATTCGGCCCGCCTTGGCGCTCGGCGGCTGGGTGGCATTCAAGCCAGCCCATGGCGGGGCGATGGCCATGGGAGACCTGGTGCTGCTCGAAACCGAAATCGATCCGGTCATGGCCAAGCTGATCGAGAACGGGATCGAGATCACCGCGGTCCACAACCACGTGCTGCGTGCCAATCCCGCGACGTACTACCTGCACATCGGCGGACATGGCGACCCAGTGAAGCTGGCGACGGCGATCCGCACTGGGCTTGCGGCAAGCAAGACCCCGCTGACGCCCCCGGCGCCCCCAGCCTCACAGCCAGCAATTGATCTCAATACCGCCCAGCTGGATCAGATCATCGGCGCCAAAGGACAGGCGAACGGCGGCGTTTACCAGTTCGGCGTGCCGCGCCGTGATCCGGTCAACGAGAGCGGGATGCAACTTGCCCCCGCCGGGCCCTTGGGCCTGGCCACTGGGATCAACTTCCAGCCCACCGGCGGCGGCAAGGCCGCCATCACCGGCGACTTCGTGCTGACCGCAGAGGAAGTCAATCCGGTGATCAAGGCGCTGCGCTCGAATGGCATCGAGGTGACGGCGGTCCACAGCCATATGCTCGACGAGCAGCCACGTCTGTTCTTCCTGCACTTCTGGGCGAACGACGACGCGATGAAGCTGGCGAAGGGGCTCCGCGCCGCGCTCGATAAGACGGCGAGCGCGAAGAGCTGAGCAACAAGCCATTAGGTATCGGTGCGTCAGGTCGCAACGGGATGACCTGACGCTCGATCCCGATGTCGAGATGCGGTCCCCACGATGCAGACGAACAAGCAAGTGACTGCGGCGATGATCGTGGCGCTCGGTGTCGTTGCCTTCGAACCAAACGCCGCAGCTCAGAAATTCCAAAAGCTCACGGGTGCGCAAATTCAAGCAAGATTCCCCGGAATGGAGCTGACGGACGAGGCGCACTGGGGCGAGGTGTTCGAGCGTAACGGCGCGCTTACGATCACATCCATGGGTCACAAGAGTGTCGGCAAATGGCGCATCCAGAAGGACCAGCTTTGTCTCGACACCGGAAGTGAACCCGGCGGAGGCTGCTACGAGGTGTGGCTGGCGGGAAGAAACGTGGAGCTGAGAAATCAGGCTTCGAGTACACCATTGGAGGCCGTGCTTCAAAAGCCTGTTCAAGGCAGGTAACCGGCCGAGATTGCTTCGATACGTGCAAGAAAGGTTTCAATGAGGAGACGGTTGCCCGCCACGGGGTTTGCACTTCTTGCGGTAGCAACGCTGGGATCAAGCGCCACTGCCGAAGAAAAATTCCAAAAACTGAGTGGAGGACAAATCCGCGCCAAGCTCGCCGGCATGGAACTGACGGATAACATGCACTGGCGCGACCTCTATCAGCGAAATGGAACGGTGATGAGCACTTCGATGGGCCGCAAGCGAGCCGGCAAATGGCAAATCGAGCAGAACCAGCTCTGCATCGAGTTCGAGAAAGAGCCCGTACCGAACTGCTACGACGTGTGGCTCTCCGGCAAACAGTTCGAGCTGCGGCGCGAAGGTCTACTGCCATTGCAGGGCACGCTCGAGCCGCCGAGCGGACGCAACTAGTCCGAGCTGAACGTTTCCTCAATGAGGAGAACAGAAGATGGTTAGAGATCTAACGACCGGCACGGTGATCCTAGCTCTCTTCGTGTGTCCTGCGTTAGCGCAGGACCTGGGCGCCGGAGAAGCGGCGTTCCAAAAATGTCAGGCATGCCACGATGTCGGCGAGGCGGCGAAGAACAAGCTGGGTCCGGAACTCAATGGGATTGACGGCAGGAAAGCGGGCACGGCCGAAGGCTACGCTTATAGCGACAGCAACAAGAACTCCGGCATTGTCTGGAATGAGGCGAGTTTCAAGGAATACCTGGAAGATCCGCAAGCCAAGATGCCCGGGACAAAGATGATCTTCTCCGACAAGAACGAGAAAGAGGCCGCGGATTTGTGGGCCTACCTCAAGCAGTTTGGACCTGACGGTAAAAAGAAAAGTCAATGAGTGGCTCGCAAATCCATGCGCGTCAGGCCTGCGCGAAAAACTATGCTGGGAAGCTTGCAAGACTGAATACGACATATGCATGAAGTCGTGCCAACGAAAATAGCTAAACCGGTCCGTCGATATTCGGCGACGGCAATGCTGGCGCTTGCGATCGCGAGCTTGCCGGCAACAGCGCTCGCGCAGAACCCGCGCTCGCAAGCACCGCCCTACTGTTTCGACCTGAGCCGAATCGTCGATCTGGCGGTGACGAAGGAGAGGTTTGCCTCCATCACCGGCCGGCCGCGGCAGGGCGATTTTCGCGATACGAGCCTAATGCTGCCCAATTGGAAGGACTGCTCGCTCTACGGCGCTGCCACCTATACGTGCGACTCGGCGGAGATGGAGAGCGCGGCAGAGGCCGAGAAGGCGCGCGCCGCCACCCTTGAGCACGTCAAATCCTGTCTGGGGGCGGGCTGGGCGGAAGCCGCCGAGCGCGCCTCTCCGAGCTACGTCGTTTTGCACAACATGGCGCAGCCGGTCGCGATCACGCTGAGCACGGATCAAACCGACAGCAAGAAATATGTTGTTCGCCTCACCGTCTTTGTGCGCAGAAATTAGTGCAGCAATGACAGCATCGATCGCCCCCGGTCCCGTGCTGATGCAGGTCACAGGCCTATCCAAGCGCTATGGCGATCAGCGGGCGCTCACCGACATTTCCCTTACCGTGAACGCCGGTGAGGTGCTCGGCCTCATTGGGCCGAACGGCGCCGGCAAGACCACGCTAATGCAGGCCATCGCCGGCACGCTCGCGGCCGATGCCGGTCAGATTCTCTGGCGCGGGACGCCCCTTCCCTTGTCGCGGCGGCGCGAATTCCTTTTCTACCTGCCTGACGGCGTTCGTCCTTGGGAGGACCAGTACGTCGCGCGGGTAACCGAATTGTTCGCGGCAATCTACGGCCGCTCGCAGGCCTTCCTTGCACAAACGATTCACGCGCTTGGCCTCGCTCCTGTTCTGCGCCAGCGCGTCGTCGAATTATCAAAAGGCTACGCCCGCCGGCTGCTCTTAGCGCTGGCGCTGCTGACGCCGCAGCCGCTGCTGATGATGGACGAGCCGTTCGACGGCTTCGACCTGCGCCAAACCCGCGACATCATGAATGTGCTGCGCGAGGTCGCGGGCGCCGGGCGAGCGCTCGTTCTCGCCATTCA
This sequence comes from Xanthobacteraceae bacterium, assembly GCA_035263865.1. Lineage (GTDB taxonomy): Bacteria > Pseudomonadota > Alphaproteobacteria > Rhizobiales > Xanthobacteraceae > VAZQ01. The sequence goes on from DATFQX010000041.1 coordinate 34,935, forward strand.
TCAGTTGCGCGACGCCGCCCGCGTCTGCGACCGCTTCGTGCTGCTCGCCGAAGGCCGCGTCCGCGGCGTGGGCACGCTGGCGGAGTTACAGGCGCAGACTGGGAAAGCCGCAGCCGATTTGGAGGACGTCTTCCTTGCGCTCACCTGAGACAGCCGTTGCGCATCGTGCGCCGATGCGGCCGCTGCTCGGCAAGGAGCTGTGGGAGGTCGCGAGCGGCCGCGCGCTTTGGACCATGCTGCTGATCCTATGCCCCCTCTTGGGCTACAGCTTTTTTCAAGCGGTATCTCTCTACGACGAAGCGAGCAAGGCTGCGGCGGAGTCGCCGGTGCTGGGGAGCGGGCTCTCACCGCTCGACGGGGTGCTGGTGCCGACGTTCGGCGGCCTTTACCTCGCCGCAACGCTCCTGTTCCCCTTCGTGGCGATTCGAACTCTCGGGCACGAAAAAGAATCGGGCGCGCTCGCGCTGCTGGTGCAACTGCCTTATCGCGTGCCGGCGCTCATCGTCGCCAAGATGACGGCGATCTTCGGTGCCTGGGTTGCTGCCGTCCTCTGCGCCGCCTCATCGCTTGTAGTCTGGTTGGCAATCGCTGGGCATCTCTACCTTCCCGAAACGCTCGATCTCGTCGGTGGTCATCTACTCTATGGCCTCTTGGTCGGCGCTATCGCGCTGTTCTCGGCGAGCATTTCCGACAGCGCGGCCACGGCGGCAATCATCACCCTTGCCTTCACCCTCGGCTCCTGGGTGCTCGACTTTGCGCTCGCCGGCCAGCCGGGCGTGCTCGGGTGGATATCGCAGCTGTCGCTGACGCAGACGCTGCGTCCGTTCGAGCAGGGGCTCCTGTCGGCAGGTCTTTTGTTGGGCATGCTCGCGGCGATCTGTGGCTTTGCCGCACTTGCAGCGGTGTGGCTGCACCCTGGCGTGCGGGTCAGCACCAAGATGCTTCGATCGGCAGCCTGCGTAGCCGTCGCCGCCGGGCTCATCGGTTTGTCGACGCAGCTCGGGCCTTCGGTCGATGTGACCGAGGAGCGCCGCAATTCCTTTCCCGCCGCCGATCAGAAGGCGCTCGCGGAATTGCGCGAGCCCTTGATGATCGCGGTTCACTTTGTTCCGGAGGATCCGCGCTATGTCGATCTGCGGCGCAACGTGCTGGCCAAGCTCGAGCGGGTTATGCCGCACGTCATGGTTCGCCTCGTCACGAGCGGTCAAAGCATGGTTGGCAGTGCGAGCGACGACGCTTACGGCGAGGTCGAGTATTCGTACGCCCGTCGTTCGGACAAGAGCCGCTCGACCAGTCACCGCGAAATCCTGCCGCTGATTTACGCTCTCGCGGGACGGCCGATTCCGCAGCCGATCGCCGGCGAGGACTATCCGGGCTACCCGCTCGTCGCCAACGGATCGCCCGCGCTCGCCTGGTTCCTCGGCGGCCTGCCGCTGCTAATCGTCTTGGCATGGTGGCGCAGCCGCTGTCCCCCACACGTCGCTCTACATCTCACCAAGAACGGAGGCCATTCATGACAACGAGCACTCGCATTACGACAATCGCCGTCGCGGCACTCGGCCTCGCGGCGCTATTGGCGTACGCCGACGCCGCGCAATCGGTAAAACTCGACTTTTCCGACGAGACCGTCGGCGCCGAGCCGAAATCATTCGTGAGCGTCGTCGGCGTCTGGCGCATCGAGAGCGATGGCGGCAACAAGGTGTTGGTCGTCGATGGACGGCAGTGGAAAGAAGGTCAAACCGCCACTGGCATCGCCGACAAGGCGCGCACGCTCTATGGCGACCGCTACGCCGAATTCCTCGACCGGGTTCAGGCCTACGCCTATTTCCCCTATGTGGTCGCCAAGGACGTCACCGATTTCCGCGATGGTGACATCTCGGTGCGCTTTGAAGGCATTTCCGGCCGCATCGACCAGGGCGCTGGAATCTTGTTCAACCTCAAGCCCAACGGCGATTACCTCACCGTCCGCGCAAATCCCCTCGAAAACAATCTCGTGCTGTGGAAATTCGAGAAGGGCAAGCGATCCTCGGTGAAATGGATCCGCAATACGCCGACGCCTACTCGCCAATGGCATGATCTCAAGGTCCATATCGCTGGGCCAAAGGTCACGGCTTACCTCGACGGCAAGCTTTACCTCGAGCATGTCCTGCCCGAGCCGGTCTCCGGCCGCATCGGGCTCTGGTCCAAGGCCGACAGTCACATGTATTTCGACGACTTCACCGTGACGCCGGCCGATTGAGCGATGCTGCAGTTGCCGCAGTTGAACCGCGGCGTGCTCGAAAGGGTGGGACTGGCGGGTCGAGCCGACGTTCTCAATCTCTACGCGGCACGCGCCGCGCGTGGATTCGGCGACGGCTTCGCCGCCATCATCCTGCCGGCCTATCTGCTGGAGATCGGGTTCAATCCGTTTCAGATCGGGGTCGTCGCGACCGCTGCGCTATTAGGCTCGGCTGTGACGACGTTGGCTGTCGGATTGCTGGCGCCGCGCTACCACTTGCGCACGCTGCTCATCGCTTGCGCGGGTTTGATGGTCGTGACGGGACTTGCATTCCCGAGCCTGCAATATCTCGTCTTCATCGCGGTGGTCGCCTTTATCGGCACGATCAATCCGACCACCGGCGACATCGGGGTCCATGTGCCGCTCGAGCAAGCCGCGCTCGCGCATCGCGCAAGCGACGCGGAGCGGACGCACATTTTCGCCCGCTATAGCCTGATCGGCGCGCTGTCGATCGCGGCCGGCGCACTCGCGGCGGGCGCGCCCGACCTGTTTGTTTCGTTCGGGATGGGCAGGACCCGCGCGCTGCAGACGATGTTCTATCTCTACGCAGCGCTTGGCTTGATCGGAGCCCTATTCTACTCGCGCCTGCCCCGCGCCGAGGCGACCGAGGAAACCCCTCGAGCGACCGCTTTGGGCCCCTCCCGCCGCAGGGTCTACCAGCTCGCCGCGCTGTTCAGCCTCGATGCGTTTGCCGGCGGCTTCACCGTTCAATCCCTCATGGCGCTGTGGCTGTTCGAGCGTTTCGATCTCTCGCTTGCCGCGGCGAGCGCGTTCTTCTTCTGGTCGAACGTGCTCACCGCCTTCTCCTATCCGGTGGCGGCGCGGCTCGGCAAGCGGTTCGGTCTCGTCAATACGATGGTCTTCACGCATATCCCCTCGAGTATCTGCCTCATTGTTGCGGCGTTCTCGCCCAGCCTTACGGTCGCGATGGCGTTGCTGCTCGTACGCTCCGCCCTTTCGCAGATGGACGTGCCGACGCGCACATCCTACGTGATGGCCGTGGTGACTCCGGCCGAGCGCACTGCGGCGGCGAGCGTCACCGCGGTTCCACGCAGCTTGGCATCAGCGATCAGTCCGGCGATGTCCGGCGCGCTATTGTCGACGTCCTTTCTCGGATTGCCGCTCATCCTCTGCGGCGTACTGAAGATTGTCTACGACCTTTCGCTCCTCTTTTCATTCCGACACATAAAGCCACCGGAGGAAAAAGAGGCGTCTTAATGAGGCTCCTTGGCGCAAGTCCGTACCGGCGCGAAAAGCGCCGCCGATGATTGATCCCCGCGCATGTCAAGAGGTGTCGTCCTCGTCTACTTTTCGCGCTTGGGTGGCCGCCTGCGCCGCGATCAAAAAGTCATGCTTGATGTAGACGCGCGGGCCATCGCCAAGCTGAAGGGCTATGACTTCGGCGGGCACCACGAAACTGCGCGCGATTATTCCGTCCCGGTCTTTTTTGTCCCTGACGACACTCTGCTCCAGGACGAGGCGTTATCTCTCGGCATTCGTTGCGTGCAGGATCTGTATGGCGGGGTTGTCCCCTATCCTTTCGTGAAGACAAAGGCCATCACGCACCAACTCGTCGACAGTAATGTGCAGCAGCCACACGGTTGGTCGAGCAGCTTCGCCGAAAAAATTCGCGAGGGGGCCTTGCCGGGTTATACCGCATTCAGCGCTCACGACGCGAGAATTGCCGCGACACGCATGCTGAACCGCGGTCCGGTGCGCCTAAAACAGCCACTTTGCGCTTCGGGAGAAGGCCAAGCGCTTATTACGACAGAGCACGAGTTTAATTCCTTTCTCGAGCGGCTCGATGCCGAGCAGATAGCCACTTACGGTTTGGTGCTCGAAGAAAACTTGCGCGAGGTCAGGACGCTAAGCGTCGGCCACACTGCACTCGGTAGTCTCTCGATCAGCTACCACGGGACGCAAAGGAGGGTGCAGGATAACGCCGGGCGGGCGACTTACGGCGGCTCCGACCTTGTCTTCGTGCGCGGGGCCTGGGACGCGCTCGAGGCGCTAGCGATGACCCCCGAGGTCCGTGCCGGAGTGGCTCAAGCGAAATTGTATGACAAATGGATGAGCGAGTATCCAGGATTCATGGCCTCGCGGCGCAATTACGACGTCGCGCAAGGGATCGATGCGGACGGTCAGCGGCGATCCGGGGTGCTCGAGTCCTCATGGCGCGCTGGCGGCGCCAGCAGCGCAGAGCTCGCAGCGCTTGCAGCGTTTGCGCGGGATCCCGCGCTAGCGATCGTCGAGGCATCCACGGTGGAGGAATTCGGTAGCAACCGCAACCCTCCCGCCAACGCGCTCATTCACTTTGCCGGCGAGGATCCACAACTGGGTCCGTTGCTCCGATATACCGTTGTCAGGGGAAAAACAGTACGGGGTGAATCCCTATGATCCTTCCTCGACCCGCAATGGGTGAACTTGCACGGTGCTTCCATCAAGTCGTATCGACGAATATCGCGGCACGATGCGATTGCGGCAGGAACGAATAGATTTTCCTCCTGTTTCGGTCGAGAGCCAGTGTATGTGCGCCCGCTTCGGTTGGCACGACCTCCTCGCGGCGCATCGTGCCAATATCGATGACATCGATGACCCCAGGATCGCCGATGGCCACGTAAAGGTGGCCGGATTGCGGATGCAAGAAAATCACGTCCGGGGCGCCGCTTAGCGGAACGTCCGCGAGCACGCGACCGGATCCTGCTTCGATCGCCAACAATGCGCCGGCATCACAGGCGCACAATAACCGACCTTTGGCGGGATCGAGATCTAGTCCGTGCGGTCCTGCCGCTGGGATCTCGTACTGCGTCGATATTTTGCTCGGGTCACGAGCATCAATAGCGACGATGCGCGCTGGAGATGCGATATTGACGAAGAACATCTCGCGCGCCGCGTCATTAATCGCCCAACGTGTGCGACCCGGGACTTTGATTTCGGCGATGCGCTCACGCCGCCCGACATGCACGACCGATACTGAATACGAATCCGGAATCGAGGGGTCGCCGACATTCGCGGCAATCAGGATGTCACGACCAGAGTCGAACGCCAATCCGTTCGGCTTAACACCTACGGCGATCTTGAAAGCGTTCCGCTCGTCGCCAGGCGCGAATGCGGAGACGGTATTCTCGCCACGATTGCTCGTGAAGACGAGACCGCGCTCTTCAGATACGAGCGCACCCGCCACTCCGATGAGGCCAGGTATCGATTCAAGGTACCGGTCTTTCGCGCAGTCGATCACGTCGATGGAATCATTGCTGGTATGTGCGACGTAGAGCCGGCCGGTGGGTTGATGAATATCGGCGTGATCGAACCCGCCCTTGGATCGATGCGCCGGAAGTTCGATGTGGCCCAGTAAACGAAGTGCCATGCTGCCAACCCCTGTGCGGTTGAATGGAATCAGGCGTTCGGAGGCTCCGCGTGGCGGCTGGTGCTTAATATTTCGGCCGATGTGATATCGCCCATTCTCTGGCGTGCTCGATCGGCGCACGCGGCGGCAGCGTGGCACGCAGCTTCTTGATCGTGGGCAGGGCTTCCATCCTCTCCCGCCAGCGGCAGAAAGCGGGGTACTTGGGATACATGGCCTTGGCCTCCGGCGCGAGGCTGAATGAATAGGTGCTGGGCAGGAGATAGAAGTCCGCCAGCGAAAGCTCCGAACCGAGAAGGTACTCCTTCCCGTGCGCGAGCGCGCGTTCCGCAACTGTCAGCCCGACCTCGATTTTCGGCAGGGCATGCGCCACAACCTTCTCGTCGGATGCAATTCCAAGCTCGGGAAAGACGTTCCGCTCGTGCGAGACGTGGTAGATCATGTAGGGGTAGTAATACGAGTTTACGGCGCTGATCCATTGGTTCATGCGCGCTCGATCGCGGATGTCCTTTGGCTGTAGGCTCGGTTTCGGAAAGGTCTCCTCCAGATAGCTGACGATGGCGCTTGTCTCGTAAACCGTGAAATCGCCATGCTTAAGGATTGGCACGCGGTTGAAAGGATGCAGCGCGAGATGGCTTGGCTTGCCCATCTCGGGCTCCAGATCATGGAACCTGTAGGGCACCTCCTTATGCGTGAGGACAAGCCGCACAATGTTAACGAAAGTGCTGCGGGGAAAGCCGTACACAATTACATCCGACATGCTGCGCTCCTTTAGATAAATTTTGTCACCCAACCGGCACCGAGAAGTCGACCGATACTCAAGATCACGCGGCCGACTTCTCCGTTGCGCGGGTCAAGCAAAGCTCCTTGCTAAGTCTGGCGAGGGCCGCTTGCACCTTGTGAAGATGCGCATGCTCGCCTCCACCCATCCCTTCGTCTTCGGCGCGAAGAAGAGCTCGTTCATCGGCTTCCCAGGCCTGTAGAATGGCGAGTTTCGCCGCCGGGTCGATTTCGTCCGTTTCGACAACATCCATGGGCGTTTTGAATGTACGCGCAGGGTTTAGTTTCGCCCTGTCCAGGTAATTTTGTTCGCGCATGTGAGTTCGCATTTTTGCTCTCCTTAAACCGTCGGGCAGAAAGCCCGATCGTGGCTTTTGGACCGCCATAGCGACGGCCCCGCTTAATACCTAGGCCTGCCGCTGCTCGCGCCTCGATCAACACTGATCCTCGACACTGCGTAGACCAGTATCGCCGCGTACACGCAGAAGCCCGCGGCGACCGCGGTAAACAATCCAACGACGCCGAGATCGAGCCAGTAGATCGCGGCCAGCCCGCCGGCCGCGCTGGCAACCATGCGCACTGCGTTGGCGTTCATGGCGGCGACGGCGCGGCCGACGCCTAGGGTGACGTAGAAAAGTCCGAGGCCAAGCCCGAACAACAGATAGGCCGGACCGACGATGCGCAGGTAGACGGTGCCGAGGCGCGCGACCTCGGCATCGTCGCTGAACAGGCCGATCCACAGGCCGGGCTGGAACGCGACGATCAGGCCGATCGTTCCGCACAAGACGGCGACTGTCGCCGCGCCCGTCCACGCGATCTCGCGGGCGCGGCGATACTGCTGCGCGCCCCAGTTCGTTCCCACCATCGCGACGATTGCGGTGCCGAAGCCGAACGCAATCGGCTGCAGGATATATTCGAGACGCGCGCCCATGGCGTAGCCGAGAGCGGTGTCGCGCCCCAGTTGTCCGGCGATTCCCGTCAGCACGACGACCGACAGATTGGTGATGGCAATATTGATCAAGCCGGGCACGCCGACCTTGAGGATGTCGGCGAACAGCTCCCAGCGCGGCGTCACCCCGCGGAAGTTCAGCCGGACGATCGCGCGGGAGCGCAGGTACCAGATCATGATGGCGCTGCCGCCGGCGAACGGAATCACCAGGCCCCAGCCTGCACCGGCCGCACCGAGCGCCGGCAATGGCCCGAAGCCGAAGATCAGCACGGGCGAAATGGCGATGTGCACCATGACGCAGCCGATCAACACGGCCGCAGGGAAGCTCATGTTGCCGGTGCCGCGCACCGTATTGCCGAGCAGATTGCTCA
>DATFQX010000042.1:0-3517 GCA_035263865.1 Xanthobacteraceae bacterium
ACCCTGCTCGCATCTAGCGCCGGGCTTGTGCCGCTGCCGGCGCCCCTTGGGTCAGCCCGATTAACGCCGCCATAGCCCCGACGACATAGATAATGGTGCCTACGTAAATCGGCCCCAGGTGGCTCACCCAATCGTAGTTGAAGTGTCCCATGTAGTGCATAGGCAACGCCACGGCCAAACCCACGACGGGCACGATCACGGCAATTATCCACGCCCACCACGAACCGTCACGAACACCGTACCAGGCTAAGCCGCCAGCTGCGATCGCGGTGGCGGCGATGAAGCCTGCCGTGGCCACGTGGAGGTGCGTGATGTAGCCCATGATTGCCGGATTGAGCCCATCGAGTTGCTGCGGCGTAACGCCGTTCAACGTGTCGACACCGAGCTCGAATCCGCTGCTCGCGAAGGCCCGAAAGAAGAACACGACCGCGTACACGAGGAAAATTAGAGCCCCTAACACCATAAGACCTGCGCCATTGCGCAAGGATTGTTCTCTGGACATTGTTTCCTCCTTACACTCGACGACATTGCTCAGATAAGCACGAAGGCTGGCATCGGCCAGCTTTGTCGCAAGCTGCCGATCCCGCAGCAAGCCGCTCGTGTAGCCTGCTCGTCTGAAGGCGGGCTGCATGTTGGCTTGCGACTTCCGTTATTGTGCAGGTTTATTGTGCAGGTTTTTGGACGCCGGCAAGAAGAAGGCTCCGCAGGCTCAACTGACCGGCGTCCAAAAAGCGCCAAGGCACGAAGTCGCGGGAAGTTGGGTACCGGCTGAGCAGCGAGCGCTATGGGGATTTAATGCTGGCGCCGGGCTCGATGATGAGCGGGATGCTGACAGGATTCGACCTGCGTGTCTGCATGTATGGGAGGTGAGCGGAGTGCAGGAGGCATTTCGACTTGTGTTCGGAGCGGATCAGCGCGCGATCCACGCACTGATGGATGCTGCTGGGTCGAGAGCGAGCGCCGCCGGCGTTTAGCCAGCGCATCGGAGCGGGAAAGCGGCAACGCTCACAGGAGATCTGGCTCATGAGGTGTCGATCCTGCCCGGTGTCGGCCGCCAGCTCGGCTGGCAGCCGGGCGCGAACACTTCGATGACGATCATGCGCGCGCCGCAGCGCGGGCATGGGCAAGGCAGCACGCGTGGCGCATCCGGCGCCACATCCGGCTGGTTTTGGGGAGCGGCGGCAGGCGGGGCGACATTGAGCAGTGCGCGGGCCGTCGCGATGCTCTCGGCGCGGTTGGCGGCGGCAAAGAGCCCGTAGTGGCGGATGCGGTGGAAGCCCTTGGGTAGCACGTGCAGCAGGAAGCGCCTGATGAACTCGTGAGGCTGGAGCCGCATCGTCTTCCAGCGGTCGGAGCCGTTGACGCGATAGTCCTTGCAACGGAACGCAATCGCCTCGCTGTCGGCTGCAACGAGGCGGCGGTTGGAGATGGCGACCCGATGGGTGTAGCGGGAGAGATAGCGCAGCACCTGCTTGGGCCCTGCAAACGGTGCCTTGCAGTAGACCCTCCACTTGATAGCCCGCAGCGGGGCGATGAAGCGCTTGAACGTTCTCTTATCGGCAAGTCCGGCATGGGTGTTGAAGAACTTCAACGCGCCGGCGTCATGCGCCTGCACGAGCATCGCCAGCATCTTACCGCGGAACAGGCGCGCCAGGACGTTGACATGAACGAGGAAGTTGGAGCGCGCGGTAACCCATCGCGAATTATCGAGCGAGAGCCCACCACCCGGCACGATCATATGGGTGTGTGGATGATGGGTCATGGCCGATCCCCAACTGTGCAGCACGGCGGTGATACCGATCCGCGCGCCGAGGCGCTTGGGATCAGCGGCAATCGTCAGCGTTGTCTCGGCCGCCGCCTTCATCAGCAGGTTATAGACGACGCGCTTGTTCTGGTAGGCGATGTCGCGCAACTCGCTCGGCAGCGTGTAGACGACGTGAAAGTACGGTACCGGTAACAGCTCAGCTTCGCGGTCGGCCAGCCATCGGCGTGACGCCTCAGCTTGGCACTTCGTGCAATGCCTGTTACGGCAGGAGTTATACGCGACCAGCGTATGGCCGCACGCGGCGTTCTCGCAGCGTGCGACGTGCCCGCCGAGCGCCGCCGTGCGACAGCGCTCGATTGCACTCATCACCTTCAATTGGTCGAGGCTCACATGCCCGTGGTTGGCCTCACGCCAAGCAGGGCCGTGATCGCGGAAGATGTCCGCGACCTCCAGAGCTGGTCGAGCCATGGCCGGCGGCGCTATGGCGCCGGCGGCTTCTCACTGTCTCGCCTCGCACGCCTGCGGCGCGGCGCGCTTAGCCCCTCCAGGGGACTCTCGATCTTGGCAATCAGTCCGGTCGCCACGCGACTGTAGCGGGCTGTCGTCTCGAGCTTGGAATGTCCGAGCAACGCCTGAATGAGGCGAATGTCCGTGCCGCGCTCGAGCAGATGGGTCCCAAAGCTGTGGCGAAGCGAATGCAGCGGGACCGTCTTGCGCAGCCCCGCGGCTTTGGCGGCCTCCTTGAACAGCCGGCTGAACTGACGCGTGGTCAGAGGTTGATGATGACGGGGACCTGGAAACAGCCAGCGCTGTTCTGGCGCGAGGGCGGCATCATCATACGCGGTCGGCCGTACCTTCCACCATTGCCGCAACAGCTTCAGGACCTCTGCCGGTAGCATCACGTGGCGGTCCTTGCGGCCCTTCGATTGCACGATGCGGATGATCTTCTGCTCACTGTCGATGTTGCCCGCCCGCAGCCGCACCACTTCACCCGCCCGCAGCCCGCAACCATAGGCTAGCGTTAGCATCGCTCGCGCCTTCAGGCTCGTCGCCATGGTCAAGACACGCTTGACCTCCTCGGGGCTCAGCACCGGCGGCAGCCGCTCGGGCTCCTTGATGTGCCAGACCTCGGCTGCCAGATCGTGGCGACGTAGCGTGACGCGGTACAGGAACCGTACCCCGGTCATGATCCGATTGCGGTTGCAGATGCTCATCCCGCTCTCGATCAGGTACAGCTGAAATTGGCGCACCTCGTCGGGCGTTGCCGTATCGGGCGAGTGTTTGAGCCAGGCGGCGAACCGCTTGCAACTGTGGATGTGGCTGCGCTGGGTGTGCGGGTTGAGCTTGCGCCCAGCCATATCTTCGATCATACGCTGACGCAGCGGACTGACAGTGTTAGTTTCGCTCATGGAGAGCTCCTTCCTGAGTGAGGTTTGCAACACTCGATTCTCAGGACGGGAGCTCTCCATCGCTACCACTATCTTCTCACCCGGCTCCCGGCCTCTCGGCTCTTGCTCCCGCGCAGCGGGCTGGAGCGCAGCGACTTCGTGCTTTGGCCCCAAGCAGCGGTTGAGGGATGTCTACTACTCCGCCGCCGTCGGGGGACAAGCGGACATCTGGGGCACGGGGCAAAATGACGCGAATGACCCGATTCGGACATTCTCGAATATGTGCGGTACGCATACGAACACGCACATCTCTGTTCAGCCTGCTCGCCCCCGGCTGCTCCGCCTAGTGTCCCCCTCCAAGCCT
>DATFQX010000043.1:0-2317 GCA_035263865.1 Xanthobacteraceae bacterium
GCCCATATAGGAGGGCTGCATCGACAGCTCGCCATAGCCCGGCATCGCTATCTCGTAGCCGCCCATCTGGCGCAGCGTGCCCACCACGACCTCGGCCGGCGATTTCATGTGCCTGTAACGGGCGTTCTTGAAGAAGTCCGACGTGAACAATGTGCGCAGCACCGGCTTCATCTCGCATTTGTTTTCGCGGAACGTCCGTGCCAGCAGGTCGATCGCCGCCGGATCACGTGGCGGCTCCAGACTCCAGGCAGGCACCTGCGACTCGTCGGCGACGAAGAAGTTGTAAAGGTGTCGACAGATGAATCTTGCGCAGGCAGTCTGCTCGACGATGATGTCGATGATATCCTCGCCGTTGAAGTTGCCCTTGTGTCCAAGGAAGGTCTTCTCGCCGTCGTCGTGATCTTCCGGGCGATACTCGAACTTCCAGGGAAAGCGTCCGTACGGCAGCCGGGGAATTTTGGTCTCGAAGCTCCAGCCGGTGAAAGCGCGCGACGCCTCGCGCACGTCCACCTCGGTGTAGTTGCCAGCGCCGAGGCTGAACAATTCGAGCAGTTCGCGGCCCCAGTTTTCGTTCACCTCGGTGCCGTGGTTCTGGTTGTTGTCCAGCCAAAAGATCATCGAGGGATTCTTCGCCACCTTCAGCAGCAGGTCGCGATAGTTGCCCATGCCGTGGTTGCGGAACAGATCGATCTGCTCCAGCATCTGATCGTAATTGTCGACCTTCGAGTTTCCGGTTGCGAACACATGGTGCCAGAACAGCGCCATCTTCTCTTCCAACGGGCGCTGAGTAGTCACCAGGTAGTACATGTAGTTGATGTTGCCCATCGGCGGCACCCCGCCGGGCAGCAGCGCCGAGGGCTGGTGGCGAAGCAAGGTATAATGATCGACCGGCGGCTGTGTTTCGGGATGTAGCAGTTCCTCGACCGTGGCGTCGTAACCCTTGGCAACACGCGCTTCGAGCTCGTCCCTGCCGGCGCCGAAGCCCGCGCGCCGCATCAGATGGGCCATCAATGCGACGTCGCCTTTATGTGCCATGGTCGGATCCTCCCGCTACTTGTCGTGAGCCGAGGCCAAACTGCAAATGCCGTTCGACGGATGTGTCTCACTCGTGCGATTGTGATGGGCGTTACGCGGAAGCGCGGTTGCCTGCGCCGAGGGTGAAGCCCTTCGCCGCGCGGAAATGCGCGAACAGAAATGCGCCTTGAATCTGCCGATCGTCATCGGGCAGACCCTACCGTCCCAGTCGCGAATCCGGGTCCAAGCGGCATCGGCCCCCAATCGCGGCGACCGAACAGTCCGCTTCCCCGTCGTTATGGCAGGAAGCCGGGTATCGCTGTTTTCATTGGGCCGCACATATTCAACCGCTCTTTTCGCAATGATGTCAACGGCCGCGATCCCTTTCGCATCTGGGACGTCACCTGGGCAATGCTCGTGCGCGGCGATGCTCTGCGCGAGCGCGTGTGCGCGGAGAAACTCATTGGCACGGTGATGCGCGGGCTCGTCGGCGTGAATTGAATCAAGCCTCCCGGTACGGGATGGGGCGCTGCCGAATCTCTCCTGTAGCGCCGCCCCGGCCGGCTGGCAGCGCCACTAGCCGCAAGCCAGTGCGTAGACGTGCTGCACACCCTGCGGCAGCGGTATTTCAATCCAGCTTTCGCCGCCATCCTGAGTGCCGAACACCTCGCCATAGCGCGCCGCGACGTAGACCTGCTTGGCGTCGCTGTGATGCAGACCGACCGACATCAGCGTACCGTGCGGCGTCACCCTGTCGAAGCGCTGCCAAGTCTTGCCGACGTCCTGGCTGCGGTAGAGCGCGCCGTCCTTCGATGAAGCCGCGACGCTGAGACAAGCATAGAGCGTGTTCGGATCCTGCGGCGAAACCTTGATGTCGCGCCCGTAGGTGAACGGCGAAAAGCGGTCGACCCGCATGTCCTGCCAGGTCTTGCCCAGATCCTTGCTGCGGAACAGGCCCATGCGCACGGCGATGATGATGCTGTCGGGATCGGCGGAACTGGTGCAGACGGCGTGCCCGTCGAGCATGCCTTCGGCCTCGGTGTCGCTGACGAGCTTGCTGCGCAGACGCGGCTCTGCTTGCGCCAGGCGCAAAAGGTCGGCGCTGCAATCGCTCCAGCTTTCGCCGCCATCGGTTGAGCGCATTACGCCCGAGACTTCGAGTACGGCAAAAATCTCGCCGCGACGGCGAGGGTGCCGCGCGAACCGCATCACGCGGCAGGAAAACGGCATCTTGGCGTGGACCGGCAATTGCGGATCGGGCATGCGCTTCCAGCTCGCGCCGCCATCCTCGCTGCGATAGATC
>DATFQX010000044.1:0-41746 GCA_035263865.1 Xanthobacteraceae bacterium
CGACGGTGCGCTCGCACATGGCGGTCTACGACAACGCTTACATGAAACTCTATCGCGCCCTGGAAGAGCGCGGCCTGGTGCTGTCGTTCCATTCCGGCCCGAACTGGGGCGAGCCGATCTACAAGAGCTGCAACCGCTTCCTCTCCGCGCACGCGCTCGGCTTCACCTGGTACAACATCCTGCAATGCACCAATTGGGTGATCAATGGCATGGGCGAGCGCTTCCCCAAATTGCCGGTGATCTGGATCGAATCCGGCCTCGCTTGGGTTCCGTTCCTGATGCAGCGGCTCGATCACGAATTCATGATACGGCCGTCGGAGGCGCCGCTCCTCAAGAAGAAGCCATCCGACTATATGCGCGACATGTACTATTCCTCGCAACCGATCGAGATCCAGGACCGGCAGGCGATGGAGTGCACGTTCCGCATGATCAACGCCGAGACGCAACTCCTCTACTCGTCGGATTATCCGCACTGGGACTTCGACCTACCGTCGACGATCTACGACCTGCCGTTCGTCTCGGAGAAGGGCAAGCACAACATTCTCGGCGGCACCGCCGCGCGGCTGTTCAACCTGCCGCCGCGCAACGAAAAGCAGCGGGAGAACCTCAAACGCTTCGGCAATCTCGCCGCCGCGGCTTAGCCGGCCGCGTGCAGGCTTGCCGTCCGCGGGGCGGGAGGCGCCCGGCCTTCAATTCGGCTGAGCTACGATGACTGCACTTGCGCGCGGCGCTGGATGCGCAGCTCGATCGATCGCAAGCCCGCGACGATCACGATAAGCGGAACGATTTGTATCACGCCTAGCGCGGCGACCGCACCATAGCTGCCGCCCTCTTCCCACATTGTCAGACTGATGGTGCCCAGCACATGCGTGCCGGGACCGACCAGGAAGATCGACGCGCCGAGTTCGCGCACCGCCAGCACAAAGACGTAGATCCAGCCTGCCAGCAGCACCGGCGCAAGAAGCGGCAGCAAGATGCGCATGAACGTCTGGAGGAAGCCTGCGCCCGCGACCGCAGCCATCTCCTCGAGCTCGCGATGAATTTGGGCGATTCCGCTCGACGCAAAGCGCATCCCATAGGGAAGATACAACGTCACATAGGCGACCAGCAGGATCCAAATTGTGTTGTAGATCGGAATCGGCAGCATGAGATAGGCGATGAGGATTCCGGCGCCCACGATCACCCCCGGTATGGCAATCGGCGCAAACGCGAGCGCATCGAGGATCAGGGCGTAGCGCGGCAGCGAGCGCTGGGCGATCCACGCCATGACGAAGGTGAGAGAAGCGACGATGGTCGCGGCCAGGGCCGCAAGCAGCACGCTCGTTTTCAGCGCCGCGAGAAATATCGGATAGCTCAGGATGAACTCGTAGTTCTCGAGCGTCGCCCGCGCGGGCGTCGAGACGAACGGCTGCGCCAGATTGCGGAAAAAGGACTGCCAGAGGAGCGTGAGGAGCGGCAGGCCGAGCGCAAAGACGAACATCGCTCCGACCGCGAGCGCCACCGGCCAGCGGGCGCGCCCGAGCTTGATGCGCGCCGACCGGTAGCCTTTACCGGTTATGGTGGCGAAAGCTTCCGCGTGCTGGGTGGCGCGACGATAGAAGAACACGGCGAGCATGCAAATGGCGAGCAGCGTGAGGCCGAGCGCGCTTGCCACTCCGAAAGCCGGCGGCGCGGCGATGATGGCGCCCTGGATATCGGTGGTAAACACGTCGATGCGCGCCGGCCGGCCGATGAGGCGCGGGACCTCGTAGGAGGCCATGCCCATCACGAACAGGAGCAGCAGCGCGGAAAGGATTGCGGGCCGCAGCAACGGCAGCGTGACCTTGGCGAAGACTTGGCGATAGCTTGCGCCGGCCGTCAGCGCGGCCTCCTCCATGCGCAGGTCGAGCGCGCGCAAGGCCGGCCCGAGCACCAGATACGCGAGCGGAAAATAGTGGCTCGAGAGCGCCCAGATCATGCCAGTCATCGAATAGATGTTGAGGGGCGCTTCGCTCAGCCCGAACGCCGTTTTGAGCGCCGCGTTACCCCAGCCGATGTTCGGGCTGAACACGAAGATCCAGGCCATCGCCATCAATAATCCGGGCACTGCAAACGATAACAGCGACAGGACATGAAAGACGCTGGCGCCAGGCGCGTCGGTGCGCTCGACGACCCAGGCGAGGAGCGCGCCCATCACGAATGTCGCCGCCGCCGTGCCGAGAGCAAAGATCACGGAATTCCAGAGCAGTCCCGGAATGTGCCAACTCGAATAAGCCTCGACAAAATTATCAAGCGACAAACCGCCCGGTCCGAATCCGGTATCTTCGGTGAAGGCGTTGTAAAGGAGCGCCGAGAGCGGAACAAAGACGAGCCAAACCACGACGACAACACAGCCGACGAGCAGGAGATTTGACGAGCTCGCGAGAGCAGCCAATCGACCCGCCACAGCGACGCCGCGCAGATCCTCGAGACGGCCGTTGGCAGTGCTCAAGCAGCGCGCTCCGATCCCTCTCCCCAGAAGGGAGAGCGGTAAGGAGAAGAGAAACTCACCGTCCCTTGAACAGTTGATCGAAAAGCCGCTGCCATTTGCGCTCCTCGTCGGGGCTCATCAGCACGGTGATGACTTTCTTCTGCGTCAGTATCGCGATGACGCCCGGCGGGTTCGACTGCACGTCCTGCCGCGTCGGCAATCGTCCAAACTTGGCGAGAAATGTTTGGCATTCGCGGCTGAGCATAAAATTGGCGGCGAGGCGGGCACCGCTCGGATGCGGTGCCCTCGCATTCACACCGACCTGTCCGAAAAACAGTGTGACGGGGTCGAGGGGCCAGACGTCGATCGGAGCGCCGGCAAGTTTGACGTTCATCGACAGGTTCACGTAATTGTTCAGCGACACCCAATATTCGCCGGCGCCGGTCGCGCGCGCCATGGCGAGGTGGCCGTCGGTGACGACGGGCCGCAGCGTTGCCACGATGCGTTTGACGAGGTCGGTCCCCTCGCGCTCACCGAAATACTCGACCATCGCCTTGAGCCACTCGTTGTCGGTGCCGTCGATTGCGACCTTGCCGGCCCACTCCTTGCGCTGCGCGAACTCCTCGTAGCTCTTTGGCCGCTCGGAGGCTTTCACCCGTTCAGTGTTGTAAGCCGGTGAATTATAATTGGCGTAAACGCCCCACCAGCGTTTGCCCGCATCACGCGCGTCCGCAGAAATGTTGGTGGCCTCGGGCGGCTCGTATTGCGCCAGCATCTGCGGCGGCATCTTGTTGATGGTCGCAGTCTGGACGATGTCATAGGACCGCTGACCGGCGCGAAACTCGATTCCCATGCGCGACATCAGCACCGCGTCCGATGCGCGTACATATTCGACCGCGATGCCGGTCGCCTCCGTGAACAGTTTGAAGAGCGGCAGTCCTTCCTGCTCGTTGGTCGAGGAATAGACGATCAGCGAGCCTTCCGCCTTCGCCGCCCGGAGCAAGGCGGGATCCAGCCAAGAGGGCGGCGTCTGCGCGGCGGCCGATCCGGTTTCAAGAACCGGAACGAGCGACAGAGAAAGCGCCAGAAGTCGCAGAGATATGCCTTTGCGAGAACCTCTCACCTTGTGCTCTCTTGCCGCTGGCTGAGCCAACCTGAGTTTGCGCTCAGGCCTTGCCGCGGTGCGAGCGATCCGAGGCGGGCTGCGGCGGCACCGCGCATGCCTCGATTCCGCTCGCTGGATTGCGCGCAAAACGAGCATATCTGAGGTGTGATAATTGACAAACTTCGGTGCCCGATGAGGCTGGCCCTGCCGCAGGAGACACATCGGTGAATACAGCGACGGCCGCACCGGTTGACGTGACGCCGACGCAAACGGCGCAAGGCCTGATCGAGATGCGTGTGAGCGCGATCCGCTACGCGGCACGCGACACAAATATCTATGAGCTCGCGCCGCTCGCCGGAAAGCCGCTACCGCCCTACACACCAGGCGCCCACATCGACCTGCATTTGCCGAATGGGCTCATCCGCCAGTACTCGTTGATCGAGGCGGAGGCGGATCCTTCAAGCTACACTGTCAGCGTCAAGCGCGATCCGGCAAGCCGCGGCGGCTCACGCTGCGTGCACGACGAGCTGCGCGTCGGCAGGACGCTCAAGATCAGCGCACCGCGCAATAATTTTCCGCTGGTGGAGGACGCCGACCATGTCGTCCTCTTGGCCGGCGGTATCGGCATCACACCGATCTGGTGCATGGTGCAGCGCTTGCACAAGCTCGGACGTTCCTGGCAGCTCTACTATGCCTGTCGCTCGCGCGCCGACATGGCCTTTTTGCAAGCGCTCGAAGCGATCGGCCGTACGCACTTCCATTTCGACGACGAGCACGGTGGCAACGTCCTCGACGTCAAGTCGGTGCTCGCCGAGGCGCCACGTGAGGCACACCTCTATTGCTGTGGACCGACCCCGATGCTCAAGGCATTCGAGGCGGCGACCGCGGATTGGCCGCGGGCGCAAATCCACGTCGAATATTTCACGCCCAAGCAGGAAGCGGACAAGAAGGGCGGCTTCGTGGTCGAACTCGCGCGCTCGGGACAGGAATTCGTTATTCCCGAGGGCAAGAGCATCCTGCAGGTTCTGCTCGATGCCGGCGTCGACGTCGACTATTCCTGCGAACTCGGTATCTGCGGCGCGTGCGAGCAGCGGGTGATCTCCGGCGTCCCCGAGCACCACGACGCCATCCTCACCGAGGAAGAGCAGGCCTCGAACACCAAGGTCATGATCTGCTGCGCCGGGTGCAAAAGCGAGCGGCTGGTGTTGGATTTGTGAGGGCGACCGACCCGCGGGATTTTACTGGTTGAGCAGCGGGATGCTTTTGTAGTCGGCCGGTTTCGGGATCGTCTGCAGATAGGCGTGAATATCCGCGAGGTCGTCGTTCGACAGAACCGCCTCCGGGTAGGGCGGCATGGCGCGATTGCTGGTGCGCACGAAATTCGTGAATATCTCGATCGGCATGGGCTCCGGCGCGAGCTTGGGGCCGGTGACGCCGCCTTGAGCTTGCGTGCCGTGACATTGCCAGCAGCCGTGCTGCATATAGGCGGTCTTGCCCTTCTCGGCCGAGGCGGCGAACGCGCCGCCGCAGCTCAAGAAGAGGCCAGCGGCTAACACCACCGGCACGCCCATACGAAACAAACGCATCGGCTGGCCTCCTAGCGCGGCTGCGTCCAGACGTTGACCAGTGCGGGCTGGCCCGACTTCACAACGGCGACCGCCTCTTTGATCGCCGGCCCGAGCTGCACGGGATCCGTAATCGGCCCCTTCGCCCACCAGCCCATGGACTCCGCGAGCTTGTGATATTCGATGTCCGGGTTTTCGATGCGGGTGCCGATCGGGCCCATGTCGTTGCCGAGACTCGCCACGCGGTTGCGGAAATTGGACATACGCTGCACGTGCATCACCTCTTGGTGATAGCCGCGGTTGTTGTGCATCACGGCGAGCAGCGGGATCTTGTGCCGCGCGGCGGTCCACAGCACGCCCGGGGCATACATGAGATCGCCGTCGGACTGAATGCTGACCGAGAAGTGGCCGAGATCGCGGTTGGCCAGCGCCGCACCCACCGAGGCCGGCGCGCCGTAGCCGACGCCATAGCCGCCGGATGGGCCGAGCCAATGGGAATGCTTCTCCATCGGCCAAAGACGGCTCGGCCAGTTGCTCACGTTGCCGGAAGAGGCGACCAAAGACCAATCGAGGTCCTTGATCTGCGCCCACGTCTCCATCACCAGCCGCGCAGTGCTGATGGGACTCGCGTCCCAGGCAAGCGCTGCCGCCTGCTTCGTGCGCGCGCGCTGCTCGGCATAGGCCTTCCTCGCCGCCTCGCCGCGTTTCTCGATGTCCGATTTGCGGTCGGCGGGAATGGCCGCTTTCACCGCTTCGATCAGCGCCGGCAAAGTCGCTTCGGCGTCGGCGGGCATCGCCACGTCGACGGGCTGGAAGCGCTGGAAGTCCTGGTAATTCGCCTTGGTCAGGAGCTCCGACGAATTGATGCTGATTAGCTTCGTATCGGGCTTGGTCCTGGTGCTGTTGACGCCGATGCCGTGCTCGCCATTGTCGGTCCAGCCGTTCACCGTTGCCCAGAAGTCGGCAAGCTCGAGCCCGAGAATGACGTCGGCATTGCTCACCGCAGTCGGCGGACGGCTGAGATAGTGGGTTTTTGGGAAGTTCATCCGGCCGCCCTGGTCGATCACTTGCGCCTGCAGAAGCTCAGCCAACTGCACCAGGAGCCGGACGCCGTTCTCGCTGCGCGCGAGGCGATCGGCGACGATCACCGGGTTCTGCGCGTTAGCGAGGAGCCGCGCCGCCTCTTTCACGGCGCCGCTATCGCCCTGCGGCGGCGAGGTCGGAACGTAGCGCGGAATGGAGAGTTTCTCGCCATTATTGCGAATCGGCTCTTGCTGCAGACCGGCGTCGAGCGAAATCGCGACCGGCCCGCGAGGCGGCGTCATCGCGATCTTGTAGGCGCGCACGAAGGACTGGGCGAAATGCTGGAGCGAGACCGGGGTGTCGTCCCACTTGGTAAAGTCACGAATCAGGGCGTTGATGTCCTGCGCCGAGTGGAACGTCGGCACGCCCGGCGGCCGATGCGCGGCATCGAGATCATTTCCGCCGACAATGATCACGGGCACGCGATCGCACCACGCGTTATACACGGCCATGGCGGCATGCTGCAGGCCGACCGTGCCGTGGCACAGCGTCATCAGCGGCTTGCCGGCGGCCTTGAAGTAGCCGTGCGCCATGCCGACGCCGGATTCCTCGTGCGTGCACGTGAGGAACTCCGGCATGGTGTTGCGACCGTAATTGATCAGCGATTCGTGGATGCCGCGGTAGCTGGAAGCGCAATTCGAGGGCACGTATTTGATGTCGAGCGTCTTAATGACGTCGACCATGAAATCGGAGCCGGGAACGCCGCCGATGCGCGAGGTCGACAATTCGTTCGGCGTTCCGATCTCCGCCGCCGCCACGTGCGCCGTGGGCGGCAGCGCGGAAGGCATTCGCGGTGCAGCGCCGGTCGAGGCGCTCGTTGCGGCTTTGGCCGGCGGCACGGCGGTTGCGCCACTAGCCACCGCGACTCCCGCCAAGAACTTACGCCGGCTCACCGCGGCATGCGAATGTTTACGGCTCATTAACTTCCTCCCTTTTCGTGCAGCGCCGCTGCGCGGCCAGGCCGATTCGATCGAGCTTGTTCTGGCCATTATTAGAGGCCCGGCGGCCCGCCGAAAAGTTCCGTCCGGTTGCATGGTAACGTCCATGCACGCGGAGGCGTTCCCATCCTCGCGGTTCGATGCGCGGCGGCTGGCAACCCTCATGCATCATAGTCGGGGGGCAGCGGCGGCTTGTTGCGGATCAGGTCGGCGGCCTTCTCGGCGATCATGAGCACGCACGCGTTGATGTGCGCCGAGATGAGATCAGGCATGACGGAGGCGTCGACGACGCGCAGGTGCTCAATCCCACGCACCCGCAGCTGCGGGTCGGTGACCGTGTCGGGTCCCGTCCCCATGGCACAGGTGCCGCAGGGATGATGCGCGGTGATCGCGGTATTCCTGATCCAGGCGTCGATCTCAGCGTCGCTCTTGACCTTGTCACCAGGCGCCGTCTCAGCGCCGCGATAAGGCGCTATCGGTTTCTGATACGCGACATCGCGAGCGCGTTTGACGCCTTCGCGCAGACGCGGCAGGTCGTCCGGGGCGGAGAAGAACTTGTAGACGATGCGCGGCGGCTCGCGGGGATCGCTCGAGCGCAGCAGGATTTCGCCCCGGCTGTCGGGATGCAGCAGCGTCGGGCGAATGCCGTAGCCGTCGATATAGGCCGCGCGGATCAGCGGAAACCACAGATGCGTCGCCGCCGGCGCGCCGCGGAACATGAACTCGATGTCGGGCACCGCAAGCTCGCCCCGCGTCTTGACGAAGGCGTGCAAGCCGCCCGGCACCACCGTGCCTGGCCCGGTGCCGAAAAGGTAGGCGCGAATCATGCTGACCGCAATGCGGTCGAACCGCATCTGCTTGATGAACGTGCTGTCGTTCAAGCGCTGGAAGAAGATGATGACCGCGAGGTGATCCTGCAGGTTTTTTCCGACCGGCAGATCAATCATCGGCTCGATGCCCATGTCGCGCAGATGCGCGGCCGGGCCGATGCCTGACAGCATGAGCAGCGGCGGCGTGTTGAACGCGCCGGCCGAGAGAATCACTTCGCGCTCGGCCTCGACGCGCACGAGGCGGCCGCTTTTGCGGTATTCGACACCGCTCGCGCGCATCCCTCGCATCAGCACGCGGGTCGCATGCGCCCGCGTCGCAACCTCAAGATTTGGCCGCTTTCGCGCCGGCTTGAGATAGGCGCTGGCGGCGGAGGAGCGATATCCGTCGCGGATGGTGTATTGGCCGCGCCCAAAACCTTCCTGCTGCTTGCCGTTATAGTCATCGGTCACGGGGAAGCCGGCCGCGAGCGCGGCTTGCATCCACGCGTCGTAGAGCGGGTCGGCAGTTCTGGCGAATTCCGTGCCGACCGGTCCTGCGCCGCCGCGCCAACGATTCTCCCCGCCTTCCCATCGCTCGCAGCGCTTGAAGTAGGGCAGCACATCGGCATAGGACCAGCCGCGCGCGCCCTTCTGCGCCCAGCGGTCGTAATCGCCGCGATGGCCGCGCGTGTAAGCCATCACGTTGATCGAGGACGATCCGCCCAGCACCTTGCCGCGCATGGCTTCGACCTTGCGGCCATTCATGTTCGGCTCGGGCTCGGTGGAATAGCCCCAGTTGAACATGTCGTATTCGTGCATCTTCCCCATCCCGAGCGGGACGTGGATGAGTGGATTGAGGTCGCGGCCGCCGGCTTCGATCAAGAGAACACTCGCAGCGTCGTCCTCGCTCAGCCGATTGGCCAGCACGCAGCCGGCCGACCCGCCGCCGACGATCACGTAGTCGTACCCCTTGCTCACGCCCATGCGCGGCGCTCGTTTGCGGCACGATTCATCGGCCAAATCACATGTCGAGCGTGCTCGCGGCGAACAATTCCTCGAGCTTGACTTGCCGCGCGCTCAGCCCCTGCTCGTGCACGTACTGGGCGATCGTTTCGAGCACGGCGCGGGAGGCCTTGAAGCCGTAAGCCAGCGGATCGTTCTCGGCCAGCGTGCGGTTGACGTTCTCGTCGAGCAATCCCGTCTCGAAATACCACTGCAGGTGGGATTGGCCGTAGCGCGCGATTTCCTCCTTCGCCGCCACGAAGGCCGAATAAAGGTTGAGCGCCATCCAGGGATGGCGCTCGAGCAGCGAGCGACGCACCACGACCGTATGATTGATCGGAAACAAGCCAGTCTTGGCATAAAAGCGCCGACCTTCGGCCGCGGGATCGGGGAAGAGGTGACGCGTCACCCCCGACACATCGATCGTGCTGCGGTCGATCAGATTGGGATGGACGAGATAGAGCAGCGCGCCGTCGAGTTCGCCGCGCACCAGCATGTCGCCGATATTCGTGCTGGGTGGGATGTAGTGCAGGCGGACGCCCGGCGCCGGGTTAAAGCCTGTCGCTCCACCATGGCTTTTCTCGGGATTGCGCTCCATGAACCATTCGATCTCGCGGGCATGCACCCCGAATTCGTGCTGCAGCACGCCGCGCGACCAGATCGCCCAGGTCTGCTGATATTCCGGTACGCCGATGCGCTTGCCGCGCAGATCCGCGGGCGCTGCAATGCCCGAATCCCTCCGCACGATGATGCTGGTATGGAAGAACTTGCGCATGGTGAAGACCGGGATCGCCACCCAGCGGGTATCGCCGCGCGATGCCGCGATGATGAGCGAGGACATCGACATTTCCGACACGTCAAACTCGGCGAAGCGCAGCTGCCGCCAGAACATCTCGGACGGGTGCACGACGGTGACGACCGGCTTGATTCCTTGCGGCACGACGCGGCCCTCGATCAGCGGCCGCGTGCGCTCATTGTCGGAAAGCGCGATGCTGAGCTCGAGAAGGGAAGTAGTCATGGCGGGATGGGTGGGTAAAATCGCTCTGCGTATCATCGCTGCGTGGGCAAAGGCACGGCGGGATTTCGCCCACGCGTACCGGCTCAGAGCGCGCCTTTGCCCACCCTAGCGCATGCGGGATCGACCATGTTGCTCAAGCTGCCGGCGGGATGCTGACATAAACGCGGTTGTCGCGCACCTTAACCTCGACCGGCCGCAGGCGATATTTCGGGTCGCCGCAGTGGCGGCCGGTGTCGATGTCGAATTCCCAGCCATGCCAAGGGCAGACGATGTTACGTTTTTTTTTGGAGAAACGCAGCCCGCGGCTCCTCTGATCTGACGCGAGCTCTTCCTCGACCCGCGGGATCACCTTGCCCTGACAGACCGGGCCGCCGTCGTGCGGGCAATTGTTCTCGTAGGCGACAAGGCGGTCGCCTTCGCGAAAGATTCCGAACTCGAAGCTGTCGACCCGCAGCACGCGGTAGCCACCCTCGGCGAACTCACTGAGCTCGCCCACCATGATCTCATTCATCGCTTCACCTACACCTAGTCTCCGTTCATTCCCGCGAAAGCGGGAATCCAAGGCCGCGGTCCGTGGCTCTGGGTCCCCGCTTACGCGGGGACGAACGGAAACAGAAACGATCCTTCATTCACGCTCGCCGCGGCGGTACCACATTTGCAGATCGAAAAAATTGAGATCGGCCGCGCGCATGATTGCGCAGATCGCCGTCACCGCCTCGGTCGCGTTCACGGGCTGCTCGCCGAACGGCGCAAGCTCGCGCGGGCGGTCTTCCGACTTGGCGGCATAGAGCCGCACGGCCGCGGAGAGCACGCGCTGGAGCTCTTCATCCGGCACCGCATCGGGCCTGCCGTTCTTGAGCGCGTCCTCGACCGACGCGCAGAACGCCGCGCCGGATTCGGTACCGGCAACTGTGGCCGCGGATGAACTCATGCAAACCCCACGCAGTCGCTTGGCCGGCCCCTCATTCGGCCGGCACGGCGACCTGCTGCGGCGCGGCCTTTTGGCCCAATTTCGCCGTCGGCACTTCGAGGCCGAACAGCCGCGCGGCGTTGAGACCAAGAATGTTGCGCTTGGCGTCCTCTTTGAGGAACGGCAGCTTGGTGATCGAGCTCGGCGCGTCGAAATCCCAATGCGGCCAGTCCGAAGCGTAGAGCAGCTGCGTGTTGGCCCCGATCGCCTCGAAGGTCGCTTGGGTCAGCTTCATATTGCTGCGCTCGAGCGGCTGGCTGGTGAAGTACATCTCCTGGATGTACTCGCTCGGCTTGCGCTTGAGCAGTGGGCACTCGGAGGTGCGCATCATGTATTCGGAGTCGAGCCGCTGCATGACGAAAGGAACCCAGGCCAGCCCGCTCTCGATCCAGATCACCTTGAGCCCGGGAAAGCGCTCGGGCAATCCGTTGAGCACCCAGTTGGTCATGTGGATCATGTTGAAGTGCACGAACGAGAGCGAGTGCATGCCAATGAAGCGGTTGAGCTGCTGAAACGACGCATCGGCCCAGCTGAAGCCGGCATGGAAGCCGAGCGGCTTGCCTGCCTCCTGCAATGCCGCATAAAGCCGCATATACGAATTGTGCCAAACCGGCTTGTGCCGCGTGGAGGTGACGGAGAAACCGACCACGCCGGGCGCGTCGGCGAAACGCTCGACCGTCTCTACGCAGGCCTCCGGATCGTTGAACGGAAGATAGAGCAGCGCCTTCTGGCGCTTGTCCTGGGGAAGAATCTCCTCGATCAACCAGCGGTTATACGCGTTGCCGAGCGCCACTTCGGCATCGGTCTGCGGGTGCATGCCGAGCGAGAGCATCGGCGTCGGGAACACCACCATGTAATCGATGCCGAGCGCGTCCATGGCGCGTTGGGTGAGCTGCACCTGGCGATGCAGCCCGGGCGGCGTCGGCTCGGCGAGCTTCTGCTGGTGCATAATGCGGCCGGCCACGTCCTGGTAGAGCGGCCCGTTGGCATTCAATAAGCCGGGAAACGGGCCGCGGTCGCGGAACGCCTCGGCGATGTAGCGCAGAACCTCGTTGTCGATGCGGTCAGTGACTTCCGACCAAAACGCGGTCTCATTGACGTGGGCATCGACGTCGACAATGAGCCAATCCTTCAGCTTCTCCTTGGTCGGCCCGGCTTTGGCTAGGTAGTCGCGGGTGTCGGTACGCGTGGAAATCTTCTCGAGCTCGGTAATCCGAGGCGCGGTTTCGCGGATATTCATGTTTCCACCCTGCGTTGATCGATTCGGGCAATTCCGACCGATCGGTTCCGGTATTCCCGAGTTTATGGCGCCAACCCGCGCGGCGCAATGTCGTTCCGGCGCTGTTGGCACAAGGCGAGCCAATCCGGCGTATTTCGACCGCAGTGCACATGTACGACGTTAGCAGTTCAAGTGCCTTGAGCGGGGGCCCAGCAGCTGTCCGTGGGACGCGATCGCGCCGGCCATGCCGCTGCCGTGAGGATGCGGGGAGCTGGCATCGCAGCGGGCGTCGTATCGGGCGGACATTGACGGTCTGGATCAGTGCCGCTGAGGTGCTGGCGGCATTACTGGGATCGCCGCTGTATCGTGCCGTGAGCGAATGGCTGCCCACGGCGAGCGAAGAAACTGTGAAACTGGCTGTGCCGGCCGCCAGCGTTCCAGTGCCGATCTGCGTGCCCCCGTCGAACAAGCTCACCGACCCGGTTGGCGAAAGCCCGGTCACCTTCATCGTGAACTGCACGGGTTGCCCAAAGCTCGACGGGTTTTGCGACGATGATATCGCTGTCGTGGTCCCCACTGGCCCATAAGTGAACCGATCACCCGAACTGGTGGCGCTGGTACCGTTCTCGTTGGTCACCGTTACATCAACGGTACCCATCCCAGCTGGTGAGGTCGCGGTGATTTGGGTTGCGCTGTTGACGGTGAAAGAGGCTGCCGCGTTGCCGCCAAAGCTGACCGCAGTTGCGCCGGAAAAATTGGTGCCCGTGATGGTTACGCTGGTGCCCCCCGACGTCGGACCGGTATTTGGATTGACGTTGCTGATGGCGCTGGTACCGCCCGCGGTGGTCACCGTTGCATCAACGATTCCGACCCCAGCTGGTGAGGGTCGCGGTGTGATTTGGGTTGCGCTGTTGACGGTGAAAGAGCCGGCCGCGTTGCGATAACCCTAGAGAGGAATCTAGGCTTCGAGAAACCGTTTTTGTGCACCATGAGCTTCTTATGCAAAGCCCCCTAGGGGAGAGGGAGCAGATCGAGTCGGTCGCCGATCGGCGGCCTAACGGACGCCGGGCTGGAAATAGACGTCGACCTTCATGCCGACCGCTAGCGGATCGGGCTTCGCCAAATCGACCAGCACTTCGACCACGTCGACATCGGTGACGTTGCGTTGCCCCCGCGCGTTGTTGATGCGTGCTGGCTCGACGATCGGCGCGATGAAGGAGACTTTTCCCGCAAAGTCGCGTCCGCGAAAGGCATCGGCACGGATGACGGCCGGCTGACCGATCTTGATCTCGCCGAGATCGCGCTCGTCCAGTTCGGCGCGCACGCGCAACGCGGAGACGTCGCCGATAACCAGCAGCGGCTGCGCGTTGGAAGGAGCGGCGAGTTCTCCCGGCTTGGCATTGACCTGCAGCACGGTCCCGGCGATGGGCGCGCGGATGGTCAATCGCTCGATTTCCGCCGCCGCGGCCGCCGCCTCAGCGCGGGCAACATTGACCTGGCCCTCGGCAAAGGTCGGCAGCGGCGTTGCGGGATCGACTTCGATGCGGCGCAGCTCGGCTCTCTGTTGCTGTTGCCGTTCGCGCGAGCGTGCCAGGCCTGAGCGTGCCGCCTCGACCGCCGCATCCGAACCCGTGCCGGCACGCCTATCGACTACGGCTTTATCAACGGCGGCCTGCGCCTCCATCACGGCTTTGTCGGCATCGGCGAGCGCATCCTCCGCGCGCCGCCGTGTAGCCGCCTTATCGACATTCGCCACCGCGACTTCGCCCCGCGGCCGCGGTGCCGGTCGTGGTCGCGAGGCCAGCCTCGCCGGGGCCGCCGCGGGCGCCGGCGCGCTCTCCTCGTTGCGCGCGCGGAGCCGAAAAGCGACTTGCGCCTCGGCGGCGGCAAGCCGCGCGCGCGCTTCAGTGTCCACGAGCCGGATTAGCGGCTCGCCGGGAAAAACCTTGTCGTCCACTTTGACCAACACCTGCGCGATCACGCCCATGACGGGCGCCGCGATCTTAATCGTTCCCGAGCGAGGCTCGACCCGGCCCGGCGCCACCGTTTGCCAGCGCTTGCCATCCGCCGCCTCGGGCCGCCCCCCGCGCGCGCTTTCCTGCTCGCCGGTTCTCGCCGCGAGCACCGCGAGCGCCAATGCGACTGCGACGGCGCCGAGGACGGCGGCCTTAGTCCACCCGGTCAGGCTTGTCGTCGTGATCATGGGCGGCGCACTCGCCTTGATCTTTCTTGAGCGCGGCATCGCCGCGCTCTTCGCGAATGATGCATCCGTCCTCGATGTGAACCACTCGATCGGCAAAGCGCAATATACGCGGATCGTGCGCGACGACCAACACCCCGCGCGACGAATCCCTGGCGATCTCGGCCAAGAGTGTCATGATTGCGTTGCCGTTCTCACCATCGAGCGAAGCCGTGGGCTCGTCCGCGAGAACCGCCGACGGCTCTCCCACGATCGCCCGTGCAATGGCAACCCGCTGTTGCTCGCCGCCGCTGAGCTCGAGCGGAAACGCGTTGACCTTGCCCGCCAGGCCGACCATCGCCAAAGCCTCTTTGGACTTGGCGATGGCGCGGGCGGAATTCTCGCCGCGCACGTCGAGCGCCAAGCGCACGTTGTCGGTGGCCGTCAAGGTGGGGAACAGATGATAGGACTGAAATACGAACCCGACGTGCTCGCGCCGGAGTTTCGCCAGCTCCTCAGGCCCGGCACCTTCCGTTAAGCGGCCCCGCATGCGGACGGTGCCGCCCGTCGGCGTGAGCATGCATCCGAGTATCGAGAGAAGCGTGGTCTTGCCACTTCCGGAGGGGCCCATCAGCAGCGTCAATTCGCCGCCCCGGAGCGCCAAGCTGATACCCTTGAGGGCTTGCACCTGCGCCGCCCCCTTGCCCAGCCATTTCACGATATCGATGGCCTCGACGACGGGCTCGGTCATCGCGTGAACACCATCACAGGATCGATGCGCGTCACCTGAACGATCGCGGCGACCGCCGAGATGACGCACATCAGGAGCGTGAGTGCGAACAGCACCACAGTGAGCGCGGGCGTCATCACGACGGGCAACGCGGTATCCGCGGTCGCCGCGACGACGAGCAACCCCACCCCGGCAGCGAAACAGAATCCGAGCACCGCACTGATCAGCGCCTGGCAGACGATGACCTTGTGGATATAAAGGCGCGAGCAGCCGATGGCGCGCAGCGTCGCGAACTCGTTGATGTGGTCCTTGGTGCTGGAATAGAGCGTCTGCGCGACGATGACGGTGCCGACGATCATCCCGAGCAGCGCGCCGGCGAACAATGCGAAACCGGCGCCGGTGCCGAACAGCCAGAAGGAGCGGCTACGGTCGCGAAACTCGGCACTCGTGAGGACATCGACATCGGAGAGATTCGCCGCGAGACGGCGGCGCACGCTCTCGACGCCGGCGCCAGGAGAGACGCGCACCAGAAAATAGGTGACTTTATTGGCCGGTGTTCCGGTGAAGGCTCGCCCGCGATCGAGCGTCGTGAAAACGTAAGGCGTCGTCGTGAACGAGCGGATACCGTTCGTGACCGCCCGCACCTCGACTTTCTGGCCGCGAATCTCGGCGTTCGCCCCGATTCCGTTGATGCCGAGACGGTCAAAGTAGGAGCGGTCGACCGCAACCGCGCCGGGGATCGCCAGCGCCTCGACGCTGCCCTCGACCAAATTCCAGGGCAGCAAGCCCCCCTCTCTGAGGTCCGACGCGACAATGAAGACGGGGAAGGTTCCGCCTGCGGGTAAGCGCCAGTCGGCATAGCCGATGACGACCGGGGCGGCTTGCGTCACGCCATCGATCGACAACGCTTGAAATCGCGTGCGTTCGTCGAGCGTCGAAGGATCTTCGAAGCACTTCGTTCCCCACGGCATGATCCATAGATCGGCGGATGCGTGATCGATCATCGTCGTGACAATCCGACCGAACCCCAAATAGAGGCCCAGCTGAACGGTCACGAGCACGACAGAAAAGATGATACCGATGACGGTCGCAATGAAGCGAAGCCGGTCGTGCAGTAAGTTACGGGATGCGAGTCGATAAATCAGCGACATGGGGAATGGTGGTGCCCGGGCTTCGGTCCAATCTACCACCCTCTCCACATTCGCCGCGAGGAGCGCAGGGAGTGGATGACGCCGCAGCCCGGCGGCGCAGCAAGCAAAAGCGAGGAATCGCTGTTAGACGCGAGATTTTCTCCGGACCAGGGCTGTATTGCGGGGGAATCCCGGATATCTACGTGGCGCAAGGGAATTGCGCGGCCCTGGCGCGCCCTGAAATGGGCATATTGTTGCGCGATGGCGGTTCATCCTCACAGGGGGGATTGCGCCTTGAAAACGCGGATTTCGATATTGCTCGTCGCGAGCCTCGTGGTGTTCACGAGCGCTGCGCTTCCCATCCAAGCCGCAGAGCCGACCGTTGCCGGGCTATGGGAGAAGAAGGACGAGGCCGGCAAATCGGTCGGCTGGTTCATATTCGTGGAGCGCAACGGCGCCTTCGAGGGGGCCTTCGCGAAGCTCTTTGCGCGGCCCGGCATCGATGATCCGCATCCGACCTGCGCGCGATGCACCGACGACCGCAGGAACGCACCGCTGCTCGGACTCTCCTTCATCAGAGATATGCGGCGCAGTGGTTTGCGCTATGACAACGGCAATATTCTCGATCCGCGCGATGGCACCGTCTACCGCGCGATGATGACGCTGAGCCCCGACGGGCAGGTGCTGACGGTGCGCGGCTATCTTGGCATCCCGCTGCTCGGCATGGACGAGGTCTGGAAGCGTTTGCCGGACAGCGCCATGGCGCAGCTCGATCGCTCGGTCGTTGCCAAATATGCGCCCGCGCGGGCACCAGCGGCTTCCGCGCGGCCGGCTCCCGCCGCCGCTGCGAAGGGCAGCAGCGCCGCCGCGCAGTAGCACTCGGCCAAATAGGCTGCACCCCGTCCAACAATCCGCTCGTGCCCGCGAGGGGCACCCCCGACGCCCGCGTCGCGGGGACCCCGTTGCGGGGACCCAGCGCTTGGCTCTGGATTCCCGCTTTCGCGGGAATGAACGGAGAGATGTGCCCGAGGATTATCTCCGAGATCTTTTCGGAGCGCCCCGCGCATCACGGATCGCCTGCCACACGCGCTCTGGCGTGACCGGCGGATCCATGTGCTCGACGCCGAGCCCAGAAAGCGCGTCGATGACGGCGTTGATAAGAACCGCCGAGCTCGGCGTGATTCCGGCCTCGCCGCCGCCCTTGACGCGCAGCGCGTTGCCCTTCGTGGGATCTTCCGTCAGCGCGACGTCGAGATGCGGAAAGTGGTCCGCGCGCGGAATGGCATAGTCGAGAAAGCTTGCGGAGATGAGCTGGCCCGATCCGGGCTCGTAGACGGCTGCCTCCAGCATCGCTTGGCCCACGCCCTGAGCCACGCCCCCATGCACCTGGCCGTGCAGGATCAGCGGATTGATCGGCTGGCCGCCGTCGTCGATCGAAGTGTAGCGGCGGATTTCGACGGCGCCGGTTTGCGGGTCGACCTCGACCTCGCAGATTGCGGCGCCGGTTGGATAGGCCGGAATCCGCCCGGTGAAGCTCGCCTCAGCCGCGAGCCGCCCGCGCAGGTCGTCGGGAAGCGAGGAGAGCTCGTCGGCGGCGCGCGCGACATCAAATAGGCTCAGCCGACGATTGCTGTTCGGCGTCACGAACAGACCGTCCGCGAAGGAAATGTCGCTTTCGGCGACCTCAAGCATGACGGCCGCGATCCGGCGCGCCTTTTCCATCACCGCACGCGACGTCTCAACCATCAGCGATCCGGCGAGCCGCATGGAACGATCGGAGTGGGTGCCGCCGCCCGACGCGAGGGCCACTGTATCACCGCTGATGAAATCGATCGCCTGCGGGTCGACGCCGAGTTGATCCGCCACCACTTGCCGGAAGCTCGTCTCATGACCCTGCCCGCTCGATTGTGTCCCGACGAGGAGCGCGACGCGGCTTGTGGGCGAGATCTTGATGGCCACACGCTCGTGCGGCATGCCCACCGGCGTTTCGACGTAATTGGCGACGGCCATGCCGAGCAGCCGGCCGCGCTTCTTCGCCTCCTTGCGGCGCGCCGGAAAGCCATCCCAGTCGGCGGCCTCGAGCGCGCGGGCGAGATTGCCGGCGAAATCGCCGCTATCGTAAGTGAGCCCGGTTGCCGTGCGGTGGGGCAGCTTATCGTGGCGGATCAGGTTGCGCCGGCGTAGTTCCACGCGGTCGATGTTCAAGCGAGCTGCGGCGATGTCGATGAGCCGCTCCATGACAGTTGTGGCTTCGGGCCGGCCGGCCCCGCGAAACGGCGCCGTGGGCACAGTGTTGGTCATCACGCCGCGCAGGCGCACCCATGCGATCGGCACATCGTAGACGGTGGGTGCAACGCGATAACCGTTGCTGAGCGGAACATAGGAGACGGTGTGCGCTCCGGTGTTGGCGGTGAGCTCGAGCGCCAGCGCGAGCATGCGGCCGCGGCGACTGAAAGCGAGCCGCGCGCGGGTGACGACGTCGCGCGCGGTATAGTCGGTGAGGAACGCCTCGCTGCGGTCGCCCGTCCATTTCACCGGACGACCGAGACCGCGCGCCGCCCACACCACCGCGACCTGCTCCGAGTAAATATTGAAGCGCGATCCGAACGCGCCGCCGACATCGGGACAGATCACGTGCACGCGGTCTTGCGGCACTTTGAGGCAGCCCGCGAGCGCGTGTCGTAACCGATGCGCGCCCTGGCATCCCGAGATCAAGGTATATCGCGCTTCCGTCGCGTCGTAGCTTCCGATCGCCGCACGCGGCTCCATGAACGCGCTGAACGTGCGCTGATTGCGGATCGTCGCGTCGACGACGAGGTACGCGGCGGCCATCGCGGCCTCGACCGCGGCGGGATCACCGAAGGCGCAATCGACCGCGAGGTTGCCGGGCGCCTCTGGCCAGATCGTTGGCGCGCCGTCCGCGAGCGCCTCCACGACGTCGGTCACCGCCGGCAGGACTTGGTACTCGACCGCCACTGCCTCGGCAGCATCGCGCGCGGCCGCAAGCGTTTCCGCCACGACCAGTGCAACCGGCTCGCCGACAAAACGCACGCAATCGACCGCAAGCGGCAAGTGCAGCAGATCGAGGATCTTGCACTCCGCCGTGGGCTGGAAGCTCGGCATGGTGACGTCGTGGGCGTCGGCTGGATTGGGAAGATGCGCCATGCCTATGTGGTCATCGGCGAGATAATCCTCGCCGACGAGCACGGCGATGACGCCCGAACCTCGACGCGCGGCCGACGTGTCGATCGATACAATGCGGGCATGGGCGTGGGGCGCGCGCACGAACACGGCATACGTCTGACCCGGCAGCGAGACGTCGTCGGTGTAATTGCCGGCTCCGCGTACGAAACGCAGATCCTCGAACCGCGGCATGGCGCGCCCGATGAAGGGGCCGCTGCGCGCCGAAAGATTGGTTAGCATTGCACGATCGCCCCGCTGCAGCAGTCCATCTCTTCCGCGATCGAGCCTATCTAAGCGTGCGTGCCGTTGCCAATCGGCCGCGGCAGCTGTTTGTGGTCCGCCGAACACTTTTCGCTATAATCCGCCGCGCCGCCGCGCTAACGGACGCGAGGCCGAGGGAGCCCGTTTCACAAATCGAAGGAGCGCGTTGAGCCGCGCCAGGGGAGAAACTGCATGAGGCTTCGGCGCAGTCTATTTGCCTGTTTCGCCATCATTGGCGGCGCCCTCGCGGCCAACGCCCAGGAAGTCACCGTTAAGGTCGGCACGGTGCGCTCCATTTCCACCGCCACCATTCTGTGGGGCGTCGAACAGGGCTACTTCAAGGACTACGGCATCAAGGTTGTGACCGAGACTCTCGACACCGCCGCCAACTCGATCGCCCTGTTGGCGCAGAATCAGTTGCAGCTCGTGGAGGGCGGAATTTCCGCCGGATATTTCAACGCGCTGGAAAAGAATTTGCCGGTCACCATGGTGCTCGACCGCGTCTCGAGCCCGCTCGGACACAACCTGATGCTGCGCCCCGACCTCAAGGGCCAGATCACCCAGTTGCGGCAGCTCAAGGGCAAGACCATCGCCACCAACGGCCAGGGCGCGGTGTCGACCTATGAGGTCGGCAAGCTCCTCGAGAGCGACGGGCTGACCATCAACGACGTCGACATCAAAGTCATTCCCTTCACGCAATATGCGGTCGCGTTCAACAACAAGGCGATCGACGCGGCCATCACGATCCCGCCCTTCACCGCGCAATTGCTCGACGGCGGGCACGCGGTGAATTTCAAGGACCCCGACGACATCGTCAAGCCGAATCCGCTCACCATTGCCGTGAGCATGATCAACACCGATTTCGCGCGCGCCAATCAGGAGCTCGTGCGCAATTATTACGTCGCATATCTGCGCGCCATCCGCGACTATTGCCAGGCCTATCACGGCGGCGGCGTCCGGGGGACTTTCATCGAGCTGGCGATCCGCACTGGCACCGAAACGCGCCCGGAATTGCTGCACAAGTATCCGTGGCCGGCGCGCAGCCCCAACGGCACGATCAATGTCGCGAGCATGCTCGACATGCAGGCCTGGTTCCACAAGAGCAAGATGAGCAATGCCGAGTTTCCGGCCGATCGGCTCGTGGATAAAAGCTACGTCGATTACGCGCTGAGCAAGCTTCCCCCGTTCGTGCTCGAGAACAAGGAGAGCACGCTCGCCGGCTGTCGCTGACGCAACGCGCCGCGGGAGAAAGAACGAATGGCCGGCGAGCGGCGCGGCGCAGCGATCGGTATCGCAGGCCTGCGCAAGGAATACCTGAGCGGCCCCACTCGCGTCCTTGCGCTCGACAACATCAACCTGCGGATCACCCCGGGCGAATTCGTCTGCATCGTCGGTCCATCGGGGTGTGGCAAGTCGACGCTCCTGCGCATCCTCGCGGGTCTCACGGCGCCGAGCGGCGGCACGATCAAAGTCGACGCGCCGGGCTGGGCGGTCGAGAACGCCATGGTGTTCCAGGAGAGCGGCCTCTTTCCCTGGATGAGCGTCGAGGCCAATGTTGGTTTTGGCCTCATGACGCGCGGGGTGGGCACGGAGGAAGCGGCCGCACGGGTCGAAGCGGCCCTGAAGCTCGTCGGGCTGACCAGATTCCGACGGCACTATCCGCACCAACTCTCGGGTGGTATGCGCCAGAGGAGCGCGATTGCGCGCGCGTTCGTGACCGATCCGGGCATGCTGCTGATGGATGAGCCGCTTGCCGCGCTCGATGCCCAGAACCGCATCATCCTGCAGGCTGAGTTGGTGCGCATCTGGGAGCAGACCCGCAAGACCGTGATCTATGTCACCCATTCGATCGATGAGGCGTTGCTGCTCGGCGACCGCACCGTGGTGATGACCGCCCAGCCCGGCCGGATCAAACAGGTCGTCGATGTACCCTTCCCGCGCCCGCGCAATCTCATGACATTGTCGGCATCAGCGGAGTTCGGCCGCCTCAAGCTCGATATCTGGCGAGTGTTGGAGGACGAGGTCACGCGCGCCCGCCGCGACGAGGAGAAATGAACATCCGTAGGCTGGGACAAAATCATTGCCGCATAGTCGCTGCGTGATTGCGGCGCGCGCACCATTTGCCCACGCGGAGAAACGGAACGATGCGCGCCTTTGCCCACCCCTACGCCCTGACCGATGGGAGCCATTCATGAAAGCTGAGATGTCCAGCAAGACGCGCGAGCGATTGCTCTATCTGATCTCGCCGGTTGCTTTCCTCGTGATCTGGCAAATCCTGTTGATGGCCGGCATCGGCGATCGCCGGTTTGTGCCTGCGCCGAGCGATATCGCGCGGCGTTTCATCGCGCTCGCAGGGACCGGCGAGCTTGAATGGCACGTCGGCGTAACGCTCTATCGCGTCTTTCTCGGCTACATCATCGGCGCGGTGCCGGCGGTCGCGGTCGGGCTGCTCATGGCCATGTTCAAGCCGGTGCGGATCATGGTCGATCCGCTGATCGCCGCGCTGTTTCCGATCCCAAAAATCGCGCTGATGCCGCTACTGCTGCTCGCGTTCGGATTCGGCGACGCGTCGAAAGTCGCGCTCGTCGCCATCGCCGTTTTCTTCCCCGTCGTTGTGAACACCTATGTGGGCGCCGCGAACATCGAGCGGATCTACTGGGACGTGGCGAAGAACTACGGCGCGAGCCAGACCGTGATGTTCACCCGCATCGTGTTCTTCGGCGCGCTGCCGACGACCTTCGCCGGACTTCGCATTGCGCTTGCGGTCTCCTTCATCGTGCTGGTCGCGTCGGAATTCGTCGCGACCAAGAGCGGCATCGGCTACCTGATCTGGAATTCGTGGGAGCTCCTCCAGGTCGACGTGATGTTCGTGGGCATCGTGACCATCGGCATCCTCGGGCTCATCACCTCGGTGCTGTTCCAGGAAATCGAGCGTAAAGCCGTGCCATGGAAGACGGAGTAAGGACGCATCGCTGGCGCTCAGGCCGAAGCGACTAGAGTCCCTCCAGCGGATAGCGCGAGAAGTCGTAGCCTTCCTTGACGAGGACCTCGAGCAAAAACGGCGCGCCCGTTTCGGTCACGCGCACCGCGTCCTTGATCGCCGGCACGATGTCACCGGGCTTTTCGATCCGCATCGCGGCGACGTTGAGACCCTCGGCCACTTTGGCGTAGTTGCCGCCGATGGTCAGCGCGCCGTATTTCTTAGTCGACAGTAGCAGCACGTCGCGCTCGGCCGCCATCACGCCGTTGTTGAAGACGATGGTGAGAATGCCGATGCGGTTGCGCGCGGCGGTCTCGATGTCCATGCCGGTCATGCCGATCGACGCGTCGCCCATGATGTTGACGCAAAGCTTCTCCGGCGCCGCGAGCTTTGCACCCATGGTGATGCCGAGCCCATAGCCGAGCTGGGTCGACTTGCCCCAACCCATGTAGGAGCCGGGCGCGGTCGTCTCCCAGAACGGGATGAGCTGTTCGCGCGGCCCGCCGGAATCGTGAGTGATGATGACGTTGTCGCGGTCAACGCTGCGCATGAGATCGCGGATCACGCGGTACTGGTTGATCGGCATTTCCTCGGAATTGAGCTGCTTGTCCCATTCAGCGAGCCAGGCTTTCTTCGCGGCGGCCACCTCCTCCTTGAGCGAGGCGAGCGCGTTGCCCCCGCCTGCGCCCTTTTGCCGGCCGACCTCGGCGATGATCTCATCGAGCACCAGCGCGGCATCGCCGATCACGGCATGGTCGACGCGGTACTCCTTGTTGATATCCGAGGGGTCATTGGTCGAATGGATAATCGTCTTGCCGGACGGCACGCCAGGGCCGAACGGGGTGCGCGTGAGGCTCGAGCCGATCGCCAGCACGAGGTCCGCTTTGGCCATGAAGTCGTCACCATTTTCGGCCGCGAGCGCGTAGATGCGCCCAGTGCAAGCGGATGGTTCTCGGCGATGGTGCTCTTGCCCGGATTTGTGGTGAGGACGGGCGCGGGAATGAGTTCGGCCAAGGCGGTCAGGCGGTCGCTCGCGTCGGCATAGAGCACGCCCTGCCCCGCCAAGAGCAGCGGGGCCTTCGCCTTGAGCAGCATGCGCACCGCCGTCTTGACCGCGTCGGGATCGGGAGCTGCGCGCTGCACCGGAGCGGGCGCGTAGTCGAGCTCACCCGCGTACTGCGTCTCCCACACCTCGGCAGGAATCTCGATGAGCACCGGCCCGCCCTTGCCGCTGCGCATGGCGTGATAGGCCCGGCGCATCAGGTCGGGCAGCTCTTGCACCGAATGTGCCATCGCGGACCATTTGGTCACCGGCCGATAAACGTCGGCGGCGCGAAAAACCGGCCGCACGTATTGGCGCGCCAGCGGCAGACCTGCGGGGATGATCAGCAGCGGGACGTTTTCGGAATAGGCCTGCGCCACGCCGGGAAAGGCGTTCTCGATGCCGGGGCCCGCCTGGGCGGCGAAGACGCCGTTGCGCTTGCCGCGCTTGATGCGCGTGTAGCCGTCCGCCAAGCCGACGCCGACGCGCTCTTGCCTGCACAGAATCGGCCGGATGTCGAGCGCGGCGCAGGCCTCAATGAGGGGGTTGCGCGGATAACAGGAGAGAAACTCGGTTCCCTCGCGCCTGAGGATTTCTGCAACGACGCCGGCGCCGTTCATGGATGGTTCCTCCTCCCCCGGATGAAGGGGCATTGTGGCATACCTTGATGCCGCTGGGCGGTGGCGAGCTCAGAGCCGCACAACCCTGAATTCCCAAGATTTTAGGCCGTGTTGGCGCCGGGCCACATGGCGCCGCAAAAGCACTTTGCGTCATGGGCGCGCGTTGTGCGGGTGGCCACCGCCATGTTAACGAGGGTTGCATATTGTCGATCGATATTATCCCTCGCGGGGCAATCAGAGGGGGGCAGATGAGGGGTGGGGGCGCCGCGATCGCGGCTGTTATGGCTGCGCTGCTTCCCATGGCTCAATCCGCAGCCGAGGAGAATGCGCGCGCCCGTGCGCTGCCGGCCCCCGCCTATGATTGGACCATCACGCTCGGTGCGGAAGGCCGGGAAGAACCGCTGTTCCAAGGCTCGAGCCGCGAGCGCCTGCGCCCCTATCCCATCTTCGCCGTGCGCCGCTACGGCACGCCCGAGCCCTTCCGCGGTCCGCGCGATGGCTTGGATATCGCAGTGATCGACGGAGGTAATTACCAAATCGGTCCGGTCGGCCAATTCGTGTATTCGCAGCGTGAAAAGGCCAACTCCGAGGCGGTGCACCGGCTCGGCAACGTTCCTTGGGCAGGAGAGGTGGGCATCTTTGCGCAGTATTGGTGGGTGCCTTGGCTGCGCACCCGCACCGAGGTGCGCCAGGGCTTCCACGGTCACCAGGGGATCGTGTCCGATATCATGACGGATGCCGTCGTTCCGGTGGGCCCTCAATGGACCTTCTCGGGGGGGCCACGGCTCACGCTCGCAACCACGCCCGCGCTCAATCCGTATTTCGGCGTTACCTCGGCGCAGTCGGCGATATCGGGCCTGCCTATATACGACGCCAAGGGCGGCCTTCGCTCCTATGGGGCAGGCGCGCAGGCGCGCTACCTGTGGACCCCGCAGTGGGCGACGCACGTCTTCCTCGAGTACGAACGGCTCAGCGGCGACGTCTCAGGCTCGCCGATCGTGACCCAGCGGGGCTCCCCCGACCAGGTGACGGTTGGATTTGGGTTCACCCACTCGTTCGACATCAAAACGCCTTGGTAGCCCGCCGCTTGCGGGTAGCGCCCGGACCGCCTTCCCGCTGCCTTAGTGCGCAGGCAGATAGGTGGTTGCGGAACCGGAGTGGGGGGATGGTCAAGCAAGCTGGGGTTGTAGCGTGGCTGGTTGGCATTGCCGCGCTCGTCGCGCTCACCGTTTGGTGCGGCCTCGAAGCGGTCGGCCACGCGATTGCCAGCATCGGTTGGGGAATTCTGCTGGTCGTGCTGGTGCGTAGCGTCACGGTCGCCGTAGCGGGAGCGGGCTGGTGGCTGCTCTTCCCCGCGAGGGTGCGGCCGCAGCTCGGCCCGTGCTTGTTGTTGCGGTTCATTCGCGAGGCGATTAACGTCCTATTGCCGGTGGCGCAGATCGGTGGCGACGTGATCGGCGCGCGGTTGTTGACAACGTACGCCGTTCCGGGCGCGCTCGCCGCCGCGAGCGTCATCGTCGATATCCTCATCCAAGCGGCCGCGCAGTTTCTGTTCGCAGCAATCGGCCTTGTTATGCTGACGGCACTGGGAGCCGATCATGCCTTGGCGCGAAGCACCGCCATCGGGCTTGCGATCGCCGCGCTCCTGCTTGCCGGCTTCTATTTCGCGCAGCGGCGCGGCGGGCAACGCGTCCTTCAATCGATCGTGCCGCGCTTGGCCGGGGAGCGGGAATGGCGCGTGCTCGGCACGATCGACGCCGTTTATCACAACCTGGCGATGATCTACGCGGCGCGATCGAGCCTCATTGCCAGCAGCATCGTGCACATGGCTGGCTGGGTTGTCGGAGTCGCGGAAGTCTGGCTGGTGTTCGCGTTCATGGGGCATCCCATCGGCGTCGGCGAGGCGCTGGTCATCGAGAGCCTGATGCATGCGGTGCGCGGAGCCGCCTTCGCGGTGCCCAGCGCTTTGGGGGCGCAGGAGGGCGCGCTGGTCCTGCTCTGCGCGGTATTCGCAATCCCGCCGGAGCAGGCGATCGCGCTTTCTCTCGTCAAGAGGGCCGCCGATCTCGCTCTCGGCGCGCCTGGCCTGCTCGGCTGGCAGATGCTGGAATGGGGCCGCTTGGTCCCGAGCTACCGTGCGTCTCCCGTACGCGCACCCGTTTCGCCCGCGCGCGTGCCGATCGACCCGCGGTCCTCAATCGGCCGAGCCAAGGGGTGACCTTGTTCTGGTCCTCTGTCGCGGCGTCGGGAGTTGCCATCGTCGGCTGCGCATATCTCCTGTTGGCCGCGATACTCGTGCGCAGCTTTGCGCGGCATCGCCGTGAGACACGTACCACTGCTGCGCCGTCGATCACGATCCTTAAACCACTTTATGGCGACGAGCCGGGTCTGCTCGATAATCTCCGCTCGTTCTGCATCCAGGATTATCGGGGCGATGTTCAGATCATCTTCGGCGTGCAGGAACCGCACGATAGTGCCGTCGCCACGGTCGAGCGGCTTCGGCGGGCGCTCCCCGGCGGCGATCTCGATCTCGTCATCGACGGCAAAGCGCACGGGGTCAATCGAAAGGTCTCGAACCTCGTCAACATGGCGCCGCGCATCCGCCATGACGTCGTCGTCGTGGCCGACAGCGACATTCGGGTTGATCCTTCTCATCTGGCGCGCGTCATCGCCGCGCTGGAGGAGCCTGGCATCAGCGCGGTGACCTGCCTTTATTACGGCATCGCGGTCACCGGTCTCTGGGCAAGGCTCGGTGCGCTTTTCATCAACGCGCAATTCCTGCCGAGCGTCCTGGTCGGACTCGCGTTTGGCTTGGCGCGGCCATGCTTCGGGTCCACGCTGGCGTTCAGGCGCGCGACCTTGGCCGCAATCGGCGGCTTCAAGCCGTTCGCCGACTGCCTCGCGGACGATTACGCGATGGGGCAGGCGTTGCGCACGCACGTTGGCAAGATCGCGATCCCGCCGTTCGCCGTCGCCCACCTCTGCCCCCAAGGATCGTTTGGCGAATTGTGGCGGCAGCAGCTGCGCTGGGCGCGCACCATCCGGAGCATCGATCCTATCGGTTACACCGGGACGGTCCTCGGCCATCCTCTCCCGTGGGCGCTCATCGCGGCCCTCCTCGGCGTCGGTTCGACCGCTCTGCTCTCGGCGATCGCGATCGCGCTGGTGGCAACCGCGTGCCGGATGGCGGTTTTGCGCCAGGTCGAGCGCGCCTGCGTCCTTCCCTCGCAACCGTATTGGCTTGTGCCCGCCTGCGACTTATTGTCGTTCGCGGTCTTCGTTGTAAGTTTCCTCAGATGGGAAGTCAGCTGGCGGGATCACCGCTTCCGCATGGGTGCAGGGGCATGGACGGCTGATCGGGGGACGCGGTCATGATGCGGACGCTGTTTCTACAGGCGCCATCATTCGACGGTTTCGATGGCGGCGCGGGCGCGCGCTATCAGATGCGCCGCGAGATCCAGTCCTTCTGGTTCCCCACCTGGCTCGCCCAGCCGGCAGCGCTGGTCGAGGATTCCAAACTGATCGACGCACCGCCGCACCGGCTCAAATTCCAGGACGTCGCGCCCGAGGCCGTACGTCGCGACCTCGTCGTGATGCATACCTCGACCCCGTCATTCTCCGTCGATGTGCGAACCGCCGAGGCGCTCAAGGCGCTCAAACCAGACTTAAAGATCGGCATGATCGGGGCGAAGGTCGCGGTCGAGCCGAAGGCGAGCCTCACGGCCTCGACGGCGATCGATTTCGTCGCTCGCAACGAGTTCGATTTCACCATCAAAGAAGTTGCCGAGGGGCGTGACCTCGCCCGCATCGCCGGGCTCTCTTGGCGCAACGCTGACGGCATCATCGTGCACAACGAGGACCGCGCGGTGCTGGAGAACATGGACGATCTGCCCTTCGTCACGCCGATCTACAAGCGCGATCTCGTCATTGAGAATTATTTCAGCGGCTATCTGAAGCATCCCTACATCTCGTTCTACACGGGTCGCGGATGCAAATCGCGCTGCACCTTCTGCCTGTGGCCGCAGACGATCGGCGGCCATCGTTATCGCACGCGTAGCGTCGGCCACGTCGTCGAGGAGCTCGCCTGGGCGCAGAAGGCCTTTCCGCAAGTCAAGGAATTTTTTTTCGACGACGACACGCTGACCGACAACCTGCCGCGCGTGGAGGCGCTCGCGCGCGAGATCGGCAAGCTCGGGATGGTGTGGTCGTGCAACGCCAAGGCCAATGTGCCGCGATCAACCTTGAAGGTGTTGAAGGACAACGGGCTGCGGTTGCTGCTCGTCGGCTACGAGTCCGGCAACCAGAAGATCCTTCACAACATCAAGAAGGGAATGCGCATCGACGTCGCCAAGCGCTTCGCCAAGGATTGCCGGGAGCTTGGCATCGTCACCCACGGCACCTTCATTCTCGGGCTGCCGGGCGAGACCAAGGAGACCATCGAGGAGACGATCCGTTTCGCCATCGAGATCAACCCGCATACCATCCAGATTTCGCTCGCCGCGCCCTATCCCGGCACGTTCCTGCACAAACAGGCGCTCGAGAACGGTTGGCTGGCCAACGAGAATGCGGAGCTGCTGACCGAAAGCGGCATGCAGGTCGCATCGCTGAGCTACCCGCATCTGAGCCATACCCAGATTTTTGCGTCCGTCGACGACTTCTACAAACGCTTCTATTTCCGTGCGCCGAAGATCGCCGCCATCGCCGGCGAGATGGTGAAAAGCCCCGAGAACTTGCGGCGGCGGTTGCGCGAAGGCCTCGAATTTTTCCGCTTCCTGCGCGAGCGCCGCGAGCCCGCGCACTGAGACCAGCGGGAGTTGTTCTTGACTCGTCATGCGCGGGCAGAAGCGCGTCGCAGACGCGCGCGAACGCGCTTATGACCCGCGCATCCATCTTCTTCGTAAGACGTTTTTGCAAGATGGATGGATTGCCGGGTCAAGCCCGGCAATGACGGAGGGTCAGTGCCAAGGGGTCGACGGTTGCCGTTTAGCGCAAATATCCCGCCTGCTTGAACCAGGCGATCGCATCGGCAATCGCCTCGCGATAGGGCCGCGAGGTATAGCCAAGCTCACGGCGCGCCTTGGTGTCATCGAAGAACATGTGGTGGCGCGCCATGCGCAGCCCGTCGCGAGTGGCAAACGGCGCGCGTCCGGTGAGGCGCGCGAGCCATTCGGCGCCGAACGCAACCGGATAGAGCGCGGATATGGGAAATCGTAACCGGGGCGGCCGGCGATGAACCATCGCGGCGATGTCCGCGAGCATTTTGCCCAGGCGCACGTTCTCCCCACCTAGGATATATCGCTCGCCGAGGCGACCGCGGCGCA
Source organism: Xanthobacteraceae bacterium (assembly GCA_035263865.1). Taxonomy (GTDB): domain Bacteria; phylum Pseudomonadota; class Alphaproteobacteria; order Rhizobiales; family Xanthobacteraceae; genus VAZQ01. The sequence continues at coordinate 29,605 of DATFQX010000044.1, forward strand.
ACGCCGCCAAATGCCCCGCCGCCACGTCGTCGACATGGACGAGATTGAGGCCGGTCTCCACAAATCCAGGCATGCGGCCAGACGCCGCCTCGACGATGATGCGCCCGGTCGGTGTCGGCTTGACATCACGCGGCCCGATCGGGGCCGAGGGATTGACGATGACGGCGGGAAGTTTCTGCTTTTCCACCATGTCTTCGACCAGGCGTTCGGCGATGACCTTGCTCTTCTTGTAGGCGCCGATCGCTCGGTTCACGGACAGCGGACGACCTTCGTCGGCGGGCTTATCGTCACTTAGCTCGAGTGTCGCAACGCTGCTCGTATAGACGATACGCTCGACCCCTCCTCGCAGCGCCTCCTCCATGACGGCCCTGGTGCCTTCCACGTTGGTGCGCATGATCTCGTCGGGGACGGGCGACCACAGCCGATAATCAGCGGCGACATGGGCGAGGTAACGTACGCCTCGCAACGCGGCGGCGAGCGACGCACGATCGCAGATGTCTCCGATGATCGCCTCGTCGCCGGCCGCGATGTTGACGCGCGGGCTCGATGCTCGCACGAGCACGCGCACGCGATAGCCGGCGGCGCGCGCCGCATGCGCGACGGCCGAGCCGACGAAGCCGCTTGCCCCGGTCACGAGCAAGAGATCGCCCGGTTTCGATTCGCTCATCGTTCCTTCCGTGTCGTTTACCGCAGGCGCGCTATCGCCGCTTGTGCCCTCTCCCGGCGGGGAGAGGGCCACTCGCCCTTGCAACACGGAGGAACCGGTGAGGGGGTTCGGATCCATCAGCGCCGCCTGTAACACCCTCACCCCAACCCTCTCCCCGATGGGGAGAGGGAGCGTACCGAGTGTGCCGCGCGCGAACTCAGCGCCCGGCCGCGTAACCCTGCATGCCGCGCGGATTGGCGGCGGCGCGGCGGCGGCGGCCCTCGCGCGCAGCGGCGGTGAGGCGCCCCTCGCACCAGTCGGCGTCGACTTCGACGATGTGGCCGCGGCGCTTCAAGTCCTTCACGGTCGCCTGCGGCAGCCGCCCCTCGACCACCAGCACGCCCGGCCGCGCGGTGCGCGGCCAGAACGAGATCGGGAAATGCTCGGAATGCCAGGCGGGGGCGTCGATCGCCTCTTGCAGATTCATCCCGGCATGGACGTGCCGCATGAACAGCTGCGTGGTCCATTGATCCTGCTGGTCGCCGCCGGGCGAACCCCAGGCGAGATAAGGCTCGCCATCGCGCAGCGCGAGCGTCGGCGAGAGCGTGGTGCGCGGCCGTTTGCCGGGCGCGAGTGCGGCAGGATGGCCTTCCTCCAGCCAGAACATCTGGGCGCGCGTACCAAGACAGAAGCCGAGTTCCGGAATGACGGGCGAGGATTGCAGCCAGCCGCCGGATGGTGTCGCCGAGATCATGTTGCCACCGGAATCGATGATGTCGAAGTGCACGGTATCGCCACGCATCTCGCCGATGCGGCCCACGGTTGGTTCGCCCGCGCCCATACCGCCGACGGCTCGGCGCTGTCCCTCCTCGCGGCGCAACTTCACCACGGCGCCAAAACCCTCGACCGAGCCCGGGCGCAATTCGAGCGAAGCGTCCTCTGTCACGAGTTTGCGCCGCTCCTGGTTGTAGGCATCGGAAAGGAGCGTCGCCATCGGCACTTCGCCAAAATCGGGATCGCCGTAGAATTTCTCGCGGTCGGCATAGGCGAGCTTGGAGCACTCGACCAACAGATGCACGAAATCGGGACGCACGGCGTCGGCGCGGTCGAAATTGAAACCCTTGAGGAGCGCCAGTTGCTGCAGCATCACCGGGCCCTGCGCCCACGGGCCTGCCTTGCAGACGGTGTAGCGGCCATAGTCATAGGTCAGCGGCGGCTCGATGTGGGCGTGCCAGCGCGCCATGTCGTCACCCGTAAGCACGCCGCGGTGGGCTTCGCCGCTCGTATCCATCACGGCCTGCGTGCGGCAGAAGCGATCGATCGCCTCGGAGACGAAGCCTTGCGACCAGGTCTTGCGCGCGGCTTCGATCTGCGCGAGGCGGTCGCCGCCCGCGCTCTCGGCCTCGCGCAGGATGCGCGCATAGGTCTCGGCGAGCGTCTTGTTCGTGAACAGCGCGCCAGTTTCCGGGACCTTGCCGCCGGGCAGATAGACCGCCGCGGAGGTGGGCCAATGTTGACGGAAGAGGGCCTCCACCGTCGCGATGGTCGCGTGCGCGCGCTCGACCAGAGGATAACCGTCCCTCGCGTAGCCGATGGCGGGAGCAAGCACGTCGGCAGGGCGCATCGTTCCGTAATCGCGCAGCAGAAGCATCCAGGTGTCGAACGTGCCGGGAACACAGGCGGCGAGCAGCCCGGTGCCCGGTACCATGTCGAGGCCGAGGCTCCTGTAATGGGCGATCGTGGCCTTCGCCGGCGCCGGCCCCTGACCGCAGATCACCTCGGTCTTGCCGGTGCGCACCGCATTGATAATGACCGGCACATCGCCGCCTGGCCCGTTCAAGTGCGGCTCGACCACCTGCAGCGTGAAAGCGGTGGCGACCGCTGCGTCAAACGCGTTGCCGCCTTTCTCCAAGATGCCCATGCCGACCGCAGTAGCGATCCAGTGCGTGGAGGTGACGACGCCGAACGTGCCTTCGATCTCGGGCCGCGTAGTGAACGGATTTGGATTGATGTTTTTCATCGGTGACCTGTGCAGGAGCGGAACGCGCAATTAATCACAGCTTGCGGGCGCAACCAACCCGATGCTGCCGCTTTCGGTGCGCGAACTACAGGCAATTGCGCCTTAAGGTGTCGCGGCGTAACTCAATTTTTCGTAACTGCGGTCTTTAAGATACTGGTCGAGGCCCCAGCGCTTAACCTGCGCGAGCGTCTCATCGAACTCCTCGCGCGGGAGGCTGCGGTAATAGAACCGCTCGCCGCGACCGAACTTCGCATAATCCCACGGATGAAAATTCTCGAATTCCGACGGCACCGCGAGCCGCCACAACGGCAGATACTTTTCCATGTCGACGTCTATGGCCTGCTCGGCGCGCTCGAGCGCGCGCAGATACGCGCGCACGACCTGTGGCTCGAAATGGTCCGGAACCCACCACAGCGTCTTGAACGTATCCGCGATGATCGCCCGCAATCCAAGTTGTTCGGCCATCGCAATCTGCGGCGGCAAGAGGCTCGCAGCCTCAACCTCGCCGTCCAAGAGCGCCCTGAGCCGCGCGCCGAACCCGCCAGTGTTCACCACCTTGATGTGTTCGAGCGGCAGATATTTTTCCAGCCGATACGGAACATTGAAGTGGCTTCCCGCGCGCATACCGACCGACACGGGCACATCCTTGAGATCTTCCGGCCGGCGGATCGGCGAATCGGGCCGCACGAAGATCGCCCAGGGCGACACGCCGTAGGCGTCGGGCACCATCTTGCCCATGCCAGCGCTGGCATTGCAGATCGTGCCCCAGACGCAAGCGCCCTGGATGACGGCGCGCTTGTCCTGCGTATAGGGCTGGTCCTGCGGGCGCTGGAAATAATCGAGGCCTTTCCAGCTCGACTGCGTGCCGCGGAATGTCTTCCAATCAAACTCGACATCGAGACCTTCGGCGGCGAAGAAGCCGTCCTGCTGGGCGACGAAGTCATAGAGTCCCATGCCTTTGGGAGCGACGGTCACTGCGCGCGAGCTGTTGGCCATGGCGATCCTCCTCGAACTTCTTGTTGCACCCACCTCAGTTAAGCTTGCGCCTTTGGAGCGCAAGTCGCCAGGGCCCCGGCGGCGAGGCGTGCCTACGCGTCGAGCGCTCTTCCTCGCCCGGTGCCGAGCCCGCGCATGAAGCGATTGCGGATGAGCGAGGGGTCGCGCACCGTTTGCGCAGTCCCCGGCTGGTCATTGCCGTTGACCGCGCTTCAACGTTGCTCGCCTGACCCCTAGCCCATCTGCCTCGACCTTGCAAAGATAGAGGAGAACACGAGGACATACGGCGAGCCGGTAGAGACGATCGGCAGTGAGCCAGTTCTCCTCGTCCGCGAAAACGGACGATCCATTAATCACCGGACGAGGTGAGGAACCACTGCGTCCGCCTTGATTGCCGCTACACGGGTAATGGATGCTCGTCTCCGCGGCCATCCGGAGATGTGCTTGGGCTTAAGAAGGATCGGAGATGCAGTTCAACTTCACCGAAGAGCAGCAGGCCTTTGCCGACTCGGTTCGCCGTTTCGCGCTCACACACCTCGAGAAGGACGCACTTAAGCGGGCGCACGATCCGCGCTATCCGTTCGATGTCGCGAAGCTCATGGGCGTGCAAGGGCTGATGGGCATCAGCCTTGCCGAGGCCGACGGGGGCCAGGGCGGCACGCTGATGGACGCGGTGATCGCCATCGAGCAGGTCGCCGCGGTGTGCCCCCGCAGCGCCGACGTGGTGCAGTTCGGCAATTTCGGCCCGATCCGCACCTTCGCCGAATACGCAACACCAAAGCAGAAGGCACGATGGCTGCCCGACCTGCTGGAGGGGCGCATGGTGATGAGCCTCGGTATCACGGAGCCCGACGCGGGCTCTGCGGCGACCGAGCTAAAGACCAGCGCCAAGCCGGACGGCGCGCATTACGTCGTCAATGGCAGCAAGGTGTTTTCCACCTTCAGTCCGGACGCGGCGATCTTCCTGATCTATGTGCGGTACGCGCCTGGGCTCGGCGGCATCGGCTCGGTCATTATCGAGCGCGGTACGCCGGGCTTTACGATCGGCCACGCGTCACGGTTCATGAGCGGCGAGGAGTGGTGCGAACTCCATTTCGACAATTGCCGCATTCCCGCGGAGAACGTCCTGCTCGGGCCTGACGGGTTCAAGAAGCAGATGGCAGGGTTCAACGTCGAGCGCCTCGGCAACGCTGCGCGCTCGCTGGCGTTCGGCCGCTATGCCTTCGACAAGGCGCGCGAATACGCCTCGAGCCGCCACCAGTTCGGACGCCCGCTGTGCGAGTTCCAGGGGTTGCAGTGGAAGTTCGCCGACATGGCGGTCAAGCTCGAGGCCGCGCAGCTTCTGCTCTACCGCGCCGCGCGCAATTCCGATCGCGGCATTCCGTCCGTCTATGAAAGCGCCATTGCCAAGGTGGCCTGCAACCAGGCGGGATTCGAAACGGCGAACGAAGCCGTCCAGATCATGGGCGCGACGGGCTATAGCCAGGACAACCTGGTGGAATGGTGCATGCGGCGCTGCCGCGGGTGGATGATCGCCGGCGGCTCGGTTGAAATCCTCAAGAACCGCATCGCCGAACACCTGTTCGACCGCCGTTTCGACCAGCGCCGACCCAAGCCGGCGCAGGCGGCGGAGTAGCTCGCGCATGCAGTCGCCGGCGGACCAGGCCCTTCGTCAATTTCTGTTCTCTCCCCGCTCCGTCGCCATCATCGGACAGTCCGACGATGCAACCAAGGCCGCCGGCCGGCCGCTCAAATTCTTGCGGCGGATGGGCTATCCGGGCCGCATCTACCCGGTCAATCCGCGCCGCGAGACCGTGCTGGGCGAGCGCGCGTGGCCCGCGGTCGCGGCATTGCCCGAGCCGCCCGAACACGCCTACATCGTGACCTCGACGGAGGCCGCCATTACGGCGGTCGAGGAATGCGGGCGTCTCGGCGTCAAGGTCGCGACTGTGCTGGCCGACGGTTTCGCGGAAGTCGGCGCCGCAGGTGCGGCACGCGAGGCGCGACTGCACGAGGTCTGCGCGCGCACCGGCATCCGCATCGTTGGGCCATCGAGCCTCGGCGTTGTCGACCTGCGTACCCGTACCATGCTGACGGCGAACGCCGCCTTTGACGAACAGGACCTGCCTCTCGGGCGCATCTTCGCCGCCTCGCACAGCGGCAACCTCATCGGAACGCTGATGTCGCGCGGCAAGGCGCGCGGCATAGCTTTTGCGGGTCTCGTTTCCGTCGGCAACGAGATCGATCTTTCGCTCGGCGAAATCTGCGCTGCAACCCTCGATGATCCTGCTATCGACGGCTACATGTTGTTTCTTGAGACGATGCGGCGCGCCGAAGCATTGCGCCGCTTCGCGGTTGCGGCCGCGGCGCGCGGCAAGCCGATCATCGCCTACAAACTCGGCCGCTCGGCCGCCGCGCGCGAGCTTGCGGTCACGCATACCGGCGCGCTCGCCGGCGAAGACGACGTCGCCGACATGTTTCTCAAGGCCTGCGGCATTGCGCGGGTCAATATGCTCGAGGGCCTGATCGAAGGATTGCCGCTGCTCCTGCACGTGCCCGCCCCCGGTCGCGGCGAGCGCAAGTGCGTCGGCGTGGTGACGACCACAGCGGGCGGCGCAACCATGGTGGTCGATCCGCTCGCAAGCCGCGGCGTCGCCATCGAGCCGGCAAGCGCGGGCACCTTGGCGCGGCTCGCCGCCGCCGGCATCGCGGTCAAGGCCGCACGGCTCATCGATCTCACCATCGCCGGTGCACGCTACGAGACCATGAAAGCCGCGCTCGACATTCTCTTGGCGGCACCGGAATTCGATCTCGTGCTCGCGGTCATCGGCTCTTCCGCACGGTCGCAACCAGAGGCCACGGTGCGTCCGGTCATCGACAGCGCCGGTGCGGACAAGCCGCTTGCCGCCTTCATCGTCCCGGAGGCGCCGGCGGCTTTGGCGGCGCTCAGCCGCGCCGGCGTGCCGAATTTCCGCACGCCGGAGGCGTGCGCCGATGCGATCGCCGCAGCGCTGGCGCGCCAGGCGCCGCAGCCGATGCCCGCGCGTTGCGCAGCACCGGCGGCAAGCGGCGGCCCGATCCTCGACGAGCTTGCAAGTGGTGCATTGCTTGATCGCCTTGGCATTCGCCGCGTCCCCTCGGTTGCGCTCGCAATCGATATCGCCCGGGCGCCGCCTTTGCCCTTCCCTTATCCGGTCGCGGTCAAATTGCTCTCTCCCGAGATCGCGCATAAGAGCGACATCGGCGGTGTCGCGCTCGATGTCGCCGACGGCGAAGCGCTCATCGCTGCAACGCGAAGGATCTCGGCCGCGGGAGCAAGGCACTGCCCCGCGGCTCGAGTTGCCCGCGTGCTGGTGCAACCCATGGTCGGCGGCCTCGGCGAGGCGCTGTTGGGGTACCGTGTCGATCGCGATGTTGGGCCGCTGATCGTGCTGGCGGCCGGCGGCATGCTCGCCGAGATCGCGCGCGACCGCAGCCTGCGGCTCGCGCCGATCGATCTTGACACCGCTCAGGAGATGATCGCGGAGGTGCGCGGCTTCATCCCGCTGGCGGGCTACCGGGGCAAGCCCAAGGCGGATCTCGACGCGCTCGCTCACGCAGTGGTCGCCCTCTCGCGTCTCGCCGACGATACCAGCGTCGCCGAAGCGGAAATCAACCCGTTGATCGTGCGGCCGGCGGGGCAGGGCGTTATTGCCGTCGATGCCCTGGTGAAGCTTGTGGGGAGCGCATAGGCTCGAGGTGCCCGCGCACGCGGGTTCGGGAGGACATCCATGGCTCATGCCGAGGCGGTACAGACCCTCCCACCGGTCGCCTCAGCGACCGCGGCCGTCGTCGATTTCGTGCGCGGGCTGCACTACCCCGCGCTTGCGGATGAGGTGCGCCATTACGCGCGGCGGCATTTGCTCGATACCGTCGGGGTGATGATTGCGGGCGCGACTGGCGAGATCGCAACACGCGCCGAAGCCGTGCTGGCGGCGGCGCGCCCAGCGGGCCCCACTCCCGTGCCAGGCCGCGCGCGGCGGGCCGACCTCATCGATGCCGCCTTCCTCGGCGGCACCGCCGCCCATGGCATCGAGCTCGATGACGGCTTCCGCCAGGGCTCGGTGCATCCGGGCTGCGCCGTCGTACCGGCGGCGCTGGCGCTCGGTTGCGCGCGCCACAGCAATGGGCAAACGCTGATGGAGGCGATCGTCGCCGGCTACGAGACGATGATCGCGATCGGCCGCGCGTGCCATCCGCAGCTGCGCCAGCGCGGATTCCATCCAACCGCCGCCGTCGGCGTGTTCGGCTCGGCGGCGGCCGCCGGCAAGCTCGCCGGGCTTTCCGCCGAGCGCCTTGCCAACGCGTTCGGGCTTGCCGCCTCGAGCGCGGGCGGCTTGTTCGCTTTCGTCAATGGTGGCGGCGACATCAAGCGGCTGCACGCCGGCCACGCCGCCCGCGAAGGGCTGCAATCGGCGCTCCTGGCAGAGCAAGCTGTCGAAGGCCCGCCCGGCGTGATCGAGGCGCGCGACGGCTTCATGCAGGCCTTTGCCGGCGCCGACAAGGCGCGCGCGATCGCGCTGCCGCCCACGGCGCCGTTCGGCATCACCGACTGCTACATCAAGCCTTATCCCTGCTGCCGGCACATCCAGCCCGCGGTCGAAGCGCTCATCGGCCTCCTCAATGACGAGAAGCTCGCGAGCGGGGAGGTCGAGCGCATCGAGGTTTCGACCTATCGCATCGCGGCCGAGCACGCCGAGACCGGCTGGGACGACTTCGCCAGCGCGCAGCTGAGCTTTCCTTATCTGATCGGGCTCGCGCTGAAATTCCGCGGCGTCAGGCTTGAGCATTTCGCCGACGACGTGCGTCGCGACCCCGCCTTTGCCGCGATCGCGCGCAAGCTCACCGTGACGGCGCCGGCCGACGTCGACCGCCTCTATCCGCAATTGCGCCCAGCGCGCGTGACGGTAAAGACTGCGCGCGGCAGCTTCACGCGAGCGGCCGACGAGGCGCTGGGCTCGCGCATCGTGCCGCTCGACGACGCCGCGCTTAACGCGAAATTTCTCGGTCTGGTCGGTCCCGTGCTCGGCACCGCACGGGCGAACGAGCTGGCGCAGCGGCTGTGGTCGATCGATGCGGTCAGCGACGTGGCGACGCTGGTGGAGTCGATGGCGAAACCGGCGTAGCGACGGAGCATCAAGAATATTTGGGAAATAGCGCCAGCGCATTGCTGCGGTCGATCGCGGCGCGGCGCGCATCGGAGAGGAATGCGGATTCGTAAGTTTTGATCATCTCGGCGATGACGCGCGTATTGGCAAAAGGGTAATCGCTACCGAACACCACGCGCTCCGGCGAGGCGACGTGATCGAGCGCGCCGAAGGTCTGCTCGCCCGGAGAGAGCGCGTTGTCGTACCAGAAATGCTTGAGCCCAGCATGGATCTGCTCGCACGAAAGTTGCGGCAGACGCGGATCGATCATCGGCGACACCGACAGCCGCCAGGCAAAATAGGGCACAAGCCCGCCGGCGTGAGGCAGGATAAAGCGGATGCGCGGGAAACGCTCGAGCGCGCCGGAGAAGATGAGATTGACAGCCGCGCGGGTCGTATCGAACAGGTACTCCATGATGAAAGCCGGCCAAGACAGCGCCAGCGCGGCGCTCGAGGGATGCAGGCCGGGATGGACGAACACGACCGCGCCGCGCTCGTTCAACATTTCGAGCACGGGGTCGAACAACGCATCGCCGAGAAAATGTTCGCCATAGCTGGCAAACAGCGAAACCCCGGCGAATTTTAGCGAATCAAGCGAGTAGACGATCTCGTCGCTGGCATCCTGCACGTTCAACATCGGCACAGTCCCGAATGCGCCGAAGCGCTTGGGCCAGCGCGCGATCAATTCGGCCGCATAGTCGTTGCAACGCCGAGCCAGCGCCCGCGCGCTCGCCTCGCTGCCGAAGCCGACGCCGGGCTGCACCAACGAGGTGAGCGCAACCTCGATTCCGTAAGCGTCCATCACGTCCAGCGCGAGTTGCGGCGTCCATTGCGGATACTGGCCGATGGCCGGCCCTCTGCCGGCAGCGTAAACCGCCTCGCGATAGAACGGCGGAATGAGGTGGAAGTGAACGTCGATCCGGCGCGGCGATGTCATTCCATGCCCAACTGACGAACCTCATGCCCAGAACGCGGGCACACATTCCACTCTCACCGCCTCGTGTTGAATTTTGCAAGCGGTCATGCCTCTATGCGCCCGCGACATCGGTAGGAGAAGCCCGTGCCCTGGATGGAAGCGAACGGCATCAGCATCCATTTCGAGCTGGCCGGCGATGGTCCGTCCGTCGTGCTGCTGCACGAGATGGGAGGCACGCTCGACAGTTGGGACGGCATCTACCCCGCGCTCAGTGAGCATTTCCGCACACTGCGGTACGACCAGCGCGGCTCGGGCCTGTCCGAAAAGGTGCGCCAGGCGATCACCACCGAACTTCTCGTCGATGACCTCGAGGCCGTGCTGCAAGGCTGCGCGCTTGCCCCGCCCTATCACTTCGTCACCGTCGCCGCCGCCACGATGCAGGCGCTGATCTATATGACCCGGCATCCCGAGCGAGTTGCGAGCTTCGTGTTCTGCAATCCGTTCACCGGCGCGGATGCGAGCCGCGTGGCCGCGCTCGAAGAGCGCGCCGGGCTCGCCGAACGTGAGGGCATGCGCACGGCCATTCCCGTGACGCTCGACAAATCCTGGCCAGCGGACATCGGGGAGCGCGCCGCTTATGCCACCTACCGCGGCCGCTACCTTGCGCATGACCCCGTCTGCTTCGCGGCGATGAACCGCGCGATCGCGCGGCCCAATGTGGCGCATCTCGCCAAAGACATCAGCCGGCCGACCATGGTGGTCGCGGGCCGTTTCGACCAGGTCCGCCCGCCGGCGGCGAGCGAGCAGTTCGCGCGCACCATTCGCGGCGCGCGCTTCGAATTGATCGATGCCGTTCACATGATGCCGGCACAGGCGCCGGCGGCACTGCTCGCGCTATTGCAGGATTTCTTGGGCTCGCAGGCTCGACCTGCGACGCGGCAACGCGCCGGCTAAAGGTATCGCCGTCATGAAGGTCAAGGCCAACGGGATCACGATCAATTATCAGCTGGACGGCTCGGACGGCGCGCCCTGGCTCGTCTTGAGTAACTCACTCGCCACCAACTTGACCTTGTGGGACGAGCAGGCGCGCGAGCTCGGCGTGCGTTCCGCGTGCTGCGCTGCGATCAGCGCGGCCACGGCGCAAGCGAGGCGAGCGGCGGCCGCTACACCTTCGACCAGCTGATCGCCGACGCGGTGGCGCTGATGGATGTGCTCGCAATCACGAGGGCGCATTTCGCCGGCCTGTCCATGGGCGGCACCACCGCCCTCGGCCTCGCGCTGCAACACCCGGAGCGGCTGGAGAAGGTCATCGTCTGCGACTCGCCATGCCAATCGACCCCCACGAGCAGCCAACAATGGCAGGAGGTTTCCGCCCGATGTGCTCAAGGCCAATCCGCCCCACGTCGACAAGGTGCGTCAGATGATCCGCACGACGCCAGTGGACGGCTTCATCGGATGTGCCGCGGCACTCGCCGACCATAACTACGCCGCAGCGGCCGCAACGGTGACGCGGCCGGTTCTGTTTCTGGTCGGAGAGAAAGACGCCGCCGCGGCGCCCATGCGCAAGCTCAGCGAGGCGCTGCCCGGCTCGCGCTTTGTCGAGATTGCCGGCGCCGGGCACATCTCTAACCTCGACCAGCCCGCTGCGTTCACGCGCGCCGTTGCGGATTTCTTGGGCGGCAAATGAGGGCGCCGCAGCCCCGGCATGCCGGCCCGTCGATTGCAAACTTGCCGGAACACACTATACCTTGCACTTAACATCGACCCGGAGCGGGCACCGGCGAGCCAGTCATTTCAAAGCTTTAGGCTTGATCGCGCACGCCGGCTTGCGAGGTCGAAACAAGATTCAGGAGAAAACGTCATGACCGCCGCCGCAGCCGCCACAAAGAGGCAAGCGCCGCTCTCCAACAAGGCCCACCAGATGATGGAATCAATCAACGTGGACGCCGCCAAGCACCACGTGTGGATCCGCACGCAGGCGAATGCGCCGGCACAGCGTCCCTGGTTCAGCGACACGAGCGGCGAAGGTCAGCTCGCGTCGGGGCGCGTAGCCGCCAACCAGATGAAGACGCTTCCGTATTTGTGGCGCTGGAGCGAGTTCAGCCCCTATCTGCATCGCATCTCCGAGATCGCGCATAAAGCCGAGGTCTCGCCCATCGAGTTCGCCGATCGCCAGAGTATCCTTCTGCTCAATCCCGGATTGAACGGGCGTCTCCAAGTCACCAACACCATCCGCTGCGCCATCTCGATCTACAATCCCGGCGACGTGGCGCCGGTCCATCTGCATTCGCCCAACGCCAGCCGCACCATCCTGTCGGACAAGGGCGGCTACACCGTCGTCGAGGGCGAGCGCTGCACCGCCGCGCGCGGCGACCTGA
>DATFQX010000045.1:0-2454 GCA_035263865.1 Xanthobacteraceae bacterium
GGATGGCGAACAGATTTCGATCAACGTGTGGGCGGTTTTTTTGAGAGACAGCCTGGTTCGATCGCCACGCATTGGAATGCGTTTCAAGCCGCCCGCCCATCTTGCGGTGCGGCTGGCTGGCTAGCACATGACGTGAGCCAGGCGGGTCCGACCAGGAGCATGACGCCGTGGCGAAAGTCCTGATCATCGGGGCGAGCAGGGGGATCGGCCTTGAGACCGTGAAGGCCGCCCTTCAGGCGGGACATTCGGTGCGTGCGCTGGCGCGGTCAGCCCGAAGAATTCCTATCGACCATCCCAAGCTCGAAAAAATGGCCGGCGACGCGCTCGAAATTGCCACGGTGAAGCGCGCGCTGACCGGAATCGATGTCGTCACCCAGTCGCTTGGCGTTTCGGCCGGTCCCGAAGTCATCTTCAAGCCAATGCAGCTTTTCTCCAAAGCGACGCGAGTGCTCGTCACCGCGATGGAGAAGGCTCAAGTCAAGAGGTTGATCTGCGTGACAGGCTTCGGGGCGGGCGACAGCCGCGGTCACGGCGGGTGTCTTTACAACGCGGCGGTTCATCTGCTGCTAGGGCGCGTCTATGACGACAAGGACGTGCAGGAACGCATCGTTCGCAGGAGCAAGCTCGACTGGGTGATCGTGCGTCCCGTGATACTAACCGATGGGCCGAAGACGAACGCCTATCGCGCGTCGGTCAATCCACGTGACTGGAAATGCGGGCTCATCTCGCGCGCCGACGTGGCGGATTTCCTCGTCAAACAGATCGGCGATGACGCCTTTCTGCGTAAGACACCGGTGCTCACCAGCTGACGCGGACGTTGCAGCCGCCGGGACTGCTATTTGCGGACGGGATCGCCGGCTAGTCTGAATGCAAGGCTAACCCCTTGACGGGGCTGTGGGTCGATCCCAGCCCAGCCAGTCCGGTCTCCACCACCTAACATGTGAAGACGCTCAAACGGGCGCGTTAGTGAAAACTACTGGGCTTTGCCGCAGACGTATTTTTTTGCGCGCAGACCGTCTCACTTTCCCAAGGTCGACTGGATGTCTCCCGAACTCATGATGTGGTTCATGCTTGCGACGAAGATGGCGGTCACTGCGCTGTTTGTGACTGCGGCGACCATCATCGCCGAACGATTAGGCGCCATGGTTGGAGCGCTCGTGGCAACGCTCCCGGTCTCAGCCGGCCCGGTCTATGTGTTTCTGGCCCTCGATCACGATTCCACTTTCATTTCTTCAAGCGCGGTTGTGAGCCTCGCACTGAACAGCGCTACCGCGATTTATCTCACGGCTTATGTTCTCATCGCCCAACGACACTCGATGTGGCTCAGCATTTCCCTTGCATTTGTAATGTGGCTGGCGGCCGTTTTAATGCTCAGCCCCGTCCAATGGACCGCAGGGTCGGCATCTGCTCTCAACCTCATCGTATTCACCGCTTGTATCGTCATCGTTCAGCCATTTTGCCTCGTACGCATCCCACCAACCACACGACCTTGGTACGACTTCGTCTTACGAGCGGGTTTGGTGGCTTTGCTAGTCGGCGTGATCGTAACTCTAAGCTTTCAAATTGGTCCGACGGGAAGCGGCGTGCTTGCTGTGTTCCCGGTCATCTACACGAGCATCATGCTCATTCTGCATCGCCGCGTTGGCGGTCCTGCCACGGCAGCCGTGTTGGCGAACGCCGTTCCCGCTCTTGCCGGATTTGGCGTGGCGTTGCTCACCTTGCATCTTGCCGCAGTGCCGCTTGGATCCCGCGCGGCCCTCATCATCGCCCTCGGCGTTTCCGTCGTTTGGAACGCCCTTGTTTATGCAATACGTCGCCGCCAAGCTCTTGCTTAATTGCCTTGCCGGCCGGGCCGTTTGAGTAATGCAAATCTCTTCGTTGACCTGAAGTTGACTTGAATTGGCACGGCCGAGCGTAGGACGGTCGCTTGCGGTAGAAGCGGCACGCCGAACATACGCCTGAGGAGGGCTGCGCCTATCCCGCACAACGCGAGCCCGTGGCGCAGGATGATGATTTCTTTCAGCTAACCAGCCATTCGCAGAAGACACGTGGCATCCGGTCTAAGCTATCGACGAAATATTGGGGGAGGGCGAAGCGTTTCAGCGCGAATATGAAAAACGGTGATCGGTCGCGCCGAAAACGTTAAGGGCCGCCTCACCGATCCGTCGCCGCACGCACCGCGAACGGCCAAGCTGCCGCGCCGCCGAGTAGCGTGATGAACTCGCGCCGCCTACCTAGAAACACCATCGAAAAACCCCTGTAGAATCAAAGGGCCGCCGTTTCATCCATCCTGGTGCGCAGCGCCCATGGCAACTCATTCGATCACCTCATCAGCGAGCGCGAGCACGGTCGCCGGGACTTGGAGGCCGAGCGCCTTGGCGGTCTTAAGGTTCAGCACCAGCTCGAATTTGGTTGGCTGCTGCACGGGAAGATCGCGCGGCTTCTCGCCCCGGA
>DATFQX010000046.1:0-22428 GCA_035263865.1 Xanthobacteraceae bacterium
CAATCCCTTGGGCAACGCTAGAGATGCGGGCAATCATCGCATTCGGCATTCCGCTGGTAATACTAATCCTCGGTTGGGCCTTCTTTGGGTCCGCTGCCAAACGGCCTTGAATGCCAACAACCTCTTCGCTTCCTCCTGCGATAGTCGTCGCCCAATCATCTCCTTCGGCACTCGCCACTTGCGAGCAAGTTCGTGGCCTATGGACATCGGCCCGCTGCGGTGCCTCAATACGAGGGCGATATCGTCATGGAGGAACGATCATGAAAAAGCTCAGTATGCTTGGGATTGCCGGTGGTGCCGCGTTATTGGCTGCGGTGCCCTTCTCACTTCAATGGTCGCAAGAAGGCTCTGCGGTGCCGCTGCTAACGCTGTCACATGCTGAGGCCCAGTACTATTATGGACCCTACCGTCGGCACGTTCGTCGGGTTTATCGTCGAGCTTACAGACGTGCTGGATATCCATATTCCTACGGAGGATATCCAAATTCCTATCCTTACTGCCTCGGACAATATCCTTGTTAGATTTACTGTGGCATAGTGATCTCCGGTGCAAAAGCGGTATAGTTTGTGCGGCTTAAGTAGTCTGCCTTCTCACCGGGCGGCGAACCCGCCGCAGCTCTAGCGCGACTGACCCCAGGTGTAGCCGGTCCCATACGCCGTGCCCGGAAACGGATTGGGTCGGCAAAAGCCACCGAGCCCCCACACCTGGGCCAGACACTGTTGTTGCGTGGCAAAACCGCAGTTGTCGTTGATGCCTTTCCAGGAATAGGTCGCGCACCAGCTTCTGCTGGCCCACGCCGCCTGGCTCCCTTGCACGCTCGACCGGCGCTTGGCGTCAGCGTCGGTGAGCAGCAATGCCATTATTGCGATACTGAGCAAAACAAGACGGATCGCGCGCATGGGTTCTTCTCCCAGTACGCCTTTTCGTAGTGATCTCCAATACCAAAACGGTATAGTTTGTGCGGCTTCAGCGCGCAAAGCAAGCTTTCGGATCGGGTTGGAATAAACTTCTGGTACAAGAGGCCTGCGGATGTTGATCAAGTGGGACTGGCTGTTCCTGTTCGTGTTGGTTGGGCTGTGCGTCTTTCCTGCAATGTTCAAGGGCATGCGGGATGAGCCGTTGTGGCGTCGGATAATTGCTGCGTTAATTATGAGTGGGGTTATCAGTTTCTTCGTTAGTCTGCCTTGGCTTTAGGGCGCAGAATAGAACTGAGTGGGTTCAGCTCTTAGGTATGGGCGATGAAACTCGCACAAAATGCTGGGAGGATATTGCCAGCCAGCCGATTGGCCGTCTTTTGGCCCCACCCCCACCCTGATCGCGCTCATGTCGCCTTGAAGATCGTTACTCGAAGCAATCACTTCACTCATTGACTGAATGATGATAAACTGTGCTGCGTCCGTTGAACCGAACGCCTGCCACTAGCGACTAACGCAGTGTTCGATTTCGAACACTGACCGATCCGCAATCCCAACATCGCAAGGCAATTCCAACTATGCGCAACACAACCTCGACCACAGTAAACCGAACACTGCGCCGACTTCCGAACTCGGCATATCGAGTGAGAGAATATCTGACTGAGAAGGAAGTTGATCGCCTGATCGAGGCCGCACGCAATCGTGGACGAAACGGCGCTAGGGATGCAGCGGCGATCCTCCTGGCGTATCGACACGGCTTAAGGGCTAGCGAACTCTGTGCCTTGCGTTGGTCACAGATCGATCTGAGGAATAGTCGCTTACACGTCAATCGGGCTAAAGGCGGGATCGAGAGTGTTCATCCGCTACATGGACGTGAGCTACGGGCACTGCGGCCATTACAAGGCTCAGGACCGTATGTGTTCGTTACCGAAGCTGGCACGCCAGTAACACCAGCTTGGTTCCTGCGGATGATCCAGCGAACCGGTGTGGCTGCAAGGCTGGCGTTTCCAGTGCATCCACACATGCTGCGAATAAGCTCGCTAACGATGGGCAAGATACTCGGTCGCTTGCTCATTATCTCGGTCACAGAAATCTACAATCAACGGCCCGATACACTGCGCTTGCGCCTGATCGGTTTAAGGGTTTCTGGAAGGACTAGCGTTTGTGAGAGCCCCTGGAGGTTGGGGGCTCCGGGGGCTCTCTAGCCACAACGGGCTTTCCCCGATCCCCGTTGGACCGCCCCAAGGATACTCTAAGCACTCGCCCTTGACTGTGTTATTCCGGCCACAGGTGCAAATTATTCGTGCGTCCTTTGCCAAATGCTGGAATTCAACACTTGGGCGATCGTGTTCGTAATAACGATTGTGACGCTGCTAATCATCCTCGCGGCAGTGGTCTTCTGGGATGTGTTTCGCTAGCGCTTAACGGGTCGGGAGCTATGGCGTCAACCATTCAACAATTTCTAGGCGAGGGAGAGCGAGTGAGAGGCACTGTCCGGGCTGAGGAGGGCAGGCCTCCCACTCGCAACCATCATCCCCACGAGCGCCAGATGGCTGATCTACAATAACCTAGTGCGAGCCAAACCAGTTGGTAGCATCGCACAGCGAACAGAATTTGGGAGCGGTATCCTTATCTTGATATTGCGAGAACAGCGAGGCGGAGGCACCGGACACAATGTGTGTGGTGGGTGAGTGTGGTGCCTCCACCCCAGACCATCAGCAACTTCTTGCGCCGGAATAGTGCCGATGGCCTAGCCTAGAATAGCGCAACAAACCAATATGATCTAGATTAGCCTTTTCAGGAGATACCAATGCCCAAGCCATCAAATCTCAGCGCAATGTCCGTCGATCAATTGCTAAACCTTCGATCAGACGTCGAACAGGTTCTTGCACGCCGATCCGCGCAGTTACGAGATGATCTTTTCAAGCTCAGCGGCTCCAATAAGAAAGTCGGTGGAGGCTCGCTTAGAGGCCGCAAGGCACCAATCAAATTCCGAGACAGATCAGGGAATACTTGGGCTGGACGAGGCGCACAGCCCCGATGGCTAAGCGAGAAGCTGAAGGCAGGAGCGAAACTGGAAGATTTCGCTGTCAACAAGTACAAGAAACGTAGGGCGAAACGTTGACCAGACAGAGAGCCGGATGAAGCGTCCAGATACAGATTCGTCTGTGGCAAGACTTCAATCATGAAGGTGTCAACCCTCGCCGCAGTCTGTGACGGAAACAGAGAAAGAGAACAGAGAAATCTTTTTTATTTTTTTTTAATCAATTGGGCCCGGTGCATACCCTCTCTTCCACATTCAGGCCCTTCGTCCGATTGCTGTATCCCACTGTTCGCCGAACCAAGGAGACAAGATTGCAGCCTTGGCCCTGGTCTCGAGTGGCTGTGTTGGATCGTTGTAGATGCTGCGCAGGTATTCCCTGATCCGCTGGTCACGGTTAGCGTTTGGTTCTGGTTTTGGCCTTTGCCTGAAAGGTATGACCTTGGCGGTAGGGGTACCTAGGGGTACCTTGTTCTGGACCATAGTTTATAGCCTCCTCAAGAAGCCAGGTTTCGGCTTCACTAGGTTTGTCTCGGGTTGCTTCTCGCTGAGGCTAATAACTTCTGGCGAAAACATGGTACCCCTAGGTACCCCTATAATTATTCCTGTTCGATTATCGTTCTGACGTATTCGCTTCCCCATTAAGACAGGAATGCCATAGACCTTATCCAAAACAGGAATAACCCTTGGAAGCTGGTCTCTGCTGAGCGCCAAAGAATTAAGGATGACCCCAACAAATGGACGAAGAGCAGCAACAAGCTCAGTTGGAATGCCACGCCATTCCTCATCTCGATTGGCCATCAGCTTCCGAATGCCGATGCACACCGGGTCATTCTCAGCGATGTATCGCAACCCAACGTCTTGGTTGTTCTTGTAGGCTTGGGTGAACTCTCCGGGCTGAAAGCCCATCCGCGTGCATGCCGCTTCCGCCCAGACAACAGCATCAACGAACCTTGGTCGCCAACCACCAAGCAACTCTTCAGCGGCCCTATCAGTGTCGCCGCCAAACTGCTCACGGACCTTCATAGCGCCCACCAGTCCGTCGAGCAGCGCACCAAACAGCCCTGGCGCTGCGGCATTGAACTTGTTCCAGAACACATCATCGCTCCGTACCTTGTCGCCAAGGTAATCGAAGATGAACGTAACTGTGCGGTCGAGAAGGTCTGAGCGTTCCGCTAAATTGAGTGGAATGCCGTTGATGATGACTGGAAGCTTTGCAGAGATCGACCACTCTATTCCTTGAGCATAATCTCTCTGAGTAGGATAATCCAGTATTCAAGCGACAGATCGTGTCAGACAGGTCATCTGAGATTTCGCTTACGTTCTCTAGGGCGATGACGTGAGTATTGGCTGCGCCATGCATAAGGTCTCTTACAAGAGCAAGCTGGCGAGTGTCGTTCTTGTTTGGATCAGTAAGGCACCGCATAAGCCTTATTGCTGTTGTCTTTCCTGAGCCAGGAGGACCGCAAAGGATTTGAGTTAGGTGATTGCCGAAGGGATTGAGGATGGCTGTCATCATCCCACAGAACAGCACTTCAGCCGCGCCGCCTCGGAGATTGATGAATTCCTTCCGGAGCACTCTGATGTCGCCGCCACGCCTCGGACTCGGAAGCGCCTTCATTCCGGTGCCACGGATCAGCGGCGCTCGCATCCGTGGTTCAAGTCGCCACCCCTAAGCATTGATTACAATTGCTGACCAATCCGGAGTGCCACGGTCAATCCAGAGTTCACCTTGGTACGCCGCAATTCTGATCCTGGGGTCTCGCTCGTCCCCTTGGCGGGCATGGTTCTCGATATGATACAGGGCCTGCTTGACACATCGTTCTGGCGGGTATTTCGGCTGCATCGCCCCGTCGACTTCCTCTTGCCATTCCTCGCCAAACTTATCGATGAGGAAGTGCTGGAAGTCTTGTTTCTTCACATCAAGGTTTTCGATGTGGCCATCACGTTCAACGGTGGCATACCCGAATTTATATTCATTGTGCCAAAGGTCAGCCTCCCGCTTGGCGATCCTGATCAGCTCTTCGACAATTGCGTCGTCGGTACCAAGGTCACCCTGAGCTGGAAATTCCACCTCAACAATTTTCTTTACCTGACGCTCAATATGCGGAATGGCAATGCCACCAAAGACAGGCTTTAGTTCTTTCAGCCTGATGGCATAACGAATTGGGGCACGGTAATGGAGAACAGCAAGCTCAACTAAGGCAGCTCTTTGCTCTTCAGTTAGATGCTCTATCCCAGGAATTTGGCCTTCCATAATCTTCTGCCGCACTATCTTCTCGATAGCTGACAGATCATCGGAGGCTCTTTGACTTTTCTCATTCTGGTTTTCAGTCATGACACTTCCCTATCTTGTATCGTTCCACGCGAATCACACAGATCAAAAAATATATGAGTCTCACGGCCTCCCGCCCCATCCACTCTGATACAAACAGAACTCAAAGTGTCCGCTGCCATCGTCGTACTTGACGTCGATCAGCGCACGCAGCCTGCCATCATGATCAACGCAAGGCTCGACGAATGGCTCGATACGCAGTCTTCCCATTCGCCAAAGTAAGGCACAACTCAATCGGAATTGTCAGGATGGGTCGGCAGGGAGGTCATTAGGAAAATTGCGTAGCAGCAGATGTGGAAGCCCGTGCTGGACCAGATCGCGCGGAATCCGTAGTGCGGATGTAGGGTTAGGGTAATTACTTAAACAAAGACGCCAGTTCCTTCGCGCCCGATAGCTTGCTCTCCTGATCCATCACCGCGTTGGTCGCCGCCAGCAACTTCGAAACGACATTATGACGACCAGCGATGGGATTGCCGCTCATAGCCTCCCGGCTGGAAGAAATTCGAGGTCGCTCGCGCAATCCCGGTGGCATCCTGAGGATGTCGAGGCCGTTGCCGTCGCCGGGTGAGATTCATCATCTCGAGCTCGGCCGCGCTTAGTACCGTAGCCCCTGTCCGCGCGCGAACAGCACGGAATCCAGGAGCTTCTGCGTCTGCAGCAAGGGACCGACGTCGATGTCCAGATTGAGGGCGTGGATGGCAAGCCCTTTGGGGGTGTTTGCGAGTTTGTCGTGCTCACTCCAGCTGTCCGGCACGCTGCGGCAAAAGGAAATCATCCGCTTGAGCACGGCAAGCTCCTTCTGCAGTGTCGCTTTCGCTTCCTCGGAAAGCTGTGCGGCCTTCTCGCTCAAAGTCTTGATGAATTGATCCCCCTTCTCCGCCATCAGCTCGACGCTGTTGGTGGCCAACAGCTGGTTGTAGCCGAGCGCGTTCGAGATGGCCTGCGCCCCCGGTTTCGGCTGCTCCAGCCCCGCCTGAACGTCATATTTGCCGTCGCCGCCAGATTCGAAGGCGTAAATTCGCACGACCTGCTCCTTCGTCAGCCCGGCGGCAAAGGCGACTTTGACATAGGCGCGCTTGTACTCGATCTCGCTTCGCGGCTGTTGCGGGACGAAACCGAATTCCTGCGCTGCGGCGCGCAGGAAGTCGGCTACGAGTGGAACGTATTTCTTTGGCGGTGCCGCTTCAATGGGGGCGGACGGATCGACCGGTTTCGGCGGCCCGGAGTAAATCGGCGGTTGGGCCAGCACGTAATCGGCGGGCACGATCTCCTGATTCTTGCGGAGCTTGGCTTGGCGCAGCCGCCGCTTCTCGGCGACCGAGCTCCAATAAGCGTCGGCTTCCGCCTCGTATTTTCGACGCGCGGCGGTGTACTCCTCCACTTGCGGCGGTATTCGGCCATCGCTGCCGCCGACGGGGCTGTTGCCGACGCAGATTGGCGCTCAGTGGCGGCGGCCGTCGTTCCCTGGATTGGCGCGAACAGCAGGGACGCGAGTACCCAGCCGCAGCACCGATGCATCAAACAGCGCATTTGTCCTCCGCTCCCCGTCTGACAAGCCCTCACGCGATGCCGTTCAAGTTGAAAAACCGCGCCGCATTACGCCAAAGGACTTTCTCTTTATCAGCCGCAGAGATTGCCAGCCCGTTTACGATGCGGATGTGCTCGCCCGGATCGATTGGCACCGGGCCGTAATCAGTGCCGAGCATCACGCGGTCGACCCCGAACACCTCCACCACCTGGTGCACATGCGGCGCCCAGAAACCCATCGTGTCGACGTAAAGCTTAGCGAGATAATCGCTGGGCCGCTGTTTGCAGCGAATGACTGCGCGTTCCGGCATGCCCTCGCATCCGAGCCGCCAGCCGAAATCGAGCCGCCCGATCACGGGCAAAAGCCCGCCACCCATATGCGCGACCGCAATCTTGAGGCCTGGGTAGCGGTCGAATAGGCCGGATAAGATCATGCGACCAAGCGCCATCGCGGTGTCGAACGGCCGTCCCACCAATTCGTCGAGCTTGTATTGATCCATCTGCTGGTCGTGTCCGATGGGCACGCGTGGCGGATGGATGAAGACCGGGACCTGCCGCGCTTGCGCCCATTCCCAGAACGCGAAGGTGGCCTCGCCGTCGAGGAACTGGCCGTGCCAACTCGACGTGATCAGCAGCCCTTTGAACCCGAGCGGACCGAGGCACCGCTCGCCTTCGGCGATGTGGCTCGCATCGAGCGGATTGAGCGTGCCGAGACCCCAGTTGCTGTTCGCGCGCGCCACGACCGCGGCGGTCTGGTCGTTGATGAACTTCACGACGTCGATTGCCGGCTTTTGTGAAATCGCGGTTATCACCTCCGCTGCGAACGGATTGCTGATGACTCGTCCGGTAATTCCGGCCTTGGCGCAGACATCCTGCTGCAGCTCAAAATCGGTCATGTCGTGATAGGCGACTGCCGGCAAGCCACGATAATTCGTCACCGCGTTTTTGCCGACCGGTACACCTCGCAGCGCCGCGGCAACGCCAAACGGATCATCGCGCGGGCGCGGTGTACAATGGGTATGGACATCGACGACGGGCATCAGATGTTGAGCACGCGTCCATAAGCGTCGAGGACCGCCTCCTTCATCATTTCGGAGAGCGTCGGATGCGGGAACACCGTATGCATCAACTCTTCTTCAGTCGTCTCCAAGTTCATCGCCACTACGTAACCCTGGATCAGCTCGGTCACCTCCGCCCCGACCATATGCGCCCCGAGCAGAGCTCCGGTCTTCTTGTCGAAGATCACCTTGACCAGGCCCTGGTCTTCGCCGAGCGCGATCGCCTTGCCGTTGCCAACGAAAGGAAACCGGCCGACGCGGATTTCGAACTTGTTCTCCTTCGCCGCCTGCTCGGTGAGGCCCACCGAGGCGATCTGCGGCGAGGAATAGGTGCAGCCCGGGATCAGCCGCTTGTTCATGGGATGTGGCTTGAGCCCCTTGATTGCCTCGACGCAAATGACGCCTTCGTGCTCGGCCTTGTGGGCGAGAAGCGGCGCTCCGGAAACATCGCCAATCGCATAGATCCCAGGCACATTCGTGCGATTGAGCGGATCGACAACGATCGCGCCGCGCTCGGTCCTCACGCCGAGCTTCTCGAGACCGAGATTTTCGATATTCCCGACGACGCCGACCGCGGAGATGACGCGCTCGGCGGCGAGCGTCTGAGTGTTGCCTTTGCCGGTATCGATCGTCGCGGCGACGCTATCGGCCGCCTTATCCAGCTTTGTCACTTTAGCGCCGGTCAGGATCTTGATGCCCTGTGTTTCAAATTGCTTGCGCGCGAATGCGGAAATCTCCGCATCTTCGGCGGGCAGAATTTGCGGCAATATCTCCACCACCGTCACCTCGGCGCCGAAGGTTCGATAGAACGAGGCGAACTCGATGCCGATTGCGCCCGAACCAACGACCAACAGTGACTTCGGCATACGCTCCGGCACCATCGCCTCGAAGTAAGTCCAGATCAGCTTCTTGTCCGGCTCGAGTCCGGGCAGCACGCGCGGCCGTGCTCCGGTCGCGATGATGATGTGCTTGGCCTGATAGGTGCCGGCACCGAGCGCGCCTTTCGGCGCCTGCGTCGCCACACCCTTCACCGCCACCTTGCCGGGCGCCTCGATTGTTGCTTCGCCCCAAATGACAGGGACCTTGTTCTTGCGCATCAAAAAGCCAACGCCGTCGTTGAGCCGCTTCGATACCGCGCGCGAGCGCTTGACCACCGCAGCGGGATCGTAGCTCACATGTTCGGCCGAGAGGCCGTAATCCTTGGGATGCTGCAGGTAGTGGAAGATCTCAGCGGAGCGCAGCAGCGCCTTGGTGGGGATGCACCCCCAGTTGAGGCAGATGCCGCCCAGATAATCGCGCTCGATGATCGCGGTTGAGAAGCCGAGCTGTGCCGCGCGGATCGCGGTGACGTAGCCGCCGGGCCCGGAACCGATGACAATGATGTCGAACGAGGTCTCAGCCATGCCGCTTCTCCCGCAGAGGTCGCCGCCGCACCGCTATCGCGCATTGCCGCAGTACCCTCGCTAGCCTGTTTCGGCGGGAACGATGCACTACGTTCATACGACCATCATGACCGGATTTTCGATCAACGCTTTGAACGCGTTGAGCAGCACGGCGCCGAGCGCACCGTCGACGGCACGATGGTCGGTCGCGAGCCCGACCGTCATCATGTGCGCCGCCTCGATCTTGCCGTTGCGGGCGACCGCGCGTTCTTCTGCGGCACCGACCGAAAGAATGGTCGCATGCGGCGGATTGATGATGGCGTAG
Organism: Xanthobacteraceae bacterium; assembly: GCA_035263865.1. Lineage (GTDB taxonomy): Bacteria > Pseudomonadota > Alphaproteobacteria > Rhizobiales > Xanthobacteraceae > VAZQ01. The sequence goes on from DATFQX010000046.1 coordinate 9,583, forward strand.
AAATCCTTGATCCCGTACATGCCGAGGTTCGACACGGCGCTGCTGCCGCCCTGATATTCCTGCGGCGCGAGCTTGCGGGCACGCGCGCGGGCGGCAAAATCCTTCATCTCGTTGGAGATGACCGAGAGCGATTTCTGCTCCGCGTGGCGCACGACCGGCGTGATCAGCCCACCCGGTATCGATACCGCAACGCCGATGTCGGAATGCTTGTGCCGGAGCATCGCGCCTTCGGTCCATGTCACGTTGGCGTCAGGAACCCGCTGCAGTGCCAGCGCAAGCGCCTTGATGACGAAATCGTTGACCGAGAGTTTGTAGGCCGGTTTGCCGTCCTTGTCCTTTGGCGCAGCGACATTGATCTCTTCGCGCGCGGCCAAGAGCTTGTCGATGTTGCAGTCGAGCGTCAGGTAGAAGTGGGGGATCGTGAGCTTCGCTTCGAGAAGGCGTCGCGCGATCACTTTGCGAATGTTGTCGTGCGGCGCCGCTTCGTACGAACCGGGCCTGAACAGTGCGAGGATCTTCTCGTCGGCTTGCGCTTGGACGGCAGTCGCCGCCGCTGGCGCAGCAGGTGCCACGATCCCGCGGCGGGATTTGGCCGCGTCCACATCGCGCGCAATGACGCGCCCGTGTGGGCCTGAGCCCTGAATGCGGGCAAGATCAATGCCGGCTTCCTTGGCGAGCCGCCGCGCCAACGGAGAAGAAAATACGCGGTTGGCGCGCGCGACCGGAATGTCTTCGCGCTGAGGAGAGGGAGCCCGCGGCGCTGGCGGTGCAGCAGGCGGCACCTCGCGCAGCTGACGCGCTGCCTGCGCCGCTGGCGCGGGGCGTGCCGCTGCCGCTGAGGGGGCAGGCGCGGTGCCGCTCGCTGGTTTCTGTGGTACCGGTTTCGCAGTTGCGCCCTTGCCCGCCGCGGCCGCGGCGGCTTTGACGTCCTCGCCCTCTTCAGCCAACACGGCGATCAGCGTCTGGACCGGCACGTCCGGCGTGCCTTCCGGCACCACGATCTTCGCGAGCGTGCCCTGGTCGATCGCTTCGTACTCCATCGTCGCCTTGTCGGTTTCGATTTCGGCGATGACGTCGCCGGGCTTGACCTTGTCTCCCTCCTTCTTCAGCCACTTGGCGAGGTTGCCCTTCTCCATCGTGGGCGACAGTGCAGGCATCAGAATGTTGACCGGCATGAGCGCTCTCGGTCGGCTAGCTGATCGCGCTGGTGGTGCCGGGATCGGTCGGCGCATCCATCTCCGCATCGAACATCGCGCGGATGCGTTCGAGCGCTTCGTCCTCAGTCAGTTTGGTTTCCTTGGCGAAGATACGCGCAGCGTGTCGCGCGACGTCGGCAATAAGCATGCCCCAGGCCTGCGGGTCGTCGAAGGCGCGACGGAGCGAGACGTGCAGCCCCCCTTCGACGATGGCCGCGCGCAAGACCTCAACGCCGCCGTGCTCAAGCGCGGTTGGCGGGACGTGCAGCGCATCGAATGTCGCCATGGCCATGTCACCGGTAACAGACCGCCTTCGCCGCCGCGACCACGTCTGCAACGGAAGGCAGCGCGATTTTTTCGAGATTGGCCGCGTAAGGCATCGGTACGTCTTTGCCGGTGACGCGGGTCACCGGAGCATCGAGCCAGTCGAAGGCGTGTTCGGTTACGCTCGCGGCGATCTCCGACCCGACACCCGATTGTCGCCAGCCTTCCTCAACCGTGACCATGCGACCCGTTTTCTTCACCGACTCGACGATCATGTCGGTGTCCATCGGCTTTAGCGTGCGCAGATCGATAACCTCGGCGTTAATGTTTTCCTTCGCCAATTCATCGGCGGCTTTGAGGGCATAAGACATGCCCATCGACCAAGCGACAATGGTCACATCGGTTCCTGCGCGCGCGATCTTCGCTTTGCCGATCGGGACGAGATAGTCGTCGAGCTTAGGTACCGGAAAGCTTTGGCCGTAAAGGATTTCGTTTTCGAGGAAAATAACCGGGTTGGGATCGCGGATCGCGGATTTGAGCAGGCCCTTGGCATCTGCAGCGCTATAAGGCGCGATCACTTTGAGGCCAGGAACGTGCGAATACCATGAGGTGTAGTCTTGACTGTGCTGCGCGGCGACGCGCGCCGCCGGTCCGTTGGGGCCGCGGAAAACTGCCGATACATGCATCTGGCCGCCCGACATGTAGCGCGTCTTCGCCGCCGAATTGATGAGCTGATCCATCGCCTGCATGGCGAAGTTGAAGGTCATGAATTCAACGATCGGCTTGAGCCCCGCGAACGCCGCGCCGACGCCAAGCCCGGTCATCGCATGCTCGGTGATCGGAGTGTCGATGACGCGCCGGGCGCCGAATTCCTGCAGCAGGCCCTGCGTCACCTTGTAGGCGCCCTGATATTCGGCGACCTCCTCGCCGATGACGAACACGGTATCGTCGCGGCGCATTTCTTCCGCCATGGCGTCGCGCAGCGCTTCGCGCACCGTCATGGTGACCATTTCGGTGCCTTCCGGAAGATGGGGCTCGGGCGGCGCTTGCAGTTGCCGCGGCGCACTGACCTGCGGCTTTGCCGGCGCGGGCGCCGGCTCGACCTGCATCTCGGGTTGCTGTGTTTTGGCGGGCGGCGCGCTGGGCGGCGCCTTCTGTGCTCGTGCCGCGCCGCCGCCGTCGGTCAGTGCGGATGCGTCCTCCCCCTCGCCCAGGATCATGGCAATCGGCGTGTTGACCGCCACGTCATTCGTCCCTTCCGGCACCAAAATCTTGCCTAGCGTGCCGTCGTCGACCGCCTCGACCTCCATCGTGGCTTTATCGGTCTCGATCTCGGCGATGACGTCGCCGGTTTTGACGGGGTCGCCCTCTTTCTTGTGCCACTTGGCAAGATTGCCCTTCTCCATGGTGGGCGACAGCGCGGGCATAAGGATTTGAATAGGCATCGGGCATCACCGCATTGGCGATCGCGCGGGAGCCCGCACGAGAGCGCTTGCCGGGGACATAATTGTTGGGGCGTCTAGCGGCAGGATGGCGACGCGCATGTGATCGACTGCACCGCCCATGGCCTACTCGGCGTAGACGTCGCGCCAGATCTCAGCAGGATCTGGCTCCGCGTCGCTGCTGGCGAATTCGGCCGCCTCGTTGATGACCGCGCGCACCTCGGCATCGATCTTCTTCAGCGACTCCTCGCTCGCAAAGCCTTTCTTCAATAAACGGCTGCGCACCTGTTCGATCGGGTCGTGCTCGGTGCGCACCTTGTCGACCTCCTCCTTGGAGCGGTACTTGGCGGGATCGGACATGGAATGGCCGCGATACCGGTAGGTCAGCATTTCCAGAATGATGGGCCCGTTTCCGTCGCGGCACCATTTGACCGCCTTGTCGCCCGCGGCCTTCACCGCGCGCACATCCATGCCATCGACCTGCTCGCCGGGAATATCGAAGGAACGCCCGCGCTGGGACAGGTTTGTGGTTGCCGATGCACGAGCAACGGAGGTGCCCATCCCGTACTGATTGTTCTCGATGACGTAGATCACCGGCAGCTTCCACAGCTTGGCCATGTTGAAGCTTTCGTAGACCTGGCCCTGATTGGCGGCGCCGTCGCCCAGATAGGTGAGAGAGACGTTGTCGTTGCCGCGGTACTTGTTGGCGAAGGCTAGTCCCGTTCCGAGCGGAACCTGGGCGCCGACGATGCCATGGCCGCCGAAAAATCCCTTCTCGACTGAAAACATGTGCATCGAGCCGCCTTTGCCCTTCGAATAGCCTCCGCGCCGGCCGGTCAACTCCGCCATCACTCCCTTTGGATCCATACCGCAAGCCAGCATGTGCCCGTGGTCGCGATAGCCGGTGATGACCTCGTCACCCGGCTTGAGCGCCATCTGCATACCGATGACGACGGCCTCCTGACCGATATACAGATGGCAGAAGCCGCCGATCAGCCCCATGCCGTAAAGCTGCCCCGCCTTCTCCTCGAACCGGCGGATCAGGAGCATCCGGCGATAGGCTTGAAACTCCTGCTCCTGATTGAAATCAGGCACTTCCGCTGGAGCTTCGACGGAAGGGCGGCGCGCGGCGGTGCCCTGACCCGCTGATTTGCTGGTGGCAACGGCCATTTGTCTCCTCTGGTGCGGGGCTTTTCGTTCTGTGAGGCGGCCAGTTCCCCAATAGCCGAAATTGCCGGGAGGCGAAAGCGTATGGGAACCAACGCACCGTCGCAGCCGGACATAGGAAGACCGAGCCAACTTGGCAAATTCGACTTGGAATTTGCGGCCGTCGTTGGGACAGCGACCGTGCCGATCAAGGTTGCTTGAGGCGCAACGTGAGCTCGCGCGGATCGGCGTAGTTGAGCAGCACCCGGGCGCGCTCGTCGAGCATGTCGGGATCGATGCTTTCGGGCCTTAGCACCGATACGCGACGTTCCCAAATGGCACGCTCGGCTTTGAGCGCCTCGAGCTCGCCGCTGAGTTCCATGATCTGCTGGTCCAGGTCCTGTCTCGCGCGCAGCCCGCGGTTGCCGGAATAAGCATTGAAGCTGAAATAGCCGATCACCAGCGCCGCGATCGTGTAGAGCGCGAGCGCGTTGAGGACGGCGCGCAACCGCTTGCGGGTCACCATAGCGCCAACCATGCCGCCGCCCGCCTTAAAACGGCTTTAATGCGTCAGAGGCGCAGCTGCGAACTCAATTCGATCCGTTTCAGCGCAATGCCCGCAAGGCAGTACGGCCGGCATACTTCGCTTGGGCGCCCAGTTCCTCCTCGATGCGCAGGAGCTGATTGTATTTCGCGGTGCGGTCGGAGCGGGCGAGTGAGCCGGTTTTGATCTGCCCGCAGTTCGTTGCGACCGCGAGATCGGCGATGGTGGAATCCTCGGTCTCGCCGGAGCGGTGTGACATGACGGCGGTGTAGCCCGCCTTGTGCGCCATCTCGACTGCGGCGAGCGCCTCGGTCAGTGTCCCGATCTGGTTCACTTTGACCAGGATCGAGTTGGCGATGCCGTTCTTGATCGCCTCGCTGAGCCGCGTGACATTGGTCACGAAAACATCGTCGCCGACGAGCTGGCACTTTTCCCCCAGGAGCTCGGTCAGCATCTTCCAGCCTTCCATATCATCCTCGGCCATTCCGTCCTCGATCGAGACGATGGGATAGCGGGACGCGAGGTTGGCGAGATAGCTTGCCTGCTCGTGGTTCGAGCGCGTTTTGCCCTCGCCCGCGTAGCGATAGGCGCCGTCCTTGAAGAACTCGCTTGCGGCCGGGTCGAGTGCGAGCGCAACGTCCTTGCCCGGCGCAAAGCCGGCTTTCTCGATCGCCGTCATCACAAAATCGAGCGCGGCATCCGCCGACGGCAGATCCGGCGCAAAGCCACCCTCGTCCCCCACATTCGTGTCTTGTCCCGCAGCTTTGAGCGCCGCGCGCAGCGTATGGAAAGTCTCCGCGCCCATGCGCAGCGCCTCGGCGAAAGAAGCCGCGCCCACCGGCATGATCATGAATTCCTGGAAATCGAGCGGGTTGTCGGCGTGCACGCCGCCATTGAGGATGTTCATCATCGGCACGGGAAGAAGCCGCGCCGACGTTCCGCCGACATAACGGTATAGCGGCGCACCTTGCGCGGCGGCCGCGGCCTTGGCGACCGCGAGCGAGACTCCGAGAATTGCGTTGGCGCCGAGCCGGCCCTTGTTCGGCGTAGCGTCGAGCGCGATGAGCGTTTCGTCGATTTTCGCCTGCGCTTCCGCATCCATGCCGCCGATGGCATCGAAAATCTCGCCGTTGACGGCGGCGACGGCTTTGCCCACGCCCTTGCCCAAATAGCGCTTGCCGCCGTCGCGCAGTTCGACTGCCTCGTGCGTCCCGGTCGAAGCGCCCGAGGGCACGGCGGCGCGGCCCTTGCTCCCATCCTCGAGCACGACGTCGACCTCGACGGTCGGATTGCCGCGGCTGTCGAGGATTTCACGGCCAATAATATCGGTGATGGCGGTCATGGAAGTTCCGGCGCTCTCAAGCGTTTGGCCGCGCTTCTACAGGATCGGGAACGCCCTTGTCATGCCCCGTCAAAGCGGGGCATCCAGGCACGGCGAGATCGCCGGCCTCATCCGATCAGAGCGCATTCGTCGCCAACTTCGTGGTAGATGACGAGAGTGAAGCCAGTAGCCCGAAACCTTCGTCATCTCGGCAAGCCGAGCCGCCTCCCCGCTTCGCCGCAGGCGGCGGTCCTCGACCGGGTGGCCAATCCGCACCCTGACACCGATTACGTTGCGCGCTTCACGGCGCCGGAATTCACGACGCTTTGCCCCATCACTGGGCAGCCCGATTTCGCCCACTTCGTGATCGACTACGTGCCGGCACAGTGGCTTGTCGAATCGAAGTCGTTCAAGCTTTATCTCGGCAGCTTCCGCAATGTCGGCGCGTTCCACGAGGACTGCACGGTCGCGATCGGCAAGAAACTCGCTGCGCTGCTCAAACCGAAATTTTTACGCATCGCCGGCTATTGGTATCCGCGCGGCGGCATACCGATCGACGTGTTCTGGCAAACCGGCAAGCTGCCGGCAAAGGTTTGGCTGCCGGATCACAGCGTCGCCCCTTACCGCGGGCGGGGTTGAGTTCCCGCAAGAATTGCGAGGAGCGCCTTCACCTCCCGGCCGGGATCGAGCGCGCGCATGATGCTGCCCATCACGGCGATGCCGGCGGGCCCCACGGCCAGCACCTCCGCCGCCCGCGTCGCATTCAGTCCTCCGATCGCGAGCAGCGGGACGGGTGCCGCCCGGGCAATTTCCGCAAGCCCCTTACGGCCGATCTCAGGACCGTAGCCAGGCTTGCTCGGCGTCTCGAAGGCCGGGCCCGCGATCGCATAGTCGACAATGGCCGGATCGATTGCCTCGGCCTCGGTCACGGTGTGCAGCGACACGCCTAAGAGCTTTTCTCGCCCCAGTATTTTGCGCGCCTGCGCCGCATCGGCGCCGGCGGGCAGGTGAACGCCATCGCTGCGACAGGCCTCCGCCAAATCGGGCTGGCCATGCACGGTTAACCGCGCACCGTATCGCCGCGCGATCGGCAGGAGGGTCGAAGCAAGCGCGATTTGATCGTCCTGCGAGAGATCTTTCTCCCGCATGCTTACCCATCGGCAGCCGGCGCAGAGCGCCGCGCGGACCACATCTGCCAGCGGCAAGCGGGCCTGCTGTCGGTCGGTGACGACGAGCAGCGGCGGATCGGGCAGCCCGTAAAGGGCCATCATGTCCCGACGAGGCCGAATTGCGGGCTCGAGGGCTCGGCATGCGCGAGCTTTGGGATGCGACCGGCTAACCGCGCCAATCGTCCGGCGTCGACCGCCGCGCGCATGCTCTTGGCCATCATCACGGGATCGCGCGCCTTGGAGACGGCGGTATTGAGCAGCACAGCGGAGCAACCGAGCTCGAACGCAAGGGCCGCGTCGGACGCCGTGCCGATGCCCGCATCGAGCACCACCGGTACCGGCGAGCGGGCGCAGAGCAATTCAATGAGCTGCGGGTTGCAGATGCCCAATCCCGAGCCGATCGGCGAGCCGAGCGGCATCACCGCCGCGGCGCCAGCATCCGCGAGCTTGCGGCACACGACGGGATCCTCCGTGCAGTAGGGCAGCACCGTAAAACCCTTCGCGACCAGCGTCTCGGTCGCGCGCACGAGCTCTTCTGTGTCGGGATAGAGCAATTCGCGGTCGCCGATCACTTCGAGCTTGATCCAGTTGGTCTCGAGCGCCTCGCGCGCGAGTTCTGCAGTGAGTACTGCATCCTTTGCGGTCTGGCAGCCGGCCGTGTTGGGCAGAAAATGGATGTGTTTGGGAATGAGATCGACCAGGCTTTCGTCCTCGCCGGCGAGACTGATGCGCCGGATCGAGGCCGTCACCATCCCTGTGCCGCTCGCGGCAATCGCGTCGAGCATGAGCTTGCGGTTGGGATAGCCGGCGGTGCCAAGAAATAGGCGCGAGCCAAACTCGCGGCCGGCGATAATCAAGGGATCCGACATATCAGCTCCTTAGCCGCCCTGACGGGCACGTACGATCTCGACGCTATCGCCTGCGCGCAGCTTCGTCTTGAGCCACGCCGCACGCGGCACGATGGCGCCGTTGACGGCGACTGCGATTCCGCGCTGGCTGGTATCGACCGCCTTCTCCTCGAGCAGCGCGGCAAGCGTCGCAACCATCAGTGGCTCGGTTTCACCGTTGACCCGGATGTTCGCCGCAGGTGCCGCCTCGTTCATCGAACTCTCCTATTCTGCAGCCGCAGCAAGCAAGCCAAATCGCTCGATCCCGAATGGGCGGATCACCGCCTCGACCACGCCATCGAGGATAAGCCGGGCCATCGCGTCGGCGGTGATTGGCGCAAGAAGGATGCCATTGCGATGATGTCCGGTGGCATAGATGAGACCATCGATCGGTCCAGCGCCAAGAATCGGCGCGTCGTCTCGGCTACCCGGCCGATGTCCGACCCACATTTCATCAACGGCCAGCTCCTCGATGGCTGGCACCGCCCGCCAAGCCGCCTCGAGCAGAGTCAATATGCCGCCCGCAGTCAGCGATGTGTCGTAGCCCTTTTCCTCGACTGTCGCGCCCACGAGCAACCGGCCGTCCCGGCGCGGCACCAAATAGGCGCCAGGCGCCCAAACCACGTGGCTCAAGAGCGGTGCAGCGCTATCCATGCGCAGCGCCAGCATTTGGCCTTTGATCGGTCGCACCTGCGGCCGCAGTTTTGGGTCGACGCCCTCGATGCCCCGCGCCCACGCGCCGGCCGCAAGCACGACGACATCGGCTTCCACCTTGGTGCCGTCGGCGAGAATGATGCCGTCGACGCGCCCGCCCCGCGATGAAATCGCCCTCACCGAGCGATATTCGCGGACGCTGACGCCGGCGGCTTCGGCGGCGACACGCAGCGCGGCCACGAGCTTGCGGTTATCGACTTGCGTGTCTTCGGGACTGAACACGGCGCCCGCGAGCTTGCCCGCGAGATGCGGCTCACGCCGGCGGGTGTCCGCCGCCGAAATCCACTGCAGCGGCAAGTCGAGTTTCTGCTGGAACACGAGCTGGTGGGTGAGCCGCGCCTGATCGTCTGCAGTCAACGCGAGGAGAAGTGTCCCCTCCGGTCGCAGCTCCACATCGATCCCGGAGGCAGCAAGCAACTCGGCGGCGAAAGCTCCCCAGCGCGCCTGGCTTTCCCGGCCCAGCGCGACCAGAGCCTCCTCACCGGGCTCCGCCTCCGCGCATGCCGCCAACATGCCGGCGGCCGCGTGGCTCGCGCCGGCGCCGGCCGCGCCACGGTCGAAGACTTGGACCGATGTGCCGCGCGCTGCGAGCCGCCAGGCAATGGCAAGTCCGATCACGCCCGCGCCAATAATGGCGACGTTTGGCTTATTCGGATTGGAAGTTGGGCGGCTCGGCAACCGGCGGCTCCCTTCGCTGGAATGACCCAGACAGGTTCCATGGGTATGATCTCAGCCGCATCAGCGCGGCACCCCAGGCCGTCGAACCTCATGATGGGCATTCTCGCGCGGTTGCACAAGGCCATGGGCGGCGCGCCCCCGTGCCGCGGCAGGGTAGGATCTCAATACGCGGCTCGGTGGCGCAGCAGTCGTGAGCACACAAGACCAACCGTCATCACGACCGCCGCGCCGAGGAAAATGCTTGCCTCGGGCCCGCCGTGGGCAAAACCATAACAAGACCACCGGGCCCACCGCTTGGCCAAGATAGAAGAAGGATGAATGCAACGACGCGGCAGCGCCGCGGGCTGTCTGAGAGAGTTCGGTGACATGGACCTGGATACAGCTATGCAGGAGGTAGAAGCCGAATCCGAACAATCCGTAGATGGCGATCTGCCACATCCATGGGAAAAAGAGCGCGATGAGAAGAAAAAGAGCGCGATGAGGACAAGAGCGGCGGCGGCGAGCGCGCCCCCGGCGACCATCAAATGTTGCTCCCCGCACGCGGGAAATGAGCACGGGCACCGAGAGCGAATAGAAAACTCCACCCACGGCGAAAGTGGCGATGAGAAGTCCCGCGATTGATGCGCGCGTCTCGCCAATCGCGATGAAGACTGCTTCGAAGAACACGGATGTGAAGCAGACTTTGGCCCGCGGGTCGGCAAAGATGCTGCGGAAATTGGCCATCATTGCCGCACGGTCGAAGGGCGCCGGCGGCGGCGTCGCAACGCCGCGGAAGGCGAAGAACGCCACGATGGTCACGATCAATCCGAACGAGCCAAGAATTGCGAACACGCCGCGCCAGCCGAACATGTCACCGATCACGCCCGCGATCGAGGAGCCGACGACGTTGCTGGTAAGGGCTACGGCAAGCAGCCGGCTGATGGCCACTTGGCGGTGTTTGACCGGGACGAGATCGCCGGTGAGAGCCATCGCCACCGGAAATATCCCGCCCGCCACCAGCCCCGCCGCGACGCGCATGGCCAGGAGCAGCGAGAAGCTCATCGCCACAGCACAGACCAGCGCCGACAGCGCGACGACCAGCAAGCAGACATTCATCAGCCTGGTCTTGCCGAAGAAGTCGCCGGTGACGCCCAACGCGGGCTGCACCAGCGCATAAGGCAAGGTGAAGCCGCTCGACAGCAGCGCGGCCGTCTTCACGTCGACCGCGAGATCGTCCGCGATCATTGGAATCACGGGTTCGATTGCGCGTGTGAAGAGGGTTTGCGCAAAAACCACAAGGCCGACGATTTTCAGGACGGTTGGGATGACCGATCTCGCTCGACTTTTCAGGTCTTTATTTTGAGTTCTTCGCGAGCCGGTCGAACTCGAGCAGGCGGCGCAGCAGGGCGTCCATTTGCTTGAGCGGCACCATGTTGGGACCGTCGGATGGCGCGTGGTCGGGATCTTGATGGGTCTCGATGAAAATGCCGGCGATGCCCACAGCGACTGCGGCGCGCGCGAGCACCGGGACGAATTCCCGCTCGCCCCCCGAGGACGTCCCCTGTCCGCCTGGCTGCTGCACGGAATGCGTGGCATCGAAGATCACCGGCGCCCCGGTCGTGCGCGCAAGGATCGGCAGCGCGCGCATGTCGGAGACGAGCGTGTTGTAGCCGAAGGACGCACCGCGCTCGGTGACGAGTACATTGCGGTTGCCGGCGCCGGTCACCTTGGCGACGACATTCGCCATATCCCAGGGCGCCAAGAATTGGCCCTTCTTGATATTGATCACGCGCCCCGTCGCCGCTGCTGCGACGAGAAGATCGGTTTGACGACAGAGAAAGGCGGGGATTTGCAGCACGTCCACGACTTGCGCGACGCGCGCGCATTGCTGCGGCTCGTGCACGTCGGTGAGGATGGGCACGCCGAGTTTGTCGCGCAGCTCTGCGAAAATCGGCAACGCCTCTTCAAGTCCCACGCCGCGATTGCTTCTGGCGCTGGTGCGGTTGGCCTTGTCGAATGAGGTTTTGTAGACAAGGCCAATTCCCACTTGGCCGGCGATGTCTTTGAGGGCCGAAACCATTTCCAGCGCATGCGCGCGGCCCTCGAGCGCGCAGGGCCCGGCGACCAGCACAAGCGGCAGGCTGTTGCCGAAGCGCGCCGCGCCGACGGCGACAGTGGCATTGGGAGCGGGCTCGACTTTCATGGCGGGCGACCATGCGCCGGCGCTATTCAGGGGTCAACGTCCAGCGCAGCGCGATGAATGCTTGGTGAGGCCTGAGATCGTCGCTGCTTGTTAGCCACTGTACTCATTAACGAGCGGAGGTGCCGACCCGACTGCGACGCACCGCCCCCTGACCTGCTATACTCCCTATTCCTTATTCCTTGGCTTGGGTGCGCAGCGATGAAGCGGCGCGAGTTCATCACACTTCTCGGCGGCGCTGCCTCGTCGTGGCCCCTCGCGGTGCGGGCGCAGCAGGGCACAACGCCGGTGATCGGCTTTTATGCGCGCCGACACGCCGGAAGCGAGCGCGGCGGTCCTCGCGGCATTCCGCCAAGGCTTGAGCGAGACCGGCTACGTCGAGAGGCAGAACATCACGATCGAATACCGGTGGGCGGCGCAAGGCGAGCACGATCAACTTCCAGCACTCGCGGCCGATCTGGTGCGCCGAAAGGTGAATCTGATCGCAGCGGCCAGCACGCCGGCAGCGCTGGCCGCCAAGGCTGCGACGGCTACCATCCCGATCGTTTTTGAGACCGGGTTGGATCCGATAAGGCTTGGCCTGGTGGCGAGCCTGAATCGGCCGGGCGGCAACATAACCGGCGTGACCCAGTTGAGCTCCGAATTGCTGTCGAAACGACTTGGGCTATTGCACGATGTGCTACCCGTGGCTGCCACGATCGGCTTCCTCAGGGACCAGAACTATCCGGGAAGCGACTCTCAAGCCAGAGACCTGCAGGAAGCGGCTCGCACACTGGGGCTGCAGGTGCGTGTCGTGAATGCCGCCACGGACGCCGAAATCGACACGGCGTTTGCGAGCTTCGCGAACCTCCGAGTTGGTGCACTCGTCGTCGGGGCCGGCACCCTATTCACTAGGCAGGCCAAACAACTCGTGACGCTGGCGGCGCGCCATGCGCCCTACTATCAGTATCGCGAGTATGTCGCGGCGGGCGGTCTCATCAGTTACGGGGCGAGCCTCTCCGATTCCTATCGCCAAACCGGGGTCTATACTGGCCGAATCCTCAAGGGCGAGAAGCCGGCCGACTTGCCCGTTTTGCAACCGACCAAGTTCGAGCTCGTGATCAACCTCAAGACCACCAAGGCGCTCGGCCTAACGGTCCCACCGGGCGTGCTCGCGATCGCCGACATGATCGAATAGGAGCTTGTTCGCTGCGGCGCTTAAACAGCGATGGGCTCGACGCATCGTTTCGCTTTAGTGCCGCAGTCCGGAAGCGATCCGAGCAAAGCTGACAAGGCGCGGGTATGCGCCAGCGTGAATTCGGGGCTT
>DATFQX010000047.1:0-7391 GCA_035263865.1 Xanthobacteraceae bacterium
TGGCAATTGCTCATGGGGAGTGGCAGACCGCGATCGTCTCCTCGTGCCTAGGAAGTGGAATGCGGGCGGCGAGAGCCGGCAACAAAATCGCGACCGCTCCAGTTGGCGCCTCTTCCCATTTCATTCCATGGGATCGCAAAACATGCCGGTTGAGCTGATCTGCAGCCCTGCCGCATCTCTCTTAACCTCCTGCATCGATGCCCCTATCCGGTGCGCCTCAAAGGGTTCCGTACTTGCGTAGAGCTCATACAGCATGACCGTGTCGGCTTCGTTTTGTGGCACGAGTATCTTGAATTCCAAGGTGCCCGGCTCGGTTGCAAGGGAGCGTTGGGCGTGAGCCTTCAGATGCTTCAGATATTCATCCCTCTTTCCCGGTGCCGTCTTCACGGTGCCCACAATAGCAAGCTTGCCCATGTGTTCGTTTCCTGCTTCGACAATCAGGGATATCGCCAGTCAGAATCCGCAGGTGTCGATTTCCTCCGATCTGGTAGGCTCGATCACCAAAATAGCTCTACCGCAAATCAAGCATGGGCAGATGCGGATCGTGCCTGCGCTCGTCAGGGGGACGACTCGTTCGAAACGCGGACACCCGTCGACCGCGACTACCACTTTTCGACCCACGGCCGCAGTACAATCTCAAAGGCCCACGTCGATCGATGCTGACGATACAGTTGAAGATAGCATTCGGCGATTCGATCCGGGTCAGCCATGTTGTCATCCACGGTCGTGCCTGCCAGGCGATGGGCGCGCGTGCCATCAGGCTGCGCGAAGCCGATCGCAGCGTCGATAGGAACGGTTGCTACATGAATGCCCTTCGGCATTAGTTCCCGCGCCATGCTTTCGGCCAGGCCCGACTTCGCGTGACACGCCATGGCGAAGGCTCCACTGAGCGGAAAGCCTTTGAGCGCTGCACTTGCATTCGTGAATATGATCGTGCCGCGCACGCCATCGGCATTGGGAGCGTTTTCGAGCATCAGGCGCGCAGCTTGCTGACCAACGAGGAATGCACTGAACCCCGCGTTCTTGATCGTGGCGAACGCCAGGCTCGGTTCGGCCTCGGTAATTGCTTTGCGCAAAATCCCGGAGCTGCGGCCATCGATATTGTGAATGACGAGCCGAGGAGCTCCCATCTCACGAGTCACGGTCTGGAATAGCCGTTCGACTGCCGATGGCTCGCTCGCATCACAAGCGTAGAGGTGAGCGCCTAACGCCTTCAGGCTCTGTAGGGCCGGTTTGTCAGGATTCCTGGCCGCCACTGCGACAGCCATACCGTGCGCGGAAAACAGTTTCGCGCAACTCGAACTGATTCCGGGGCCACCACCCACGATCAGTGCAACGTCGTGAACCGAGCGCTCGCCGGATTCACTCATCATCTGCTCCTCGTAAAGCCGCGGCTACTCCTTCGCAAGGTATGGGCTCAAAGCCCTTTTCTCGGATCAATCAGGTATTTGGCGCCGGTCGTTCGCTGCAAATATTTCGACATCACATCGCGATCGAGCGCCTCGGCAAGCGAGATAGTGTGCGAGTAGCGACTTAGAAATGTGGTCTTCAGGCCGGCAGCGACACGCGCGCGGAGCTCAGTGCCCCTCTTAGGCCCAACCTTCTGAAGGAATTTCGTCAGCAGAAAGCCGCCGACGGACCATGAAAAGCCGAACGATCGGGTAAGTTCGGTCGGCGAGGTATCGAGCCCGCCATAGATATAGAGCTGCTTGAACGTCGTGGAACCGTAGCGGCTGTAAGTCGTCGCGTTTTTGCTCGCGGCGATTTCCATCGCGGTGAGGATTTGACTGCCGAGCTTTCCGCCCCCAATGGCATCGAAGGCAATGGTTGCTTTGGTTGCAATGAGCGCGCTCGTCAGGTCTTCAAAGAAGCTCGGTGCGCTGATGTCGACGACGTACGTGGCCCCGAGGTCGCGTAAAAGAGCCGCCTGATCGGGCTTGCGCACGATGTTCACGAGAGGAATGCTCTCCTCACTGCAGAGCCTCACGAGCATCTGGCCAAGATTGGAGGCCGCAGCCGTGTGCACGATCGCGCTGTGCCCTTCGCTCCGCATGGTTTCCACCATTCCGAGCGCAGTAAGTGGATTGACGAAGCTGGAGGCGCCGTCTGCCGCCGTGGCGTCGGCGGGCAGCACAAGGCAGTCCGACGCGCGCACAACGCGATACTGCGCATACATTGCACCGCCAATCGCCGCGACCGTCTTGCCTAATAGATCCTGAGCGTTGTTGCCAGCCTTGATTACTGTGCCAGCGCCTTCGTTGCCGACCGGTAGCGATTGTCCCACGCGCGCGGTGAGCGCGCGCATCGCATTTTGCGGAATCGGGGCAGTGATGAGCGGATTATCCTTTGTACCGGACATCTTTGCGGCGCGCATATCGGCCAAAGCAGTCAGAAGCCCGATATCCGAAGGATTGATCGGCGTCGCCTCGACGCGGATCATCACCTCGTCGTCTCCCGGCTCCGGAACGTCGACGCGCACAAGCGACAGCTCGAGGTCGCCAGTCTCTTTCACCAATGACCGAAGCTGAAGACCCTGCATGCGAAGCTCCTTGATTGCTGTTCCGGTATGCTGTTTGTACCAACCCAGAGTTAGCTCCCGCCTGCTTCTCGATTATGAGCATCATTCAGGAGGATGATATATAACATGCTCGAAATCAAGCCGCCGGATAGGAAGTCGAATGGGTCATTCGCAAGCTGAAAAGGCGCGGAATCGCGGACGCATTCTGTCTGCGCCCGCCTCCTTAAACTAAAGCCAGTTCTCTCGTTGCAGCGCGTGCTCCATCTGCGCCTCGCACTCTCAACGCCGGCCCGCGGCCAGTACGACGCGCCGGTGCTGGGCAAATCCCGTAATGCCGCCGTCCCTCCGAGATCTTCGCGGAGCTGATCGAGCATGTCGCGGTCGAGTGCGGCGCCGGCCGCGATTCTCTGTTCCTCGACCGGCTGCGCGGCCGCGGCTTCGGGTACCGTGGCGGTCGCCAAAGGCCAGCATTTGGCGGGCGCCACTGCGAGTCGGTCCAGCGTCACCGGCTTCACAATGTAGTCGTCCATGCCCGCAGCCTTCCCTTGGGCCCCGCGGAAGCGGTTATGCCGCCACCGCCTGGGGCAAGATGGAAGCAATTGCGTCGTGCCGCACGCCGGCGCGCAGGCAAAACACCGGCTGCAACAGGCGATCCGCGATCACTTCTGTCTTCTCGTTGTCGCGGAGGATATAGCGGCCGGAGTTCTCCTTGAGCACGCTGACGTCGGCATCCATGCCGGGGCGCAGGGCACCAATGGTATCAGAAAGACCCAGCATCTCGGCTGGATGCGACGTCACCATCGGCACCACCTGCTCCAGCTTAAGACCAAGCGCCATCATCGAACTCATCGCCTGAACCAGGCTGAATTTCGCCTGGCCCGAGAACGGATGATTCTCGTCGTCGGCGTGCTCATCCGGCGTTCCGGCTGGTGCCGGCACATGCGTGTTGTATCCGTGAATGTCGGCGCCCAACGTGGTGGGAACAATACCGGACGCAATGGCCTTGCGCGCGAGGCGATATGAAAAATGGCTGCCGTGGCCGACGTCGACCCGCAGTCCGCGATCGAGCGACGCTTGGATCAGGGGATGGACTTCGCCCTCGCGATTGACGAAGCCGCCGGGATGCCGCGTGAACGGATGGGCCAGAATATCGCCGGGGCGCAGCAGCGGAATCACCCGCTCGAGTATCGTATCGACATCCTCACCATTGGTGCCGCTCTGGGGCAGGCCCCACAACTGCCCAAAGTGCACATAGACCGGAAGATCGGCGCGGCGCGCGATCTCGGCGGCCATTTCGATTACGCGGATACCCCAGCGTGCAAAGCCGCCGATTTCGGCATGCGCCTTGATGCCGCGAACAAGATCGCGGTTGGCGTTCGCCGCCTTCACCGTGGCATCTGGATCGACGCAGTCGGGCCTATAGAGATTGGGATAGTAGTGACCTTCCAGGCCTCCCACCAAATAGGCTGACAGGAAGGCGTAGGTCCGTGACTGGGCCTTCTCCGCAATGAAGTGCCGGAACCCGGGCAATGTCATGCAAGAGGCTCCGCCTTGATCGACTAGCGTCGTGACGCCGGACTGAACCCCCACCATGTCGGCGTTCATACCGAAGCGGCCCGTCACATATTGATAAACATGCGCATGGGTATCGATCAGTCCCGGCAAAACGATTTCGCCGGTCACGTCCACGACTTCTCGGGCGCTTGTCGGCAGAATATCGGACTGAACTGCGGCGATCTTGCCGTTCCAGACAGCGACATCTTTCAGGCCGTCGACGCCCGCGGCCGGATCGATGACGCGGCCGCCGCGCAGAAGCAGGTCGAATGTGGTGTGCACAGACATGCTCGATCTCCTCTTTACCCGCACGATATGAAATGACCGACCAATCGCGAAGTATGCTTCGTATTTTCATACAACAACACTCGTGCCATAGACAGCACCAAATTCATGCAAACTATCGCAGTTTGCACGCCGGTTGGAGCGATTTGATGCCCGGAAAACGGTCGCCGAAAACGAGATCCTCCGCCGTCGCTCACAGGCGTGGTGGACATTTATGAGGAACCACGCGATGACCACTGTCCAAAGCCGCAACGGGCATAGTTGGGCTCGTGATGTCCTTTCTCCGCTCCGTTCTCGATCGCGCGCCTTCCGGTATCACCTTTCAGCAAACTGCCGGTCCGTCATTTTGGGCCGTTTGGCATACGGTTCATCCATTACTTGCTGCGTGATGCTGCGCTCGGTCCCGACGTGGTCCCGCATGTGCTGCGGCACACCGCGATCACTTGGACGGCGCAGCGCGGCATTCTCAAACACGAGATTTGCGGATTCTTCGGTATCACCGAAGATGTTTGATCGGGTCTATGGGCACCATCATCCGGACCACCTAGCCGGTGCCGCGAATGCGCTGACTGGGACCGGGAACGGCGGGCGGATTGCGGGCGGAAACGCCGCAACAAACGTGAACAAACGCGAACGAACTCGACAAAAAACGCTGAAAATTCAAGAAAACCCCGGTAGCGAACCTCGTTCGGGACGAGGGGGTCGCAGGTTCAAATCCTGCCACTCCGACCAGCACTTAGCTGTGTCCGGACCGGAGACATAGGTAACGGAACGTTCCGATGACATGGGTGACAACCTCGGGCCGAACGGGGTTGTCGACGGGTTGCAAGGTGTTTTGCTCCAGAGTCGATTTACGCGACAGTCCCGTTCCTGTTGTGTTCCACGTGGAGCGGTCCATGGCGTTCACCATTATGGCTCGGAGCGCGCTTTCGCCGTCAAGCCCGCGCGCCAAAGGCGCTGCCCCTGCGGGCTTCGGGGCTTGACCGCTCAGCGCGCCCAAGCAAGTGGCTATCATGCCAAGAATACGGAAAAGCGCTCTCTCGGGCCCGGCATCGGCTTGATGGAACCTCGGGGAGAGCTCGGCTTCATTCAACCTCGCTCGTCATTCTCTTATCAACTTACCACAACTCCCACAAGATGTCAAGAGTCTATTTGTTTGGTCTACATCAAACAAACAGTCGATTTGTCTGATGTACAAATACGAGCAGCACACAGCTTCGCTTCTTTGGTATGATGGGCCGCGCCGCTTCATGCCACGCCTCTTGGCGGAGACTACAGCAGCTTTCAAAGCGGCGTGTCTCAGACATGGGTGACAACCCTCGGGCCGAAAGGATTGTCGAGGGGTTGCAAGGTCTTTTGCTCCAGGTCGACATAGCCCAGGTCATAATCCATGAAGCTGATGAGCCAAATGCCCTCGTCGACCTCCTTGAGGCCAAGCGTCTGACCGGCAAGAACCACGGAGATGTTGATCTTCTTGCGGTGCAGGCAGATGCGCCCGCAGGCCGTCACGAGAATTTCGCGATCATGGAAGGGATAAGTCAGGTTGGGTAAGCCGCGATACGGGCGCAGGGATGGCGTGTAGATCTCAGCCGGGCACTTCATGTTCAAAGCTTCGTGCGGGCGTTCGCGGTTGAATTCGCTGACGAAGTTATCGAATTTTGCTTGCTGCTGCAGGCTGTTAGCGCCCGGCGGTCGGGTCGCCTCCTTCTTGAGAGTGAGATGCAGGCGCTCGTGGCGTCCGTTCTGCTGCGGATGGCCGGGCTTGATGCGCTCGATCTGAATGCCGAGCCGGAGCCACCACACCGAAAGCTTCGAGAGGTTGAACAAGGCATTCGGGCTAGCAAAGGGAACGCCGTTGTCGGACCGCATCGCCATCGGCAGCCCGCGTTCAGCAAACAGCCGCTCAAAGGCGGTGAAGGCAATGTCTTCGCGGGTAGTTTCCAGTGCTTCGCACAGCAGCACAAAACGCGAGGCGTGATCGGTGACGGTCAGAGGATAACACCAGCGCCTGTTGCTGAGCAGGAACTCGCCTTTGTAATCGGCGCACCACAGATCGTTGGGCGCAGTCCCCTGTGACAGCGCTGTTCCGGTGGCATGGGGACGCCTTTTGCCCATGCGCTTGACCAGGCCATGACGATCGAGCACGGCATGAATGGTGCTTTTGGCGGGAACCCGGACATCGCTTGCCAGCCGCCGGAGCAGGAGCTCGCGGATCTTGCGTGCGCCCCAATGCGGCTTTTCCCGTTTGAGGGTGACAATCAGGCTCTCGACCTGCTGGGGCAACTGGTTGGCATAACGCACTGGCCGCCGCGAGCGATCGCTGAAAGCCTCACAACCATGCTCCCGGTAGCGGTTGAAAATCTTGTAGCCGGTTTTACGCGATATCCCGAACTCCCGGCACACATCCGTCATCGGCTCCCCATCCAGCAGCCGGGCGACAAAGCGAAGGCGTTCTTCCATCACCGAACTCTCTTTCCACGGCATCCACACCTCCGGCTCCGCAAAAAACCGGGAAGTGTAACCCATGTGTCCGGTACGATGTGTCACCCATCTCTCAGGCCGCACAGAATTTCCACCCCGCTTCGCCACCGGTTGAAACCTTAGCCTTCCGCCAACGCTCGCACGTCCTGGAGCCCGTAGAAGGCTGATTCCGTGGGCGTATCGGAGCCGGGGCCGCAGTTGGTTACGGCGCCGGCGTGACAGGCCGGTGAAAATGCTGAGAAATCAATGGCCCGTTACAAAATCTGCGCGCAATAACGGGCGCTAAGAACGCATATTTTGTAACACTATTTCGGACCCGAAATGCCCTCTCCGACCGCCCCCGCCGTGATGCCGGCGCTAAATGGCGGGCCAAGATTTCCGTCTGCCGCGACCGGAGGGACATGGCCGACCAAGCGCACTCCGCGAGAGCCGTTGGCTCGCATCATACGGGGTCAAGCAACCTTATTTGCGTATCCGGCGCCGCTGCGCCCCAGCCACCTCGGTCCGCTTGCGCTGTGCCACTTGTAATCGGATCAACAAAGGCACCGCGGCC
>DATFQX010000048.1:0-10675 GCA_035263865.1 Xanthobacteraceae bacterium
CGTTGTCGGCGTGCAATCGCCTTACGAGGCCGCGGAATCCGTTGCCTATCTGCTCGGCAACGCAAAGGCGTCCTTTAAGCCCGCGCGCATCAACAACAATTTCGCCTATTGCGGCGGTGGTTTCGGCGGGCGCGATCACACGCCATTTCCACTTTATGTCGCTCTGGCGGTGATGTTCTTCCCCAACCGTCCCGTGCGGCTCGCCAACAACCGCTTCGAGCAGTTTCAATCGGGAATCAAGCGGCACGCCTTCAAGATGCGCACGCGCATCGGCGTCGATCGGGCGACCGGCAAGATGGTCGGATTCGCCGCCGACCATGCATTGGATGGCGGAGGCCTTGCCAATTATTCGGCCACCGTCGCGAGCGTGAGCGCCAACGCCGCGCTTGGCGTCTACTACGTCCCGAAAGTCGATGTGACGACGTACGCGTTTCATTCGCGCGGCGTGACTGCGGGCTCGATGCGCGGCTACGGAACCTTGCAGACGATGACCGCGCTCGAAGTGCTGGTCGATGAGATCTGCACGGCGCTGCCACTTGATCCGATCGAGTTCCGGCGCCGCAACGCGCTGGCGACCGGCGGCCGCACTCTGGCGGGGAACCCCTACATCGTTTCGATCCGCACCCCGGAGATTCTGGATAAGCTGGAACAGCATCCGATCTGGAAGGAGCGCGCTGAACAGAAGGCACGCGGACAGCAGGCGGGAATTCTGGTCGGTACCGGCATCGCTTGCGCGACCAAGGACTACGGCTCCGGAGGCGATGGTACGCTGGGGTCCGTCGAGATTGATCCCGAAGGCCGGATCACCATCCATTGTGACTACGTCGAGATGGGCACCGGCATTGGAACAGCGGTAGCCAATCGAGTCGCAGCGCACCTTGGTAGCGTTGCTGACGAAATCGCGCTCGCGCAGGTGGACACATTCGGTCCGCTGGCGCTCGTGACCTCCGGCGACTCCTACACCATTAGTCAGAAGACGCAGGACGAGGCGGCGCGCAATCCACGCTGGGTGCCTGCAATCAGTACAGCCAGCACTGCCTCGATCGGCGCCCATGTCGGCACACACGCGGCGGCCGAGGCCGCGCGCATCATCTTCCGCTTCGGTCAATGGCCGGCGGCGCTCGAATTGTGGGGTATCGCGCCGAAAGATTCAAAAGCCGGCGAATGGAAGACAGCGCGTTGGAAAGACGGGCAGCTGGTCATGCCGGGGCTGGCGCCACTCGCTTTGCCGGCGGTCGCTGCAAAGGCGCATGCGCGCAATGGCGTGACTGGGGCGATGGCGCATTGCTTCAGTCGCTGGGCATGGTCACAAGCGACCTTCGCGCTGGCAGGGCAGACGTGGACGGCCGACATCGATGCGCTGGCGGTGCGCCGGGGCTCAGGCAAATATGTTCGAATCGATCGTTCCAACGTGAAGTTTCCGCCCACCAATTTCAACCGGATCGGACAAAGCTACACGTCGGGGTGTGGGCACGTGATGCGCATCGAGATCAATCGCGCGACCGGCGCATTGCGGATCGCAAAGGCGTACAGCGTGCTGGAATGCGGTCAGGCGTTGGTCCCCGAGGTCGTGCTCGGACAGGCGCAGGGCGGCTTCGCAATGAGCGTTGGCTATACGTTGATCGAGACGCTGCCGCTTTACGAGGACGGACCCGGCAACGGGAAATGGAACCTCGGCCAATACCTCGTTGCGCGCGGGTCGGACCTGCCCCTACAGGGGCTCGAAGTTGAGGTGCTGCCGCCCGTTGATCCGGACGAACGGCCCAAGGGCATGGCGGAAGTCAATATGGTCCCGGTGGTCCCTGCGCTGCTCAACGCCATCTACGATGCCACTGGTCACCGCTTTCAATTCTTGCCGGTGACCCAAGCAATGCTCAAGGGAGCGCTCAAGTGACCACGCTCACCGTTACGATCAACGGTCCGGTCTACGGCCCGAGAGACGTGCGCGATGATTTGACCATGAATGATTTCTTGCGTGAGTATCTCGGGCTGACCGGTACCAAGTTCGGTTGCGGCGCCGCGCAGTGCCTGAGCTGCGCGGTCATCATCGATAATCCGGACGGGACGAGCTACACCAGCCCTACCTGCGTTGTTGCGGCGGTTACGTTCAATGGCAAAGCCATCCGCACGGTCGAAGGTCATGCGAAGAATGGCGAACTTTCTATTCTTCAAAAAGCTTTCATCGAGCATTTTGCGTTCCAATGTGGCTATTGCACTCCAGGTTTTCTGAACGAGGGTCAGGTCCTGCTGGAACGTCTGGCGAAGAAGCCGGTAGCGCGAGCGGATCTCGAGAAAACCATCGCCGAGGCGCTCGACGGCCACCTGTGCCGTTGCACCGGCTACATCAAATATCACGAGGCCGTACGAGACGTGATTCTGGCCGATCCGCAGCGCTATCTCTCGCGCGCCTAGCGAGCTCGATCGCAATCAATCGTGAGGGTTGGCCGCTTCTGCGCTGGTGGCGATGTGATGCCGAGAGGGAAATTGACGAGCGCCATTCGCTCTGCCGGCCGATACGCGACTGCGTCGGGAGCAGGGTGATCAGCTTTTGTTGCAAGCCGGCACGGCGCAGGTGGTTGCCTGCCGCTTGGTTGATGGCTGACGAGTAGCAAGGCGCGTGCAACGACGCAACCGCGGCTTTTTCGGAACTTTCAGAGCTTGACGCGCAGGAGCTGGCCGAGCTCGCCGACAATTCCGCGACGGAACAGGAGCACGCAGACGACGAAGATTGAGCCCTGCACGACGAACACCCATTGCCCGATCGTGGTCAGGTAGTTCTCCAGCGTGACCATGAAGAAGGCGCCCGCCACCGGCCCGAACAAGGTGCCGAGTCCGCCGACCAAGGTCATGAGGATGACTTCGCCGGACATGGGCCAATCGACGTCGGTCAAAGAGGCGAGCTGAAAAACGAGCGCCTTCGTCGCCCCTGCCACTCCCGCGAACGTGGCTGACAGCACGAAAGCAACAAGCTTGTAGCGCTCGCTCCTGTAACCGAGCGAAATCGCGCGCGGTTCGTTCTCGCGTATCGCCTTGAGGACTTCGCCGAACGGCGAATTGATGATGCGATAGATTAGCAGGAAGCAGCCGAGGAAGATGACCAACACGGTAATGTACATGTTGGTTTGGTTGGCGAGATCGACAATTCCGAATAGCTTTCCGCGCGGCACCGCCTGGATGCCGTCTTCGCCATGAGTGAATGGCGCTTGCACGGCAAAAAAGTACATCATCTGCGCCAGGGCGAGCGTGATCATGGCAAAATAGATCCCTTGGCGACGGATCGCGAGCGACCCGACGATCGCGCCGAGCCCGGCGGCAGCCACCGCTCCCGATAGGATCGCGAGCTCCGGCGGAAGCCCCCAGACCTTTGCCGCATGTGCGCTGATATAGCTCGCCCAGCCGAAGAACAGCGCATGACCGAAAGAAAGCAGCCCGACGTAGCCGATCAGCAGATTGAAGGCGCATGCGAACAGAGCGAAGCACAGCGCCTTCATCAGGAACACGGGGTAGGCGAAGGCCGGCGCGATAATGAGTAGGCAGGCCATCGCGGCGAATGCGATGACCTCGCCGTACGCGCGCACCGCGTGTTCTTTGTTGAGCTCCGCGACGCGCTGCACGCTACGCGCCTCTTCCGAACAGTCCCGCTGGCCGGATCAACAGGACGATTGCCATGATGATGAAGATCACGGTGTTGGATGCTTCCGGAAAGAACACTTTCGTGAGCCCCTCGATCAGGCCCAAGCCGAATCCCGTCAGGATCGCGCCCATAATCGAACCCATGCCGCCGATCACAACCACCGCGAACACGACGATTATGAGGTTCGCGCCCATTTGCGGACTTACGTTGTAGACCGGCGCAGCCATCACGCCCGCGAGCGCGGCGAGCGCAACGCCAAAGCCGTAGGTGAGCGTGATCATGCGCGGCACGTTGATGCCGAAAGCGCGCACGAGGGTCGGATTTTCGGTCGCGGCGCGCAGATATGAACCGAGCTTCGTGCGCTCGATGACGAACCAAGTCGTAAGACATACGGCAAGTGAAAACACCACCACCCAGGCGCGGTAGTTCGGCAAAAACATGAATCCCAGATTCTGCCCGCCTTGCAGCGCCGACGGGACGGAATAGGGGAGGCCTGAAGACCCGAAAAAATTCCGAAAAGTCCCTTCGAAGATGAGCGCGAGACCGAAGGTGAGCAGCAGCCCGTAGAGGTGGTCGAGTTTATAGAGCCATTGCAGAAACAGCCGCTCGACGATGATACCGCTTAGTCCGACGACGACGGGCGCAAGGACAATCGCCCACCAGTAACCCAGTCCAGCGTATTGCAGGAGAAAGTACGCGGTGAAGGCGCCCAGCATGTACTGGGCGCCGTGGGTGAAGTTGATGATGTTGAGCATGCCGAAGATGACGGCAAGCCCCAGGCTGAGCAGGGCGTAGAACGAGCCGTTGATCAACCCGATGAGCAGTTGGCCGAACAGGGCCTGCGAGCTGATGCCGAGCAGTTCGAACATGACTGATCACGTCTCGCTAGCAGGGAACGGAAGTATTCCGTTCCCCCGACCTCGCCGCATCGGCGTGTCAGCTTTTCACCAACGGGCAGCCGCCTTCGGCCAGGGGGCGAAAAGCCTCGTCCGCCGGGATCGTGGCGCGCAGTTTGTAATAATCCCAGGGAGCCTTCGACTCCGCCGGTTTCTTGACCTCGAAGAGATACATCGGATGGATTTTTCGCCCGTCGGCTCGCACGACGCCCTTGCCGAAGAGCTTATCGTCGGTCGGCATCTCCTTCATTTTCGCGGCGACCGCCTTGCCGTCGGCATCGCTCTTGAGCGCTTCAACTGCTTTGAGATAGTGCGTGACTGCCGAGTACACGCCGGCATGGACCATCGTCGGATGCACGCCCTTGTCCTGAGGCGCGAATTTCTTTGCGAATTCCCGGTTGGCGTCGTTGAGATCCCAATACCATGCTTCGGTCATGATCAGGCCTTGAGCGGTCTGCAAGCCGAGCGCGTGCACGTCGGTAATGAATGCTAGCAAAGCCGCCAGGTTCTGGCCCCCCTGGGTGATGCCGAACTCCGATGCCTGCTTGATCGAGTTGATCGTGTCGGCCCCGGCATTGGCGAGCCCGATGATTTTGGCTTTCGAGGCCTGCGCCTGCAGCAGGAAGGAAGAGAAGTCGGTACCAGGGAAGGGGTGGCGCACTTTTCCGAGCACCTTTCCACCATTCTTCTCGACCACCGCCGCGGTGTCACGTTCGAGCGCGCGGCCGAATGCATAGTCGGCGGTAAGGAAAAACCACGTGTCCCCGCCGGTCTTAACAATCGCTTTTCCGGTGCCGTTGGCGAGCGCCCAGGTGTCGTAGGTCCAGTGGATCGTGTTGGGCGTGCATTTCGCGCCGGTCAGGTCCGAGGCCGCCGCGCCCGAGACGAGAAATACTTTGTTCTTGTCGCGTACGATTTCGTTCACTGCGAGCGCCACCGAGGAGGTCGGCACGTCGACAATGACGTCCACCTTATCGACGTCAATCCAGGTCCGCACGACGTTGGAGCCAACGTCCGGTTTGTTCTGATGGTCGGCGCCGACGATTTCGACCTTCATGCCTTTGGCAGCGGCGCCAAAATCCTCGACCGCCATCCGTGCTGCGATGACCGAGCCCTGCCCGCTCAGATCGGAATAGGTCCCGGACATATCGTTCATCACGCCGATCTTGATTATTCCGTCCGTATATTGCGCTTGGGCAGAACCGCACCCGAATACGATGGCGAGCGCGGCCAGAGTAATCAGCCGTTTCATATGGCTTCCTCCTGTTGATGACTTGGCATCCTGGCATTCCGCTTCACACGCCGAGATACTCGTGCAGCTTGTCGAGATTGGCCTCGAGTTCGGCATTGGCGAACCGGTCGATGATGCGGCCATTCTCCATGACGTAATAACGATCCGCAACCGTCGAGGCGAAACGAAAATTCTGCTCGACGAGCAGAATGGTGAAACCCTGTTGCTTGAGCAGGCCGATCGTCTTTCCGATCTGCTCGATGATGACCGGCGCAAGGCCCTCGGTCGGCTCATCGAGCAGCAGAAGCCGGGCGCCGGTGCGTAGGATACGGCCGATGGCGAGCATCTGCTGTTCACCGCCGGACAGCTTTGTGCCTTGGCTCGACAGGCGGGCCTCGAGATTGGGAAACAACTCGAAAATTCGGTGCAGTTCGAGCCCGCCAGTACGGACCCTCGGAGGAAGCAAAAGGTTTTCCTCGACGCTCAAGCTGGCAAAAATGCCGCGCTCCTCGGGACACAGCGCAATGCCAAGCCGCGCAATCCGGTCGCTGGTCAGGCCGACGAGTTCTTTACCCTCGTAGCGTACCGACCCTGTGCGCTGACCGACGATCCCCATGACCGATTTCAGCGTGGTGGTTTTGCCCGCACCGTTACGTCCGAGCAGCGTCACCACCTCGCCCGCGAACACATCGAACGTGGCACCATGGAGCACATGCGATTCGCCGTACCAGGCCTGCAGTCCGTCAACCGCCAGCAAAGGCGCGCCGTTTGGACTAAGCATGACCAACTCCGAGATATGCCTCGCGTACGAGCGGGTCGGCGGAAACCGCCTTGTAATCGCCTTCCGCCAGCACTCGACCGCGCGTGAGCACCGTGATCCGGTTCGAAAGGTTGGCGACCACGCTGAGATTGTGTTCGACCATCAGCACCGTGCGTTCGGCGGCGACAGACTTGATGAGTGCGCTGATACGCTCGATGTCTTCGTGGCCCATCCCCGCCATTGGTTCGTCCAGCAATAGCATTTCCGGCTCAAGCGCCAAGGTAGTAGCGATCTCCAGGGCACGCTTGCGGCCGTATGGCAATTCCACCGCCGTCCAATGAGCGAATGAGGAGAGTCCGACGTCGGCAATGAGGGCCATCGCCCGTTCGTTGAATACATCGAGCACGCGCTTCGACCGCCAGAAATCGAACGAGGATCCGCGTCGTCGCTGCAGCGCCACCCGCACATTTTCGAGCACCGTTAGATGCGGGAAAACGGCCGAGATTTGGAACGACCGGACGAGCCCAAGCTGTGCCACTGCGGCGGGAGCAAGCGACGTGATGTCGCGTCCCTTGTAGAGGATGCGTCCCCGGCTCGGGCTCATGAACTTGGTCAAAAGGTTAAAGCACGTCGTCTTGCCCGCACCGTTGGGTCCGATCAGTGCGTGAATCGTGCCGCGCGCAACCTGCAAGTTGACGCTGTTGACGGCAATGAAGCCTGCAAATTCCTTCGTGAGGTTCTCAGTTTGAAGGATGAAATCATCGCTCACGGCGAATGCCCCTGCTGGTCGGCCATAGTGCTAGCACGTTCGGAACGGAGTCAGCAAAAGTGGTTCCCGTTCCGGCCGCAGAACCTCGCGCTTAGCATTCTGACGCAGCAAGATGAGGTCGATGCGGGCCGAATGCATGGGCGGCCACTTCGCCCAAAACCGGCTGCGGCTGCACGCTGAGCGCTGGCCTTCCTTATCTTCCCGGCACCATTATCTAGTGGCAAAGTAACGGCTGCGACGCCGATTCCGCTTCGTTGGCCCGGCGTGGCGCATCGGTGGGAGCATTGGCCTTGCGTCTCCTCGTCATCGAGGATGATCCCGACCTCAACCGGCAGCTTGCGACCGCGCTTACTGACGCAGGCTACGTGGTCGACCGCGCCTTCGATGGCGAAGAGGGCCACTATCTCGGCGAAAGCGAACCGTATGACGCGGTCATCCTCGACATCGGGCTGCCTAAGATGGACGGCATCTCAGTGCTTGAGGCTTGGCGGCGCGCCGGCCGAGCCATGCCGGTCCTCATTCTCACTGCCCGCGACCGCTGGAGCGACAAGGTTCAGGGCTTCGATGCAGGCGCTGACGACTACGTCGCAAAGCCGTTTCATCTCGAGGAGGTTCTGGCGCGCATCCGCGCACTGTTGCGGCGTTCGGCTGGGCACGCCAAGAGTGAGCTCAATTGCGGCGCCGTGCGGCTTGATACCCGCACAGGTCGTGTGACGGTCAACGGCAATCCGGTCAGGCTCACCTCGCACGAATATCGCCTGCTCGCCTACCTCATGCATCATGCCGGCCGGGTGGTCTCGCGCAGCGAGCTGGTCGAGCACCTATATGACCAGGACTTCGATCGTGATTCGAACACGATCGAAGTATTCGTCGGCCGTGTCCGCAAAAAACTCGGCGTTGATGTCATCCAGACCGTGCGCGGGCTTGGCTATCTGCTCGCTCCCCCGAGCAATGCGGCTTAATTCGCTCGCGCTGCGGCTGTTCTTCTCGGCGACCACTTGGACCGTGGTGATTCTGGTCGTCACCGGAATCGTACTCTCGTCGATCTATCGCTCGGCCGTGGAGCGTGCATTTGATCGTAGGCTGGGCGTCTATCTGCGCAGTCTCGTCGCCGACGTGGCAACGCCGGAAGAGAATGCCGGCAAATTTCCGCAATCGATTGGCGAGCCGCTATTCGATCTGCCGCTCTCGGGCTGGTACTGGCAAGTGACGCGGCTTGACGGGTCCACACGCGACGTACGTTCGTCCCGTTCCTTGTGGGACGCGACGTTGCCGCACATTGCGGATGCTGGCCCTTCATCGCCCGCGGGTGGCGCGCGGCAGGGTTATGCAGAAGGGCCCGAAGGCCAGCAGTTGCGCATCGTTGAGCGCACCATCGATCTCGGGGATGAGGGACGTTATCTCGTCGCCGTCGCGGGCGATGCTTCGGAGATCAACGAGGAGATACACAGCTTCGACAGTGCACTTGTCGCCACGTTTGGCGTTCTGGCGGTCGTATTGCTGCTGACCACGACCTTCCAGGTGCGCTTCGGCCTGGCGCCCCTCAAACGTATTTCCGAAGGCCTTGCCGCCATTCGCTCGGGCACAGTGGAGCGGCTCGAAGGCGAGTTCCCGGTCGAGATCGCACCTCTCGCAGGCGAAACGAATGCACTTATCGATGCGAATCGAGAGATTGTCGCACGTGCACGCACGCACGTTGGCAACCTCGCACACGCCTTGAAGACACCGATCTCAGTCATGATGAACGAGGCCGCGAGCCACGGCCATGATGCGCTTGCGGTGAAGGTGCGCGAGCAGACAGAAATCATGCGCGATCAGGTCGCGCGGCATCTCGAACGTGCCCGGCTCGCGGCGCGCGTTGCGGCAATTGGTACTCTGACCGAGGTGCGTCCCGTAGCAACGGCGCTCGCCCGTACGATGGAAAAGATCCACCACGACCGTGGTATTGCCGTGGACGTCGACGCGCCCGAGAACGCCCGCTTCCGTGGCGAGCAGCAGGATCTCGAGGAAATGGTCGGTAATCTCGTCGACAATGCCTGCAAGTGGGCGCAGTCCCGGGTCGCGATCGAAGTTTTTTCGGAAAGGCCTGATCCAAGAGATGATCGCCGCACCCTGCGAATCGTGGTCGACGATGATGGCCCGGGGCTTTCGCCGCAGCAACGCGAGCAGGTGGCCCGTCGCGGGCGCCGTCTCGACGAGACGAAGCCGGGGTCCGGACTCGGGCTCTCGATCGTCGTGGATCTCGCCAACCTTTATGGAGGCGGCCTCACCCTGGGCACCGCCCCGATTGGCGGCCTGCGCGCAGAGCTGGTGCTGCCGGGAGCGTGATCGATACTTGCCGTAACCGGTGATTAATCCTACCGGAAGAGAGTTTTGCCCCAACTGTGGTGGGGGATGTCCGGCGCTGGTATTTCAAAGGGTTAGCCAAGAAATTGTCAAACCACTATGCCGGTTTGACAGTTTTTGTTCGCGTTAGGGCCTCGATCCCCTGCCGGGCCAACCGAACCTGGTCGGCAGCCGCCGTGTAGCGTGATACCTCGCGCAAGGTCGAATGGCCGCTGATGCTAGCGATCACGGGCGCGCTGCATCCCAGGTCGGCGAGCTTCTACAGGCGGCCTTCCGTAGCCCATGCACGGAGGCGCGAGCCGGCAGTCCAGCCCCCCCGACACTTGCGCTTGAACCAGTGGGTGAAGCTGTCCGGGTGGAATGGCTTACCCCCGGCCATAGTCAGAAAGGTCAGATGCTCGGCCCGAGTCGCGTCGAGCACCGCCCGCAATTCCGGGTGGATGGGAATTGCTAGGGTTGTGCCGGTCTTGCTCTGGCGAACGTGTATCAGGCCGTCGCGGACATGCTGGCGGCCCATCTGGATCACGTCGGCACGCCGCTGCGCCGTGTACAGCAGCAGGGCAAGCGCGAGTCGCGCCCGGCTACCTACCGGGTACTTTCTCTCGAACGTCGAGATGTCGTCCTCAGTCCAGGCGTAGAAGCCGCTGGATCGGAACTTGGGACCGCGCACGCCCGCTGTCGGGTCATCGACCCGCAATCCCACTGTGACCGCGTGGCGCATGAGAGCGCGCAGAGCGACTAGGAAGTTCAGGGCAGTCCCCGGTGTCGCAGCCTTGGCACTCACCATCCGCTGGACATGTGCGCGTCCGAGTGTGGCAATACCCTTGTCCCCGTGTTCGGCCCGGAATCCCTCAAGAATCCGACGGCGCATCCGACGTGTGGTTTCGGCGAGGCAAGCAAATTCGAGTGATGGGGTGGATGGCCCCCTTTCGGCATCGACGTGCCAAGCTGGTGTTCTGTCGAATCACCAGGAACAGGGAGCCATCCATGAGAGGTTACGACGATCGGACTGGATCTAGCCAAGCATGTTTTTCAGGTT
>DATFQX010000049.1:0-3026 GCA_035263865.1 Xanthobacteraceae bacterium
GGCCTTCCTTGTATCGAGCGGCTCACGTCGCAGATCGTCGCCGTTCAACTCAATCAGGTCGAAGGCGTAGAGGAAGACGCTGGCGTCGTGCCTCCGATAGCGGATGCGGTCGAAGCTCGGCATGCCATTGCCCTCGCAGGCAACCGCCTCGCCGTCGATGATGCAGGACCGCGGGCGCAGCCGAGCCACGGGCGGCGGGCAAAACGCGCATGTCTGGCTATTAACCGAACCCGCAACAAAACTGCAATGCAAGCGACTCCCTACCGCTTTTTAACAACTTGGCCGGACAATGGCCTGGAAAAAGACGGCGCTGGGACGGGGCCGTGGGAAAGAGAACTCGGACGCGACCTAACCCAACGGCTCCAACGAACGTGTAGCGCGCATGCTCTCTGTGATTAACCCTGATCTCCTCTGGTTGGCTCTAGGATTCATCTTGTCGATGGCCGGAATGCTGGCCACCTACCCGGAGTAGGACGAGCCGATCCTTCGGAACACGGCCCCCGGCCGCGCCGCCGAGCAGCGTGATGAACTCGCGCCGTTTCATTCGATCACCTCGTCGGTGAGGGCCAGCAGCTTGTCTGGAATTTGGAGGCCGAGCGCCTTGGCGGTCTTAAGGTTTATGACGAACTCGAACTTAGTCGCTTGCTGCACTGGCATGTCGATTGGCTTTGCGCCCTTGAGGATGCTTCCAGCATAGATGCCAACCTGACGATACATGTCCGCGAAGTCGGTTCCGTAACTCATT
Organism: Xanthobacteraceae bacterium; assembly: GCA_035263865.1. Lineage (GTDB taxonomy): Bacteria > Pseudomonadota > Alphaproteobacteria > Rhizobiales > Xanthobacteraceae > VAZQ01. The sequence continues at coordinate 746 of DATFQX010000049.1, forward strand.
AATCCCCCGGCCTCAACATTCTCGCGCTGCTGATAGGCAGCAGGTATCTTCGCTTGTGCGGCGAGCGCGGCAATCTGTCCTGCGCGGGAATCGAAGAATCCATCACCCGCAACGAAGAGAGTATCGGGTCGCTCGCGCTCAAGGGTGACAAAGACTTCATCGATATCGGCGACAGTACTGGCTTTGAGGACTTGCTGGACTTTCAGTCCGAGGCTAGGAGCGGTTTGCTGCACTTGCCCCAAATTGTATTCGGCGCTCGAAGCATTGGCTGGATTGATGAGCACCGCGACACTAACCGCCTTTGGGACCAAGTCGTGCAGGAGCGCCAGTCGCTTGCCCGCCACTTCCTGCGCGAAGAAATTAATACCAGTGGCGTTTCCTCCAGGGTGGGCCAGGCTACTGACTAGACCAAGCTTGACTGGGTCTTGGGCAACACTGAAGACGATCGGAATTGTTGAAGTGGCTGCTTTAGCCGCGATCGCACCCGGTGTACTGCCCGGTGTTGTGATCACTGCCACTCGACGGCCGACCAAATCGGTCAGTAGCGCCGGTAAACGGTCATAATGCCCCTCCAACCAGTTGTACTCGACCACCACGTTCTTACCTTCGACGTAGCCAGTCTCATTGAGACCTTTGCGGAATGCTGCCGTGTAGCGCGTGGAGGCATCTGCCGACCTGCCGCTAACGAAAGCAACCACCGGCATTGCCGGCTGTTGCGCGCGCGCCGCGAGCGGCCATGTCGCTGCCGCGCCGAGCAGCGTGATGAACGCGCGCCGTCTCATTCGATCACCTCGTCGGCGCGGGCGAGCAGCGTTGGTGGCACCTCGATACCGAGTGTCTTCGCGGTCTTGAGATTGATGACCAGCTGGAATCTGGTGGGCCGGACGACCGGCAGGTCGGAGAGCTTGGCGCCCTTGAGAATGCGGCCCACGTAGACGCCGGCCTGGTGATAGGCGGCTACAATGCTCGGTCCATAGCTCATCAGGCCACCGGCTGCCGCGAATTCGCGCCATTGGTAGATGGCTGGAATAGCATAGCGTGTCACGACCGCGATCACTTGCGCGCGCCGGCTGTTGAAGAACGGGTCAGCTGTGATCAGCAGTGCGCCGACCTTCTGACGGGTGAGCGCCTCGATTGCAGCGTCGATCTCGCCCTCAGCACCGGCCTTTTGGACGACAAGTTTCAGCTTCATGTCGCCGGCCTTGGCTTGCAATTCTCTCAACTCGTCCTCGAACGCGGGACGGTTCGGGTTGACTAGCACGCCGATCACGCTGGCTTTCGGCAAAAGGCGGTGCAGCAGCTCCAGCCGTTTGGCGTCGAGCTCGGAGGTAAGCCCGCCGGTGCCGGTTATGTTTCCGCCCGGCCGGTGGAAACTGGAGACCAGACCGCTCTTGACTGGATCGGCGGCGATAGTGAAAACGATCGGTATGGTCTTGGTTGCCGCTTTTGCCGCCAGCGCGGAAACGGGACCGCCGCCTGCGACGAGGACTTCCACCGGAAGGCGGACGAGCTCGGCGGCTAGCGCATGCAGCCGACCGTAATCATCGTTGGCCCAACGATACTCGATCGTGACATTTTGACCATCGACGTAACCGGCCTCCCCCATGCCGCGATCGAATGCAGCGAACTGCTCGCCCCTGGATCCGGCCGAGCCGCTGTTGAGGAATCCGATAACCGGCATCGTCTGCTGCGCACGCGCCGAGAGCGGCCAAGCGGCCGCCGCGCCGCCGAGCAGCGCGATGAACGCGCGCCGGTTATGATCGAATTGCATGCAATTCCCCACGAGGAGCGGGGCCGCACTGCAGGATATCGAATTGGCGGGGATCAGTCAGCGGGTAGTCTGCCAAGCCCCGACGATAAGTGCCAACTCAAGGCGGGGTGGCTGCCCAGCCGAACGCAAGTCGCCGCGGCACGGATTTCTAAGCAGTATGCCCGTGGCTGAACCCGAAGCGTGACCTTCAGCGATTTTTCCAAAAGATGCGTTTACGGGACTCCTCAGCTTGGCGCTGGCCTGGCTACAGGGGGGGCCCCGGGGGGACCTTCGGTTCTTTCATCCGTGGCGCTTCCTCACGCGGCGACCACGCTTGCCTCGAAAGGGCTGGGCGCTGCCAATCGGCTGATCGTTGCCTGCGATACGTTGAAGCTCCGAGCCACATCAGCTTGCGCTTCGCCATTAGCAAGCCTCTGCATGGCTTCCCGCCGTTGATGCGGCGTCAGAGCTGCCGGTCGCCCGAATTTCACGCCGCGGGCCTTCGCTCGTGTTCGGCCCTCTCCTGTGCGG
>DATFQX010000050.1:0-2320 GCA_035263865.1 Xanthobacteraceae bacterium
GTTTCATCCACCAATGCCTTGAATTGCCGATCGTCCTTTCGAATCATCAGCGCATAAGGATCGGACGGATAAGACTGGTCGAGCAGCTTGAAGTCGGCGGGATTTTTCGCATTCGCCCGGAAGCCCGCGATCAAAATGTCGTCTTCCATCCACGCGCTGGCGCGGCCGGTCTCGACCAGCAGGAAGGACTCGGCGTGATCCTTGCCTTGCATGATGGTCATGCCGAGCTTGCCTTCATTGTTCATCTTGTTGACGAACAGCGCGGTGTTGGTGCCGGCCGTGACGGCGACGGTTTTGCCGCGCAAATCGTCGGCGCTCTTGATGCCGGTGTTGGTGCGCGCAATCCATTTGAATTGCGGCACGAAGAATGTGTAGGAAAAACCGACCTGCGCCTGTCGGCTCGTCATATTGGCCGTCGAGCCGCATTCGATATCGACCGTGCCGTTGGCGACGAGGGGGAGGCGGGTGGCCGACGTCACCGGATTGTACTTGACGCTCAGGTTCGGCATGGCGAGTTTCGCCTTCACCGCCTCCACGACGTGCTTGCACAGCTCGATCGAGAAGCCGATCGGCTGCAACTTGTCGTCAAGGTATGACAACGGGATCGAGCTGTCGCGGTGACCGATGGTGATGGTGCCGGTCTCCTTCACCTTTTTCAGCGTGCCTTCCAGGTTTTGCGCCCTGGCCGGTGTCACGCCGGCCAGCAAAGTAGCCGTTACGATGATCCCGATTGCAGTCTTCATGACGCTCCTCCTCTACCGTTGGTCGCGCATGTTTTGCGACCAACGGCTCATTGCGTTCGGGCCGTCGCCGCGTCGATTGCCTCGCCGAGACGTTCCACGATCGCGTCGATGGCGCCAGCATCGATGATGAACGGCGGCGCAATCAAGATGTGATCGCCGCGCACCCCGTCCGCCGTGCCGCCCATGGGATAGACCATCAGCCCGCGCGCCATCGCTTCGCGCTTGACGCGCGCGTGCATCTTCAGTTTCGAGTCGAATGGTTCCTTGGTGCCGCGATCGGCGACGAGCTCGACCCCCTGGAACAGGCCGCGTCCGCGCACGTCGCCGACGAAGGGATGATTGCCGAACCGTTCCTTGAGCCGGCGCGCGAGGTGTGCCCCCTGCGCGCGCACGTTGGCCAGCAGTTTGTCACGGCGGATCACCCGCTGGACCGCCAAGGCCGCGGCGCAGGCGAGCGGGTGACCCATATAGGTGTGACTGTGCTGGAACGCGCCCGAGCCCTCGGCGATGGTGTCGAAAATTTCCTTCTGCATCATGAGGGCGCCGATCGGCGCGTAGCCGCCACCGAGGCCCTTCGCGAGCGCCATCAGATCCGGGCTCACCCCGTCCTGCTCGCAGGCATGCAGCGTGCCCGTGCGGCCCATGCCACACATCACCTCGTCGAGAATGAGCAGCACGCCGTGGCGGTGGCAGATGTCGCGCACGCGCTTAAAATACCCCGGCACCGCGGGGACCGCGCCCAAGGTGGCGCCAACGACCGTCTCGGCGACAAAGGCGATGACGTTCTCGCCGCCGAGCTCCTCGATCTTGAGTTCGAGCTCTTGCGCCAGCCGCTCGCCGTAGGCTTGCGGGCTCTCGTCCGCGCGGCGCTCGCGATATTCGTAAACCGGCGACACGTGATGCGTTTCGATCAGAAGCGGAGCGAATTGCTTGCGCTGCCACTCTCGGCCTCCGATCGCGAGCGCACCGAGCGTGATGCCGTGATAGCTTTGGCGTCGCGCAATGATGTATCGCCGCTGCGGCTCGCCGCGTTCGACGAAATATTGGCGCGCGAGTTTGAGCGCGGCCTCGATCGCCTCGGAGCCGCCGCTGACGAAAAAGACGTGGCCGACGCCGTGCGGGGCGTGAGCGACGAGATCGTCGGCCAATGCCTCCGCAACCTCCGTCGTGAAAAAGCTCGTATGCGCATATGCTAGCCTGTCGAGCTGCTCGCGCATTGCTGCCAACACATCCGGATGCGAATGACCGAGACAGGACACCGCCGCGCCGCTCGAGGCGTCGATGTAGTCCTTGCCCGCGGCGTCGCGGATGGTGACGCCCTGGCCGCTCGCGGCAACGGGGTAGGAATGACCGGTCTGGCGGTGGAGGATATGAGTCATGAGCGCAACCGGTTGTTCCTGGCCTGCCTGAAGATGCCGTCCAAATCGATGAAAGTCCCTCAGCAATATCGAACGGCCAGTCTACAATAAATCCTCCACCCAAAGGGGCAAACGCGGCATGGCCTGGCGGATCGGGGTCGATATCGGCGGGACTTTCACGGACGTGGCGCTCGTCGACGATGCGAGCGGGCATATTGG
>DATFQX010000051.1:0-33093 GCA_035263865.1 Xanthobacteraceae bacterium
AAGCTCCGAGCCACATCAGCTTGCGCTTCGCCATTAGCAAGCCTCTGCATGGCTTCCCGCCGTTGATGCGGCGTCAGAGCTGCCGGTCGCCCGAATTTCACGCCGCGGGCCTTCGCTCGTGTTCGGCCCTCTCCTGTGCGGACGATGATTAGCTCGCGCTCGAACTCGGCGAGCCCCCCAAGCACCGTCAGCATGAGGCGGCCGTGCGGAGTCGTCGTGTTGGCCCAGGCGTCGCCTAGAGATTTGAAGCCCGCGCCAGCCTTGCCGACCGCGGCGAGCACGTTGAGCAGGTCCCGCGTCGAGCGCGCCAGCCGGTCAAGCCGCGTCACGATCAGCACATCGCCCTGATCGAGCCGCTTGAGCAGCTTGGCAAGCTGGGGCCGGTCGCCCCAAGCGCCGCTGACCTTCTCAGCATAGATTTTCGTGCAGGCGGCGGCCCGTAACTGAGCCTCCTGCGAAGCCAAGGTTTGGTCCCTAGTCGAGACCCGCGCGTAGCCGTAAACCGCCATGGCAAGCATCCGTTTTTGAAAGCGACCTTTGCATAATAATTCCATTGTCGGATCAAAGCTAGCAAAGTTATTCATAACTTACAATTTTCGCATAAGAGCGGCTCCAACGCCGCACATCGCTACCCGGTCAGAGGCGCCCCAATGAGAGTTGCACGCCAACCGGCGGTCCCAATCGCCAGGGTACCCAATTCGCCAATAGCCTCCAGTAACCACGCGGTAGGGCGACTGTTCACCCAAGAATCTAACGTTGTCCAGATCGGTGGTAAACGAATCAGAATGCGTCGACGCTCTATCCCATGGAGTTAATGTCGCAGTGGTACGATTTCGCGAAGATGGCGAAACACGCGGAATATTTGTCCCGCTCGAAAAAACCTCGCGAGCGCGCGCGCGAATTAAGCGCATGCCTGCTCGCCATGCCTGCTCGCGCTAACCTTCGATCGCAAGTCTGTGATCAGTGCAATTTGTCATTTGACAAAGGACCTAGCCAATAAAGGGCAATAGTCGGTGGGGCGCAGAGCCCTGTGGCACGGTGACCGACCGCCCCGAACCGGCCACCTCCTACCGTCTTGAGCCCAGGTGGGGATAGAAATCCTTGTCCTGCCGCAGCTGTCGGCACCTACGGCACCTACGATACTGATTGGGATCAACTCGTCACAAAATTCTCTAAGGCTGGAGGCCCCAGGCAGGCCAAGACTCTCCTCCTTGTGCCGCAAGGGTTTCTGCGTCGATACCTTCTCAGTGAAGGTGCCGGAGGTGTCGACGGCCCCTATGCGCCAGCCGTGTCAAAACGCCGCCAATCGTCTTGCTCCGGCCAGTCAATCTCCTGCTGGATTAGCCGCTCGAATGCGGCTCGGCATTCCAAAAGCGGTGGGAACTCATAGATCGGGCCGATGCCGCGCCTCTCGCTCCGGCGCAGGCCGGGCACGTATTTCTTGAGGAATGTGCCAATCAGAGTCTCGATTCTTCTTCGCCTGATGCCCGCTCGGTCAGTCTGCTCAAGGTAGTGGTTGAAGACCGTCTGCGTCGGGCAGCATCTGGGCTCGTTCAGAGCGCCAGGCAGCTCGCCGCGCATCAGCACACCGAGCCACCATCCTTGTTCTCCGTCGAGCGAGTGCAGCTTCTGCTCGAGCAGCGCCTTTGTCTTCGGAACGGACCGCAGATTGACCTTAGACAGATCAAAGTTGAGCACATGATACAGCAACGCTGCGCGACCGCCGTTATCTAGCTCGTCGGCAATGGCTTTAAAGTACGCCTTGTCGCCCAGGTTTGCCTCGCCGACATCAAAAACGGCAAACCGACGAGCCGTGAGCCCGGCCGGTACGACCCAGTCCTCATTCGAGGTGGCGAACAGTCGCACGTAATTCCGCATGCGGATCGCCTCAAGCCCCTTGAACTCAACGACGAGAAGGTCGTTCGTGATCAGGTCCTTTAATGCGCCCGCCGCTGCGCGATCACCGGCCCAAAACGCTTCCTCCGCCTGAAGCAAGAGGCAATTGCTCAAATGTCCATTGAAACGCCCGGTCACTAGTTCTGGCTTCGCGACCGGGACGTAGTGCGGCCCGAGCAGCGAGCCGAATGCCTTACCAACAATGCTTTTTCCGGTGCCCTCCTTTCCGCGAAGTACTACCGCGGTTCCTAGCTTCACCTCTGGCTGCTGCACCAACTGGGCAAACCAGCCCGTCAACCACTCAAATAATTCCTGATTGCCTTGGCAGACGTTATCCAAAATATGGCCGAGAAATTTCGAGCAGTCTCCAGGACACGGAGCGACTGCAAACCCGCGCCAGAGATTATAGTAACCAGGTTCGTCGCGCCCGGGCGCAAACACCAGCCCTTCATAATTACGGCGATCCGGATGCGACATCCAATACTTCGACAATGCCATCCGCTTTTTATTGGGAGCGACATAGCGATTGGCGAACCAATTATCGAAGGCTGAATGCGACAGCAGCGTGTATCCGCCCGGTTCTTGATCGGTTTCCCGCAGGATCGCGCTCCTCCCGCCAACTAACACCAGAGCGTAATCCCGATTCAGTTCGGCGATATTCGGATCATCTTCGGTGACTCCGAACTGCTTCGTCGCATCAGGGCGTGCCGCGAACTCGCGCGCTCGATCGACCTGGCGCTGGAAGTACCTTCCGAGGTTGGACTGCTCACGTGCGTGCTGCCCGATCGGCTCATGCCACATAACGGCGTACATTTGCTCGTCAGTACAGTTACTGGCTGCCATCGCTGTAAGCACGGCCATAAGCGCGGCGGAACGGTCGCCGTCCTTGCCGTAGTCGCCACCGTCGGTCGGGATCAGGGCCTTCATCTTGTCTGAGATTGGCAGCAAGGCGACATCGGCTTGCGGCAAACTCTTGATGTAGTGGATGCTCGGGCCTCCCCCGTGCCGGGTCTCCTGCTTCGCCTTGTTGCGATCCGACCACCCTTGCTCCACCAAAGGCGAGAAGGCCTCAAGGGAATAGGCCACATCGTTGAATTCGATGAGCTTGGCTTGGCAAACCGTCCGCCCCCCGCGGCGTTTCTTAGCGTTTGGCAGGTTGGTCGTGCCCGGGAGCCTTAAAATCCGATCGATATTTTGTGTGCCCGCCTTGGCGTTGAGCTTCACCATGACGGCTGCATTGAGCGCTTCGGCATCGTCGATTTTCGCTTGCTCCTTGGGTGAGTAGCTTGACTTCCCTTGGGGGCCCGGCACCGGCTCGCCGAGAACGATCCGCACAGCCAACCGCCACAGCAGTTGAATTCCGTTGCCGGAGTCGATGACGAACGTCGGGCGCGGTTTAAACGTTTCTAACTGCGTCCGGTAGCGCGCCTTTGCATCACTGGGGGATTCGCCCTCGGCCGGGTCAAGATCGGCGAAAACAAATTCAATCGCGGCAATGTCCGTCTTAGCCGCCTTATCAATAATCGGCGTTCGGGTCGGATTAACCGAAAAGTGGATGTTACGCTGCCCGTTGTGATCGCGAATGAACTTTTGTGCCTCCTTTGGTGTCTTTGCAGTGATCGTCGTTGGCGGCCCGTCTGGGACGATCGCGGTCAATACCCACGGCCCACCTGGTCGAAGTTTTTCTAGAAATGCGATGCTCTCGGCAGTCAATGCGGCGCAAAATTCATCGGCACTGCTCGCCTTAAGCCTGCTAAAGCGCACAAGCTCGGCGAACATCCAATTGGGCGCGTCGGGCGATAGCTTGTCATCCCCCAGCAAGGTAAGAACCTTTTTAGCGACGTGAACCCCAAACCGGTCGGCGATTGAGCGCACCGCGGTCTTCGCCTGCTCGAATGTGTAATCAGGCGCCTGTGGCCCTAAGGCCTCAGTGCTGTTTGATGCAAACACCGCAACTACTCCTCATCGAGCCTGCTCGGCGCTCACCGCGGCAAGCTTTCTTGGGCGAAAATTTACCTTATACGACGTGGGGCTTCTGCGCCGTTAGGCGACCTCACGTCGGCAGCTTCGTCTCTGATAAGCGTGGGGTGGCACGCGCGGGCGTTGGACTGAAATGTTCATGCCGCGTCCTCGCGCTCGTCCTCGGCCGGCGGCCGGTCGCGCCAGCCGTTATCGAGCCCGAGCTTGTGGCGTAGCCAAGCGGTGGGGACTTTCCTTAGACGTCCGAACGAAATGGTCTTGATCTGCCCCTTTGCGGCTGCCGAGTACGTGGCGCCACGAGAGAGCCCCAACACGGTCTTTCCGGTTTCCGGCCACAATGGCAAGACGACATTCTCGTTCAGCAGGCTCTTGATTTCGTTTGTCATGTTTACCATTTCCCTGTCTGGGGCCATGTACGGCCCTATTGAGCATTACATAGACCGATTCACCACTTTGTCAATGGCCCCACTTGTGGCCCTACCGAGGTCGTGCTATGTTGTCCCATCTAATGCAGGGCGAGGCGGCATGGCTCGCAAGCCAACCGACACGATCAAGCTAAACCTGCGGTTTCCTGAGGCGCTTCGCCGCGAGCTCGAGCGCGAGGCCAAGAAAGAGGGACGGTCGCTAAACACTGAAATCGTCGAAAGGCTCTATCGCTCGCTCCGGCAGGAAGACAAGCCGACTGACATAATTGCTCAATACCTTCTCTACGCTTTGCAGGACGAGGGTGTTCTCGACAGGATTCTTGAGATGGCTGCCGAGGACGACGCAGCCGTCGCCGCCCATGACGCGTGGAAGGAGTGGAGTAGATAATGAAAGGCCACATCCGCGAACGCTCGCCCGGTCATTGGGCCATCGTCATCGACGTGCGCGATCCCGAGGGCGGCAAGCGCAAACAACGTTGGTACAGTTTCAAAGGCGCCAAGCGACAAGCGCAGATCGAGTGCGCCCGTCTCATCTCCGAAATCCAAAAGGGCACGGCGGTCGAACCGTCCCGTATGACGGTTGCGGCCTTCCTCGAACGCTGGATCGAGCATATGCAGGGCCAGGTCTCGCCCCGCTCGCACGAACGTTATGCCGAGCTCGCCCGCAAGAACCTTGTGCCCTTGCTAGGGGCCCTGGCGCTTACGAAGCTGCAACCGGCCCATATCTCCCAAGCCTACGCTAAAGCACTCGCCAGCGGCCGCCGGGACGGCGCTGGGGGCCTTTCCGCGCGCACCGTCACCCACATGCACCGTGTCCTGCGCGAAGCCCTGCAGCAGGGCGTCCGCTGGCAGCTCTTGGCCCGCAATCCTGCCGATGCCGTCAAGCCGCCCAAGGTCGAGCGCCAGCAGATGTCGGTGCTCGATACCGACGCCACGGTCGAGCTAATCGGGGCGGCGAGGGGAACGCCTCTGTTCATACCGATCCTGCTTGGCGTCCGCTGCGGCCTACGCCGCGGCGAAGTCGTGGCCCTGCGCTGGCGAAACGTCGATCTCGACCGCGGTCAGATTTCCGTAGTGGCGAGCGCGGAGCAGACCGACCAAGGTGTCCGGGAAAAGGAACCAAAGAATGGCAAGGGCCGCACCATCGTCTTATCCGCGACCGAGGTCGAGGAGCTGCGCACCCATCGTCGGCGGCAAGCCGAGGCGCTACTGGCCCTCGGCGTGCGGCTCACGGACGATCACCACGTCGTCACCCGCGCGGATGGTCAGCCGCTACAGCCCCGGTCACTCACCCACGCTTTCGTCAAATTCGTGCGGCGATATGGCTTCCAAATTCGGCTGCACGACTTGCGCCACAGCCACGCAACCCACATGTTGGCGGCGGGCGTGCATCCCAAGATCGCGCAAGAGCGGCTCGGCCATTCGAGCGTCGGCATCACGCTCGATCTTTATTCACACGTGCTGCCAGGAATGCAGGCCGAAGCAGTGAGCAAGATTGACGCTGCGTTGCAGGCCGCGGTAGATCGCAAGAGCAAATGTTAGCAAACCGTTTGCAAAGGTGCGTTAGCGAGGATAATGAGAACAAAAGTATCCAAGGCGGAGCAATGACCTAGGAGTGTAGCTCAATGGCTAGAGCACCGGTCTCCAAAACCGGGGGTTGGGGGTTCGAGTCCCTCCACTCCTGCCAGGCGTAGTCCGGCTCGGCCAACAAGTCTAAAGCGCAATAGGTTTGCGACAGCCCGCCCGACGCGGCGGCAGATCGACGACATGGCAAAGATCAGGCCGTTCAAGTTCTTGCAGGAGGTGCGCGTCGAGGCGCAAAAGGTCACGTGGCCGACGCGGCGCGAAACCGCCGTCACCACGGCGATGGTCTTCGTCATGGTCGCCATCGCCGCCGTTTTCTTTCTGTTGGCTGATCAAGTCATGCGCATGTTCGTCACTCTCATTCTCGGCATCGGCGGGTGAAGGAGCCGGCGGAATGTCCGACAAACACTGGTACATCATCCAGGCCTATTCGAATTTCGAGCGCAAGGTTGCGGATTCGATTCGCGAGCAAGCCAAGCAGCGCCACCTCGAGCATTTGTTCGAAGAGGTGATGGTACCCACGGAGAAGGTCGTAGAGGTGCGTCGCGGTCAGAAGGTTGACGCCGAGCGCAAGTTCTTTCCCGGCTACGTACTGGTGAAGATGGATCTCACCGACGAAGCCTATCACCTCATCAAAAACACTCCGAAGGTCACGGGATTTCTCGGCGCGGACAACAAGCCGAAGCCGATTTCCGATGCCGAGGCCGCTCGCATCATGCACCAAGTACAGGAGGGCATTGAGCGGCCGAAACCGTCGGTCTCCTTCGAGGTGGGCGAACAGGTGCGCGTGTCCGAAGGACCATTTGCCTCCTTCAATGGCGTAGTGGAAGAAGTGGATGACGGGCGCTCGCGGCTCAAGGTTGCGGTTTCCATCTTCGGCCGGCCGACGCGCGTAGAGCTTGAGATGGGGCAAGTGGAGAAACTTTAGAGGGGAGAAGCGACACCACTGCGGACATGACCGAGGGGTTGATTGCTTTATCGATCCTACCGTTGTCTGCTCTGCGTCTACTCACGTGGGAGATGAGGGCGGCCGCCAACCGCCCAGATCCGCACCACGAATCCTGAACCGGCCGGTCACGGCCAACGACAGGAGTTAAGTCATGGCAAAGAAAATTACCGGCTACATCAAATTGCAGGTGCCAGCGGGGTCGGCCAATCCGTCGCCCCCGATCGGCCCCGCGCTCGGTCAGCGCGGCCTCAACATCATGGAGTTCTGCAAGCAGTTCAACGCGCAGACGCAGAAGATGGAAAAGGGATCGCCGATCCCCGTCGTGATCACAGTTTATCAGGACCGCTCATTCTCCTTCGAGATGCGTACGCCGCCTGTATCCTACTTCATCAAGAAAGCGGCAAAGCTCGAGAGCGGATCGAAGACGCCGGGCCGCGAGAAGGCGGGCACCGTAACCAAGGCGCAGGTGCGCGAGATTGCCCAGCAAAAGATGAAGGATTTGAACTGCGACACCATCGAGGCGGCGATGCGCATGGTGGAAGGCTCCGCCCGCTCGATGGGCATCGAGGTCGCGGGGTAAGTGCCATGGCCATGCTCGGAAAACGTACCACCGCCATCCGCCAGGGCGTCGACCGCGAGAAGCTTTATCCGCTGGAAGAGGCGGTGAAGATGGTCAAAGAGCGCGCGAAGGCGAAGTTCGACGAGACGATCGAGATCGCGATGAATCTCGGGGTCGATCCACGCCACGCCGATCAGATGGTTCGCGGGATTGTAAACCTGCCGAACGGATCTGGCCGCAGCGTCCGCGTGGCTGTATTCGCGCGCGGTGCCAAGGCCGATGAGGCCAAAGCGGCTGGCGCCGACGTCGTGGGCGCCGAGGATCTGATCGAAAAAGTGCAGGGCGGCAACATCGATTTTGACCGCTGCATAGCCACGCCAGACTTGATGCCCTTGGTCGGCCGCCTCGGCAAAGTTTTGGGCCCACGCGGTATGATGCCCAACCCCAAAGTCGGCACCGTTACAATGGACGTGACCAGCGCGGTGAAGGGCGCCAAGGGCGGCTCGGTCGAGTTTCGCGTGGAGAAGGCCGGTATCGTGCAGGCGGGCGTTGGCAAGGCGTCGTTCCCGGCCGATCATCTTGTGCAGAACATCAAAGCATTCGCCGACGCGGTTCAAAAAGCGCGGCCTGCGGGCGCCAAGGGAACCTTCATCAGCCGCGTCGCGATTTCTTCAACGATGGGGCCGGGGGTGAAGGTCGAGCCCGCCTCATTGTTCGGGCAATAGAACAAGCGGGAGCTTTGTGCTCCCGCTTTAGCGCTACGCCGCAGAGCGGTGGCCCCAGAGTTCCTGCGTTGCAATCTTAGCGCCCTCGGCAAGCGACTTGAGCTTCGCCCACATGATGGTGGGATGGACGCGTTGCGCGAACGGGCTTTGCGCAAAGCCGCAATCGGTGCCGGCCATAACGTTCTCGCGCCCGGCGACGTTGGCGAGCCGCACGATCCGCTGCGCCACCAGCTCAGGATGCTCGACGATGTTGGTCGCGTGGCTAATGACGCCCGGGATCAGTACTTTGCCGGCAGGCAGCTTGACCGAGCGCCAGACCACCCATTCGTGTTCATGGCGCGGATTGGCAGCCTCGAACTGATAGGCGCCGACATTCACCTGCAGCATCAGATCGACGATGTCCTTCATGGGTACGTCGAAGGCGTGCGGCCCGTTCCAGCTGCCCCAGCAGATATGATAGCGCGATCGCTCCGGCGGGATGTCTTTGAGCGCGTGATTGAGAGCGTCGATGCGCAGCTGCGCCCACGCGCGGTAATGGGCGTGCGTCATCGGTGGGACCATTTTTTCGTGCATATAGGGCAGGAACGCGTCGTCGACCTGCACGTAGAGCCCTGCATCGACAACGGCCTTGTATTCCTGATGCAGGCAGTCGGCGAGCGCCCACAACAGGCTCTTCTCGTCCGGATAATATTCGTTCTTCGCGTTCGGCAGCGCGCTGGCCGGCGCCACAACCGGTAGGAACGCGCCGGCCACGTTGGCTTTAGCGACAGCTGCTTTGAGGTTGGCGATGTCGCGCTTGACCTGCGCGTCCGAATAAGTGAGCGCGCCGCTGACCACGAAGCGAGAGCCCAGCCGCTTGTTCAATCCCGACACCCGGTCGTATTCCGCGTAGAATTCGGGGAAGGCGACGCGGTCCTGCCCGCCACCCACGGCCGCCATGGGATCTTTGGCCTCTTCCGATGTCAGTGGCCGGGTCATGAGGCCGGTGAGGCGGTCATGAATGTAGAAGGCCCAGTTGCGGCCCTTGCTGAACTCGCCATCGCTGACAATGTCGATGCCCGCATCGGCCTGCTGGCGCACGACCGTGTCGATCGATTCCTTGAGACACTTCTCGTAGGCGGTGCGGTCGTATCGCTCGCGATCTTCGATCTTGTGCAGGAACTCGACGAGCTGCGGCGGCCGCACCAAGCTGCCGACATGGGTTGTGAGGATGCGGCTGGCTGACAACGCCATTTTTGCTTCCTCCCGTTCCGTTTCTCCACCTTGTCTTATCACCCGCGGGGTCCCGACGCAGCATGTGCGAGCAAGCGCGTGAGCGCGCCTTGCAATAGCGTCGACGCCTGCTTGTCTGCGGCCTTGTCCGGCAGCGTCGCGGAATTGACGATGTCAACCGTGCTGAGGTGATAGGCGCTAGTTAAGCGCCGCGTCGATCCTGTCGTAGTATTTTTTCACGAGATCGATATTGCCGGGAAACTGAATGGGCTGCGCTGCCTTCAGCGCTTCGTTCAGCTCCTCCAGCATTTGTTTCTTTTCAGCTGCCGGGATTGTATTATTCGCGGTGACGTCCGCTATCTCCTGTTTGATCGCGGCCGCCGGCTCGGTGAACGCCTTGGTCTTGGGATCGATGCCGGTCATGACCATGGTGATGTTCCCGAGCACCTCGTCGTAGTCGTTGAAATCCCTGAACCCGTGCTTCTTGGCGACGGCGTCGAGCTCGGCAAGAACCGCGGGGGGCAGCTCGTCGGGTGGCGGGGCTTGGATTTTGTCGAAAACGGCCGAGACATCCTTTTGCGCAGCAATGGTTCCTTGCACCTGTTTCTCGGTCAGTTGGATTTGCCTTACCTCGGGGCGTGCCCCGAGCTGCGCAGAGGCAGCGCCAGAGAAGCAGAAAAGCGACGCGGCCAGGAGGACCGCAATGGTCATACGTTGTTGCATCCGCTAAGCCCCCGGTCGTGGCTGGCCGTCCCAACGGTCGTTCCCTCTAGGGGGCGGCGATGACCAAATTTGGACCCGCGCGCGGCGGCGAAAAAAATGGCGACAATGGCGCGACTGGCGCTTGGCAAATGGGCCAAAACCATCTACATAGCGGTCAGGGCGTGCCGGCCCTGGTGTGTCGGCGCGCTTTTTCGCGCTTCAAGGAAAGCATGCCGGTTTGGACCTTATTCCTTTTGGGCGTCCTGTGGGATTTCTCTGAAAGGAGCAGAGCCGATCGCGAACTTTTCCCTGGCGCGTCCGCGACTTCCGGCGGTTTCCGGAAGTGCGTCCTGTCCGAGACTGCAGGTGTCGTTTCCCGGCTTGATGTCGGTCGCCTGCATAGATGGGGAAGACCGTTTTGGGGCGGAGCGCCCCGCGACCGGTTCGAACCTCGGGTCCCGGGTGCGGCTCATATTGCGCTCGACGGGCAGGACTTGAGTAGCGCCGTCCTGCCTGCGTTGGTGCAGCGTGAGGCGAGGACAGCCGGTCGCAACCGGCGACTCGGGTAAGGGTCGCCAACGGATAAAGAGTTTGCAGTGGACCGAGCGGCTAAGAAGGAACTCGTCACGACGCTCAACGGGGTCTTTAAGGCCACCAATGTGATCGTCGTCGCTCATTATGCCGGACTTAACGTCGCCCAGATGCAGACGCTGCGCAGGCAGATGAAGCAGGCGGGTGCGGCGGTGAAGGTCGCCAAGAATCGCCTCGCCAAGCTCGCTCTGGAAGGAACCGATGCCGCGGTGATTGTTCCTCTGCTCAAGGGCCCCACTCTGATCGCCTATTCCGACGATCCGGTGGCTGCACCTAAGGTCGCCGCCGACTTCGCCAAGGCCAACGAGAAGTTCGTGATCCTGGGCGGAGTGATGGGCAACACCGCGCTCGATCCCAATGGGGTCAAGGCGCTCGCGGCGTTGCCCTCGCTCGACGAATTGCGGGCCAAAATCATCGGTCTCATTCAGGCGCCTGCCACCAAGATTGCACAGGTCGTCAATGCGCCGGCGGCCAAGCTCGCCCGCGTGGTCCAGGCCTATGCCGCCAAGGGCGAGACAGCATGACCTCGCGCAAACTCGATCGGTTTGAACTCATAAAGGTGTCCAATGGCTGATTTGCAAAGACTCGTCGACGACCTCTCGAAGCTCACTGTGCTCGAGGCGGCAGACCTTGCGAAATTGCTCGAAGAGAAGTGGGGCGTCTCGGCGGCTGCGGCCGTCGCGGTGGCGGCTGCCCCTGGTGCCGCGGCTGCCGCTCCGGCCGAAGAGAAAACCGAATTCACTGTGGTGCTCACCGCCGCCGGCGAGAAGAAGATCGAGGTGATCAAGGAGGTGCGCGCGCTCACCGGCTTGGGCCTCAAGGAGGCGAAGGACCTGGTCGAGGGCGCGCCCAAGCCGGTCAAGGAGGGCGTGACCAAAGACGAAGCCGAGAAGGTCAAGGCTCAGCTGGAAAAGGCCGGCGCCAAGGTGGAACTCAAGTAAGCCTGATGCCGGGGTGCCCAAACCCCGGAATCATCAATATCTCTGCCGGACGGCGGCGGAGGGTTGGCGCTTCGGCGATCAGCCGAATCGCATAGGAGGATGGCTCTCGACGGTTGTCCTGATGGTCGCGATGGATTGCGGCCTTCCGGAGAGTCGTCCCGGGCCCGACGGTTCGACAACGCGAGAGAAGAGATGGCGCAGACGTTTACGGGTCGCAAGCGCGTTCGTAAGTTTTTCGGAAAAATCCAGGAAGTCGCAGAGATGCCGAACCTCATCGAGGTTCAAAAGGCGTCCTACGACCAATTTCTGCTGGTGCGGGAACCGGTGGGCGGGCGGCCTGACGAGGGCCTGCAGGCCGTGTTCAAGTCGGTGTTCCCGATCTCGGATTTTTCCAACACCTCGATGCTCGAATTCGTCAAGTACGAATTCGAGGCTCCGAAATACGACGTCGACGAGTGCCGCCAGCGCGGCATGACCTATGCCGCGCCGCTCAAAGTGACACTGCGACTTATTGTCTTCGATATCGACGAGGAGACAGGCGCCAAGTCGGTGAAGGACATCAAGGAGCAGGATGTCTACATGGGCGACATCCCGCTCATGACCAATAACGGCACCTTTGTCGTCAACGGCACCGAGCGCGTGATCGTTTCGCAGATGCACCGTTCGCCCGGTGTGTTCTTCGATCACGACAAGGGCAAGACCCATTCGTCGGGCAAACTTCTGTTCGCCGCGCGTATCATTCCGTATCGCGGCTCGTGGCTCGACATCGAATTCGATGCCAAGGACATCGTCTACGCGCGTATCGATCGGCGGCGGAAGATCCCGGTGACGTCGTTGCTTTACGCGCTCGGCATGGATGCCGAAGAAATCCTCAACACTTTCTACCGCAAGGTCGCCTACAAGCGGCAAAAGGATGGCTGGCGCGTGCCGTTCAACGCCAACCGCTTCCGCGGCTACAAGGCGATCAACGATCTCGTCGATGCTGATTCCGGTAGGGTCGTGCTCGAGGCCGGCAAGAAGCTCACCGTGCGCCAAGCGCGCCAACTCGGCGAAAAAGGACTCAAGGCGCTGCGTATGACCGACCAGGAGTTGGTTGGTCAGTACATCGCGGAAGATCTGGTCAATCCGAAGACGGGCGAGATCTACGCGGAAGCGGGCGAGGAGATCAGCGAGAAGAATCTCAAGACGCTGAACGAGGCCGGCTACAAGGAATTGCCGTTACTCGACATCGACCACGTCAATGTAGGCGCCTACATCCGCAATACTCTCAGCGTCGACAAGAACATGACGCGTGAGGACGCGCTGTTCGACATCTATCGTGTGATGCGGCCGGGCGAGCCGCCGACGCTCGATACGGCGCAGAATATGTTCCAGTCGCTGTTCTTCGATTCCGAGCGCTATGACCTCTCCGCGGTGGGTCGCGTCAAAATGAACATGCGGTTGGATCTCGATGCGGCCGACACCGTACGTGTCCTGCGCAAGGAAGACATCATCGCGGTGATACGCACTCTGGTCGATCTGCGCGACGGCAAAGGCGAGATCGACGACATCGATCATCTCGGCAATCGCCGGGTGCGCTCGGTCGGCGAATTGATGGAGAACCAATATCGCATCGGGCTCCTGCGCATGGAGCGGGCGATCAAGGAGCGGATGTCCTCGGTCGACATCGATACGGTGATGCCGCAGGACCTCATCAATGCCAAACCGGCGGCGGCCGCGGTGCGTGAGTTCTTCGGCTCCTCCCAGCTCAGCCAGTTCATGGACCAGACCAACCCGCTGTCGGAGATCACGCACAAGCGGCGGTTGTCGGCACTCGGGCCGGGCGGCCTCACGCGCGAGCGCGCCGGCTTCGAAGTGCGCGATGTTCATCCTACCCACTATGGCCGCATCTGCCCCATCGAGACGCCGGAGGGTCCCAACATCGGCTTGATCAACTCGCTCGCCACCTATGCGCGCGTGAACAAGTACGGATTTGTCGAGACGCCGTATCGCAAGGTCAAGGATGGCCGCGTCACCGACGAGGTCGTCTACCTCTCGGCGATGGAGGAAGGACGTTACACGGTCGCGCAAGCGAACGCGCCGGTCGACAATCGTGGGCGCTTCACCGAAGACCTTGTGGTGTGTCGCCACGCCGGCGACGTGCAGATGGTTGCCGCCGACAAGGTCGATTTCATGGACGTGTCGCCGAAGCAGCTGGTCTCGGTGGCGGCGGCGCTCATTCCGTTCCTGGAAAACGACGACGCCAACCGCGCGTTGATGGGCTCTAACATGCAGCGTCAGGCAGTGCCGCTGCTGCGCGCCGAAGCGCCTTTCGTGGGCACCGGGATGGAAGGCGTGGTGGCGCGTGATTCCGGCGCCTCGATCGCAGCGCGGCGCACGGGAATCGTCGATCAGGTCGACGCAACGCGCATCGTGGTGCGCGCGACGGGAGAATCCGATCCGACCAAACCGGGCGTTGATATCTATCGGCTCATGAAATTCCAACGCTCGAACCAGAACACCTGCATCAACCAGCGGCCGCTGGTGAAGATGGGCGATCTGGTAACCAAGGGCGACATCATCGCGGATGGGCCTTCGACCGAGCTCGGCGAGCTCGCGCTCGGCCGCAACGTGTTGGTCGCTTTCATGCCCTGGAATGGCTACAACTTCGAGGACTCGATCCTTCTCTCCGAGCGCATCGTCAAGGACGATGTCTTCTCCTCGATCCATATCGAGGAATTCGAGGTGATGGCGCGCGACACCAAGCTCGGACCGGAGGAGATCACCCGCGATATCCCCAACGTCTCCGAAGAGGCGCTGAAAAACCTGGACGAGGCGGGGATCGTCTACATCGGGGCCGAGGTGCGCGCCGGCGATATCCTCTGCGGCAAGATCACGCCGAAGGGCGAGAGCCCGATGACTCCGGAGGAGAAGCTGCTGCGCGCGATCTTCGGCGAGAAGGCTTCCGATGTGCGCGACACGTCGTTGCGCGTGCCGCCGGGCGTGCAGGGAACTGTGGTCGAGGTTCGCGTTTTTAACCGCCACGGCGTCGAGAAGGACGAGCGTGCGCTCGCCATCGAGCGCGAAGAGATCGAGCGCTTGGCCAAGGACCGTGACGACGAGCAGGCGATTCTCGACCGGAACATGTACGGCCGCCTGGCCGAGATGCTCGAAGGCCGCCAAGGTATCGCGGGCCCCAAGGGCTTCAAGAAAGATTCCAAGATCACCCGCGCAGTGCTCGAAGAATATCCGCGGTCCCAATGGTGGCAGTTCGCCTCGCCGAACGACAAGCTGATGGCCGAGATCGAGGCGATCCGCAAACAATACGACGAGTCGAAGAAAGGGCTCGAGCAGCGGTTCCTCGACAAGGTCGAAAAGCTGCAGCGCGGAGATGAGCTCCCACCGGGCGTGATGAAGATGGTCAAGGTCTTCGTCGCGGTGAAGCGCAAGATTCAGCCCGGCGACAAGATGGCGGGGCGTCACGGTAACAAAGGCGTGGTGTCCAAGATCGTACCGAGCGAGGACATGCCATTCCTCGAAGACGGTACCCCGGTGGACATCGTGCTCAACCCTCTAGGTGTGCCAAGCCGAATGAATGTCGGGCAAATTCTCGAGACCCATCTAGGATGGGCTTGCGCCGGGCTCGGATCGAGGATCGGTCAGGCGGTGGATGCGTACTATGGCAAACGTGACACGCGCCCGCTGAAGGACACGCTCAAGAAGATTTACGGCGATGATGACACGATCAAGTCGCTGGGCGAGCCGGAGTTGGTTGAGCTTGGAACCAATTTGCGTCACGGGGTGCCGATCGCGACCCCGGTCTTCGACGGCGCCAAGGAGGGCGACATCGAGAAGATGCTCGATCTCGCCGGGCTCGATCATTCCGGCCAGGTGACGCTGTATGATGGACGAACCGGCGAGACTTTCGATCGCGAGGTGACGGTCGGCTACATCTACATGATGAAGCTGCATCACCTCGTCGATGACAAGATCCATGCGCGGTCGATCGGCCCGTATAGTCTTGTTACCCAGCAGCCGTTGGGCGGAAAAGCGCAGTTCGGCGGCCAACGTTTCGGCGAAATGGAGGTGTGGGCACTCGAAGCCTATGGCGCTGCCTACACGCTGCAGGAGATGTTGACCGTCAAATCCGACGACGTCGCCGGTCGAACCAAGGTTTACGAGGCAATTGTCCGCGGCGACGACACGTTCGAAGCCGGTATTCCGGAATCGTTCAACGTGCTGGTCAAAGAGATGCGTTCGCTTGGCCTCAATGTTGATCTGCACAATTCGAAGCAGCAGCGGCAAGGATCTGCCGGCGACATCGCGGAGGCCGCCGAGTAGCCGAGGATAAAGGCGGGACGATGGGCACGACTGGGCGGGAGCCCGTGCGGATATCCGTCGTCTGAAACGGAGAGAACTATGAATCAAGAGATCATGAATCTTTTCAGCCCGCAGGTGCCGGCTCAGGTCTTCGACCAGATCCGCATCTCCATTGCGAGCCCTGAAAAGATTCTGTCCTGGTCGTACGGTGAAATCAAAAAGCCGGAAACCATCAACTACCGCACCTTCAAGCCGGAGCGTGATGGCCTGTTCTGCGCGCGCATCTTCGGCCCGATCAAGGACTATGAATGCTTGTGCGGTAAGTACAAGCGCATGAAGTACAAGGGCATCATCTGTGAGAAGTGCTCGGTCGAGGTCACCCTCTCGCGCGTGCGTCGCGAGCGCATGGGCCACATCGAGCTGGCCGCGCCGGTGGCCCATATCTGGTTTCTCAAGTCGTTGCCCTCGCGCATCGGCCTCCTGCTCGACATGACGCTTAAGTCGCTCGAGCGTATTCTCTATTTCGAGAGTTATGTCGTGCTCGAGCCGGGATTGACCCCGCTGCAGGATCGCCAGCTGCTCAGCGAGGACGAATACCTCAAAGCGCAGGAGCAGTATGGCGCTGACAGCTTCACCGCCGCGATCGGCGCGGAGGCGATCCGCGAGATGCTCAAGGCGCTCGATCTCGATAAGATGCAGGCCGATCTGCGTGCGGAAATCACGAGTTCGGATTCCGACATCAAGAAGAAGAAGGTCGCCAAGCGGCTTAAGATCGTCGAAGCGTTCCAGCAATCTGGCAACAAGCCGGAATGGATGATCCTGACCCAGGTGCCGGTGATCCCGCCGGATTTGCGGCCGCTCGTTCCGCTCGATGGCGGCCGCTTTGCCACCTCCGATCTCAACGATCTCTATCGCCGCGTCATCAATCGTAACAACCGATTGAAGCGGCTGATCGAGCTGCGCGCGCCCGACATTATCATCCGCAACGAAAAGCGCATGCTGCAGGAGGCGGTCGACGCCCTCTTCGACAATGGCCGCCGCGGCCGCGTCATCACCGGCGCGAACAAACGACCGCTGAAATCACTTGCGGACATGCTCAAAGGCAAGCAGGGCCGCTTCCGCCAGAACCTGCTGGGCAAGCGGGTCGATTACTCCGGCCGCTCGGTGATCGTCGTCGGTCCGGAACTCAAGCTGCATCAGTGCGGACTGCCGAAGAAGATGGCGCTCGAGCTGTTCAAGCCGTTCATCTATTCACGGCTTGACGCCAAGGGGCTGTCGACCACGGTGAAGCAGGCAAAAAAGCTCGTGGAAAAGGAAAAGCCGGAGGTCTGGGACATCCTCGATGAGGTCATTCGCGAGCATCCCGTCCTGCTCAACCGAGCGCCGACGCTCCATCGCCTCGGCATCCAAGCGTTCGAGCCGGTGCTGATCGAGGGCAAGGCGATTCAGCTCCACCCGCTGGTCTGCGCGGCTTTCAACGCCGATTTCGACGGCGACCAGATGGCGGTGCATGTGCCGCTCTCGCTCGAGGCGCAACTCGAGGCGCGCGTGCTGATGATGTCGACCAACAATATTCTGCACCCCGCCAACGGCTCGCCCATCATCGTGCCGTCGCAGGACATCGTGCTCGGTCTCTACTATCTCTCGATCATGAGCGAGGGCGATCCGCGCGAGTGGAAGCTTGAGCTCCATTCCGAGGAACAGCTCAAGCGCGATTCCAAGAAGACCAATGTCGTGCGCGGGTTCTACAGGAATGTCAGTGAAGTCGAACACGCGCTGCAGCAAAAGGCGATCGGCCTGCACACCAAGATCAAGTACCGCTGGGAAGGCATCGACGAACAGGGCAATGCTTTCAATCGCTGGTATGAGACGACGCCGGGACGCGTGATGCTCGGCGAGGTGCTGCCGAAGAACACGAAGATTTCCTTCGATCTCGTCAACAAGCTCATGACGAAGCGGGAAATCTCCAGCATGATCGATCAGGTCTACCGCCACTGCGGTCAAAAGGAGACGGTGATCTTCTGCGACCGGATCATGGCGCTCGGGTTTCACCACGCGTTCAAGGCCGGCATTTCCTTCGGCAAGGATGACATGGTTGTCCCGAGCAGCAAGTGGAAGATCATCGAGCAGACGCGCACGCTCGCGAAGGAGTTCGAGCAGCAATATAACGACGGCCTGATTACGCAAGGCGAGAAATACAACAAGGTAGTCGATGCCTGGTCAAAGGCGACCGACCAGATCGCCGAGGAAATGATGCGTCAAATTTCTTCGGTTGAGCGGATCGACGGCGGCGGGCGCGCTGCCCAGGTCAACTCGATCTACATGATGGCGCATTCCGGCGCGCGCGGTTCGCCGCAGCAGATGCGCCAGCTCGCCGGCATGCGTGGCCTGATGGCCAAGCCCTCAGGCGAGATCATCGAAAGCCCGATCATCAGCAACTTCAAGGAAGGGCTCTCGGTGCTCGAGTATTTCAACTCGACGCATGGAGCGCGCAAAGGCCTCGCCGACACCGCACTCAAGACGGCGAACTCGGGTTATCTCACGCGGCGACTGGTGGACGTTGCTCAGGACTGCATCATCACGTCGGAGGACTGCGGTACGGCGTCGGGAATCAAGGTGCGCGCCATCATCGATGCGGGCACCGTGGTGGCGTCGCTCGCAAGCCGTATCCTCGGTCGCACCGCCGCCGAGGACGTGCGCGATCCTTCCTCGCACGAGGTCATCGTCAAGAGCGGCACGCTGCTTGAGGAGCCGCAGGTCGAAGCTATCGTGGCGGCCGGGGTACAGGAGTTGCGCATCCGTTCGGTGCTCACCTGCGAGACCAGCGGTGGGGTGTGTGCCAAATGCTACGGGCGCGATCTTGCTCGGGGCACTCCCGTCAACATGGGTGAGGCGGTGGGTGTCATCGCCGCGCAATCGATCGGCGAACCGGGCACGCAGCTCACCATGCGCACGTTCCACATCGGCGGCGCCGCGCAGATCTCGGAGCAGTCGGTGATCGAGTCGAACTTCGACGGCACGATCAAGATCAAAAACAAGAACGTGGTGAGAAATTCTGACGGGCAGACAGTAGCGATGGCTCGCAACATGGTTATCGCCGTGCTCGATCCCGATGGAACCGAGCGTGCGGTGCATCGGATCCAATACGGCGCCCGCGTGCTGGTCGAGGATGGCGACAAGATCAGGCGCGGCCAGCGGATCGCGGAATGGGATCCGTATACCCGGCCCATCCTCACCGAGGTCGAGGGCACGGTCGGGTTCGAAGATCTTGTCGAGGGCCAATCGATGTCGGAAACGCTCGATGAATCGACAGGCATCGCCAAGCGCGTCGTGACCGATTGGCGCGCCAGCCGCGGGGTGGACCTCCACCCGGCCATCGTCGTGAAGGACAAGCAAAACAAGATCATGAAGCTGCCCCGCGGGGGCGAGGCGCGCTATCAGCTTGCGGTCGACGCCATCATCTCGGTTGATCCGGGAACGCATGTGAAGGCGGGAGACGTGATGGCTCGCATCCCGACCGAGAGCGCCAAGACCCGCGACATCACCGGTGGTTTGCCGCGGGTGGCGGAGTTGTTCGAGGCGCGACGGCCGAAGGAAGCTGCCATCATCGCCGAGATATCGGGCACCATCCGCTTCGGCCGCGACTACAAGAACAAACGCCGCATCATCATCGAGCCAGCGGAGGAAGGGGAAGAGCCGAAGGAGTATCTGATCCCCAAGGGCAAGCACGTCCATCTGCAGGACGGAGACCTCATCGAGAAGGGCGACGCGATCGTCGAAGGCAACCCGGCGCCGCACGACATTCTCGCCATCAAAGGCGTCGAAGAACTCGCCGCCTATCTCGTGAACGAGATCCAGGATGTGTACCGGCTGCAGGGGGTCTCGATAAACGATAAGCACATCGAGGTCATCGTTCGCCAGATGTTGCAGAAGGTCGAGATCGACGATGCGGGAGAGACCGAGTTGATCCAAGGCGAGCAGATCGACAAGATCGAGCTCGACGAAATCAACGCGCGGGTGAACGAGGAGGGCAAGAAGCCGGCCAGCGGGCATCCGGTGCTGCTCGGCATCACCAAGGCATCGCTGCAAACGCGGTCCTTTATCTCTGCCGCATCATTCCAGGAGACGACGCGGGTGCTCACTGAGGCTGCGGTCAACGGAAAGATCGACACGCTCGAGGGCCTCAAGGAGAACGTCATCGTCGGTCGCCTTATTCCGGCCGGCACCGGCGCCATGATGAACGGCCTGCGCGAGGTCGCCAGCAAACGCGACGCGCTCATCCTCGAGGAGCGCGAGAAGGAGGCCGCCGCCAAAGCGGCCGAGGCGGAGGCTGCGCAGCCCGCCCAACTGCCGGCGGCTGAGTAACGCCCGCGCGTTGCAATTTGCGCCAAAGCGGGGCCGCCTTCGGGCGGCCCTTCTCTTTTTGATGCCACGCAAGCGCGGTCCGACGCTCGGCGCCGCTCAGCCGTGCAAACAGTGCAGCACCAAATGGCGCCGGCTTCCGGGCGAAGCTGGCCGGCCGCCGTCCCGCGCTGCCCATATCGTTACTTGTCGGCTGCGGATGGTCGCCCCGACGTAGTTTTAACTATTTTTCAATGGGATGTTCGTGTGCATCAGTCAATTTGGCCGCTGCGGGGAGCTTGAAAAGGCCACCCCGACCCAGGAAGATCGCGATCAATCACGACTAAATTTTACGGGTAGAAGGAACTCCACACCCCAAAAAGCCATTTTGTATCGCTGACTTAATGAGGGGTTGTTTTCGCCGTCGGCTGTGACGGTCCCCGCTCTGCGATGGAATCGATTCTGGTCAAAATCTTTGCAACCGCGCTGGCGCTCAGTCAGGTCATGACCGCGCCGGATGCGATGAAGTCACGCTTCGATCCTGCTCAAGATCAGGAACTTGTGGCACAGCTGCTGCGCGCGGGCTGCGCGCACATGCGTAAGGCATTCGACATTGAGGACATCAACGTCGAGGATCTCATCGCGACTGCCATGGACGACCCACAGGCGGTCGCGGGCGAGCACAAGGCTTTTCACGGCATCAATTTTGCCGACCTGCAAACGGCATACCGGCAGTTCTGCAAGAACGAGAAAGTCGCCGTGTCGGCGGTGGACCTCGGTGCAGTTATCGCTTTTTACGACAAAGCAACCGCCGATTTGCCTGATCATTCTAAGCTCAAGGGGATTAAACTTCCCGGCGCGAGCGTCGTGCTCGACCGGCGCGGCGAACGCTTTGCGGAGGTGTTCGAAGAGAATCAGCGACGGGTATGGGTGGCGCTCAGCGACATTCCCGAGCACGTCCAAAAGGCATTTCTCGCAGCGGAGGACAGGCGCTTCTACCAACATAAGGGAATCGACGAGCGCGGCTTGATTCGCGCTTTCATCGGCAATCTCGCCTCGTCCGGCCGGCCGCAAGGTGGTTCGACGATTACTCAGCAGATCGTCAAGAACCTGCTAGTTGGCGAAGATCTCACCTACGAACGCAAAATCCGCGAGATGATCGTCGCGTCGCGTGTCGAGCACACGCTGAGCAAGGCGGAGATTCTCGAGCTTTACCTCAATTCCGTTTATCTTGGACGCGGGTCCTGGGGTATCGAGCTCGCCGCGCGGAGCTATTTCGGCAAACCGGCCAAGGAACTCACGCTTGAGGAAGGCGCGCTTCTTGCCGGCCTGACCAAAGGGCCGAACTATTTCAATCCCGACCGGCATCCGCTACGCGCGCAGGAACGGCTGGCCTATGTTCTCAGCCGCATGCAGGAAGATGGCGCACTCGCCGCGGAGCAGTCCGGGCGCGGATTGCCCGCCCTGCCCACGCTCGTGGCCTACGAACGCCCCCGCCGTGACCTCGGCTTTCACTTCGTGGATCAAGTCGCCCGCGAGGCGAAGTCGCTCGCCGGCATCGACGCGATCACGGCGAACTCCTACACGGTACGTTCGACTATCAATCCACAATTGCAGCGCGCGGTAGAGGGGACGTTGCAGGAAGGGCTTTCGCGTTACGAGCGCGGCGCCGGACGCGTTCAGTTTCGCGCGGCTGAGGCGAATCTTGGCCAGGCGATCCAACGCATCGATGCGGAGAAGAAAGCCGTTGACAAAAGGCCGGCTTGGCAGCGGGCGCTGGCGAGTGCACGGCTGCCGCTCTATGACGTGCACTGGACGCCTGCGATCGTGCTGGAGAAGCCGGCCGGCAAGAAGGGCGAGGCGTGGCGCATAGGCCTGGCGGACGGACGCGTCCTGCCGCTCTCGATCGAAAACGCGACGGCTCAACGTAAACTCGCGCTTTATGACGTCGTGCTGGTGCGCGTGGCCGACGGCAAGGGCAAGACCGCGGGGCGAGCCGAGCTGCGCGTTCGCCCGCTGGTGCAAGGAATGGCGGTCGTCCTGGAGAACAAGACCGGGCGCATTCTCGCTATGACCGGCGGCTTCTCGTATCCACTAAGTCAGCTCAATCGCGCGACCCAGGCGGTCCGCCAGCCGGGCTCGGCGATCAAGCCGCTGAGTTATCTCGGCGCGCTGCGCAATGGTCTGCAGCCGAACACGCTCGTGAGCGACGAACCCATCACGCTTCCACCGCTGGGCGGCGGCCGCGTGCGCGAGCAGGATTACTGGACGCCGAAGAACTACGACGGCGGCTACGGCGGTATCCTGACGCTGCGCCGGGCGCTCGAGAATTCACGCAATCTCGCGACCGTGCATCTGCTCGACGGCGGCATCGAGAGCAACCCGGAAGCAAGTCTCGATCGGCTTTGCAAGCTTGCGTTGGAAGCTCAGATCTATCGCGAATGTTTGCGGTATTATCCGTTCGTGCTCGGCGCACAACCGGTACGGCCGATCGATCTCGCCGCATTTTACGCAACAATTGCGAATGAAGGTCTCCATCCCACACCGCACGTGATTGATTCGATCGAGCGCAATGGTGTCACCATCTACCGGCACGATCCGAAATCCGCGGTCATGATCTCCTCCGTGGACCGCGCTACCTTCTATCAGCTCAAGACGATGCTGCAGGGCGTGCTGGCGCGGGGTACGGCGCGGTCCATCTCCGGCCTTGCTCCCTATGTCGCAGGCAAGACCGGCACTACCGATGGTGAAAATGACGCCTGGTTCGTGGGCTTCACGAATGACGTCACCGTCGCGATCTGGATCGGCTACGACAACGCGGACGGCAAACGGCGCACGCTTGGCGGCGGTGCAACCGGCGGCCACGTCGCCGTGCCGATCTTCGAGCCGGTGATCCAGGCGGTGTGGGCCAATGTCGCTCCAAAAGCCGCTCTTGCCCCGCCGTCGCCCGAGGCCAAACGCCATCTCGCATGTAAATCGATCGATCTCGAATCCGGCGAAATGCAAGTCAGCGGTGGAAGGGCCGTTACCGAATGCTTCCGCATCGATCGAAATGGGCAGATCACGGATACGCAATATCAACTAGTCGCTCGGGGCGACGCCTATTCGCGCGGCTATTACAGCGTGGCGCCCAACCCATACGGCTACGGCGAGTACGAGCAACGCGGAGCGTACTACTACTACGATAACAACGGCCGCTATGTTCCGGCCCCCAGGGATCCATGGCGTCCGCCGGGCCACTATTACTATGGCCAATTCGGCCCGTACGGGCGTGATCCGCGATTTCAGGCGCCGCCGCCGCGTGATCCATACGGGCGCGAGTACCAGACACCGCAACGCATCGACCCTGGCTATATCTGGGGCAACCGGCGCTATTACTGAAAGACGTCATGATGAAGTTTGCGAAGCCGGGCGCTTTGCTGTTGGGGCTCGCGGCATTTGTCGCCACGTCCAGTGCTCAGATCGGCGCGCAAGAATTCCGGCTCGAAGAGGCGACTTCGCTCGCCGCTCTCGCTGTCTATGGGCTCAAGCCCAGGACCATCGCATTCCTCGATCGGCCCAGCGAGGAGACCATCGATCCGGATACCGGACTCGTTCGCTTTGAGGACTGGGCGCAGGCAAGGCCGGTTGAAAAGCAATTCTTGACCCCGTTTCCCAGCTATGTCGAGCCGCAGGTCGAATTGACCGTCGATGGAGTGCGCAAGCGCATCAAAGAAAAGCTACACATGTACGTGGGCGAGGCCCGTTTCGTCCTAACGCGGCCGCAAGGCTCAATTGATCTCGCGAGCTTCGTCACGATGCCCTTCGTCGAGCGCATCGATCCGGCGATTAAGCACAATTTGATCGCGCCAGGTGAGGTCGTCTCCGCCAAGGACCCGCGCGCTATACACAACCAGCACCCCCTGCGGCGCTGGTGCGAGACGCGGCCGGTCACTATTTGCATCCACTCGCGTTACCAATTCGAGGGCAAATTGCCGATCGGCATCCAGATCGCCAACAAGCTCAGGGAAGGCAGCAAGAAGATCCCCGATTATCTCGAGTTCGAGAGCGAACTCACGCTAAGACCGCCTGCGGAGGTGAGCGAGATGGGTCTCGCTGCCCTGACCGGACTTGATACGGCGCCTGCGGGCGCGCTCGAACAGAACATTTTCTACATCAACCAAGTGATGCAGTTCGGCAAGTTGCTTGCCGTGTTTCAGGCGCATCCAACCGATGCGAAACAGACGGTCGTCACGGTGTTCGTCGCGCTGGCGGTAGAAAGCAACGTGCTGGCGAAGAAAAAGGAATTCATGAAAGTGCCGGTGCTGCGCAACCTGGTGCCGGCTCAGGTGCTCGCCGGCAAGAGTTCGTTCAACAGCGGCAACTCCATCAGCGCGGGATTACCTGTCTATGCGCGCAATCAAGTCAAGGCGATCGTCGCGATCCTCGATCGCAAGTGAGCATTGTGTGATAGCGCTGGGTTGAATGCAGGCCGCTTGCGGGTAACCCATGCGAGGAGCCTAGGCGCGTCTGCCATCCTCCGGCGGGACCAGCAGCAGGCCTTCCGCTTCGGCCCAGGCGCGAAAGGCATTGCCGGCGGCCTCGGCCTCCTCCAGCGTGCCGGCACTCTTGATCTGATGCAACACGTGCTCTGCCCTGCGATCGCGCTGACCGCCGGCATGGCGCCGAATGACCTTGGCCGCCGCTTCGAGCGAACGAATCGGCTCGTCGGGATGCGTGACGAGGTGAATTGGAGGATGAATCGCATGCTCCGCCATGCGCGGCAAACGGTGCCCCCATGTAAAAGTTCCACGTTACGATCTGGGAACTTGGAAGCGCTTGCCTTCTCATCGTACCGTTTTGCAAGGAACTCACGCGTTGCTTCTCAAAATTGCCGCCTTTGCGGATTCTGAGTAGCCCGTAAGCACGACTGCGACGTCCTGCTCGGGCTTAGCCCGGTACAGGGCGCCGGAGGAGACAAGGGGGGGGCCGATTGCACGGGGCACTCGGCCGAAACCGACGCCGTACTTCCCCGACGGCGCCGGAGACATTGGGCTGTCAGCGCTAGCACTTGAATTTGACGGCGGTCGGCTGGGCCGCCGCGCCGAAGCAGGTTTTGCGTCGTCGGCGGCAGCGAAGCACACCGCGCCCGTAGCGCACGAGGCGGCGGCGCGCGCGAGCGCGCGCGGCCTTGACTGGTTCACCTTTTGCCTTGCGGACATCCAGACCGGCTTTGGTCCTTTCGTCGCCATTTATCTGACTGCGCACGCCTGGACCCAGTTCGACATCGGGTTGGTCTTGACGGCCGGGGGACTGGTGGCGCTCGCCTGCCAGATGCCCGGCGGTGCACTGGTGGACGCAATGCGCTCGGCGCGCCCAGTGGCCATGGTCGCAGTGGCGGCGATTTGCGTCAGCGCGCTTGCACTTGCCATCTGGCCTAGCTTCGTCGTTGTCATGGCTGCGCGTGTCCTGCATGCCGGGGCGAGCTGTGTGCTAGGACCTGTGATCGCTGCCCTCAGTCTCGGTCTGGTGGGTCACGCCGCGCTTGGAGCGAGGCTCGGGCGCAATGCGCGTTTCGCTTCAATTGGGAATGGTTTTGCGGCCGCGGTCATGGGCGCCTGCGGATACCTCGTGTCCAACCAGGCGGTATTTTTCCTCACCGCCGCGCTAGCGGCACCGGCCATATTGGCGCTTTGGCGCGTCCGGATCGGACGGGTCGAACATCTCGCCGCCGATATGGAACCCTCAACCGCGACCGTGCGCGAGGTGATATGTGATCGTCGGTTGCTCTCCTTTGCCGGCTGCGTGCTGCTGTTTCAGCTGGCGAATGCGGCCATGCTGCCGCTGATGGGCGGCATCTTGACCCTGCGCTCCAGCGAATGGGCGACAACTTTGATCGGAGCATGCATCGTCGTGCCGCAGCTCGTTGTTGCGGGATTTGCGCCGTGGGTGGGGCGGGTGGCCGACGGATGGGGGCGCCGACCCCTGTTGTTTTTCTGCTTTGCGGCCTTGGCAGCGCGCGGGGTGCTGTTTGCCTTCGTAGCTAGCCCTTATCTGGTCGTTGCCGTGCAAATCCTAGATGGAGTCTGCGCCGCGATTTTAGGCGTGGTTCTGCCGCTTGTGGTCGCGGATGTCACCCGTGGCACCGGGCGGTTCAATCTCGCTCTGGGCATCGTGGGAAGTGCCGTCGGAATTGGTGCTGCGTTGAGCACCACGCTCGCCGGTTATGCAAGCGACCATTTCGGCAGCAGTATCGCATTTCTGAGCCTCGCCTCGATTGCCGGCTGCGGATTAGCTTTGGTTTGGCTGCTGCTGCCCGAGACCGGGCTAAACGCGGCGGCGAGGCGATCGCAGTCTGCGGCTTAACGGTCGCCTGAGCGCCTGGCTGTCTTTAAGGCCATTTTGCCGTCCTTCCACCACCTCACTCAGTTTGGCAGGTTCCTCGGGAACCTCACGGGCTGTTGTTGCGTTGCTGGAACTCGGTAGGCGCGTGCGTAAGCCGACTGGGAGAGTTCCATCCGAATGGAAGACGCTTGTCGGTATAGCGATCGCCCCCTTGCGTTTCTCGCCCGCTACGTGAGGAAGCGCCCGATAGCACATGCCGCGATCGTGACCGCCGTCGTTGCCGCCGTCGGTTGCTCGGTTGGCGCGCAATACGGGGTGAAAATCGTGGTCGATACGCTCGCTGCAGGAGCCGACGCGGCCCACGCGTCTAATGCATGGCTGGGTTTCGTCCTCCTGGCAGCGCTGATTGCGGCCGACAATTTTCTCTGGCGCGTTGCGAGTTGGATTGCGAGCTATACCTTCGTTGCGGTTACCGGCGATCTGCGCCGCGATTTGTTCCGGCATCTGACCGGCCATGCGCCGAGCTACTTTGCCGACCGCATGCCCGGGACTTTGACGAGCCGTATCACGGCAACGTCCAACGCCGTGTTCACCCTACAGAACATGTCGGTTTGGAATGTCATGCCGCCTTGCATGGCGACACTGATTGCGATCGGCTTCGTCGCAACCGTGAGCCTACCCATGGCCGCCGTGTTGATGGCGCTAGCTGGTATTTTGGTAGTCGCCATGTTCCATTTGGCCGCCGCGGGCCGGCCGCTGCATCACGAATTCGCCAACCGAGCGGCCGCGGTCGATGGCGAGATGGTCGACGTGGTCGGCAACATGCCGCTGGTGTGGTCGTTTTGCGGAGTCGGCCGCGAACATAGCCGGCTGAATACCACGATCGATCGGGAAATGGCTGCGCGGCGGCGCAGCCTTCTTTATCTGGAAAAGTTACGCCTCTTCCATGCCGTTGTAACCGTCGTCTTGATCATCGCTTTGTTGGCCTGGGCTATCGTGCTTTGGCAGAACGCAGCGGCGACGGCGGGCGACGTCGTGCTGGTGTGTACGCTTGGTCTTTCGATCTTGCATGCCACACGCGACCTCGCCGTGGCACTAGTCGATGTGACTCAGCATTTGGCGCGCCTCTCCGAAGCGCTGGCAACCCTGCTCGTGCCGCATCGGCTGCGCGATCATCCGCAGGCGGCCTCGCTAGTGCCATCCGGCGCAACCGTAGAGTTCGAGAACGTCGACTTCTGCTATCCCGATGGACGCAGGGTGTTCAGGGATTTCAGTCTGCGCATCGAGCGTGGTCAGCGCGTGGGTCTGGTCGGGCAGTCGGGCTGCGGCAAATCCACGCTCTTTGTTTTGTTGCAGCGTTTCTACGACGTGCAAGGCGGGCGCATTCTGCTGGCCGGCCAGGACGTCGCACGCGTAACCCAGGAGAGCTTGCGGTCCGCGATCGCCGTGGTTCCGCAAGATATATCCCTGTTCCATCGTTCCATCATGGAGAACATCCGCTATGGCCGGCCGGATGCATCGGATGGGCAGGTACGTGCGGCAATCACCGCGGCCAATTGTGAGGACTTCATTGAAAAACTACCGGAGGGCGCCGCAACAATCGTCGGCGACCGGGGTGTGAAGCTGTCGCCGGGACAGCGGCAGCGCATCGGCATTGCCCGGGCCTTCCTCAAGGATGCGCCGATTCTTCTGCTCGATGAGGCGACCTCGGCGCTCGACAGCGAATCGGAGGAGGCGGTGCGTGAGGCATTGGATCGGTTGATGGGCGGCCGCACGGTCATCGCGATCGCGCATCGCTTGTCGACTTTGCGCAGCTTCGATCGAATCGTCGTCTTGCAGGCGGGAGGGGTCTGCGAGGATGGCCCGCCGCAGGTCTTGGTCCGAAACAAAGGCGTCTACGGCAACCTGGTGCGGCGAGAGGTGGCGCGACTGGAGAAAGCGGCCGCCTGACGCTCTTCGGACTAGACTGGCCGCGTCAAACACGCTGAAAACCTCGATATTTCGGCTTTTGCGCCTTGACTTCGTGCAGGGCCACCGATACATACCGCCCACTTTTCGGCAGGCGGTGAGCTTCGCTTGCTCGGAACGGCGCGCCCAGTTCCGCTAAACCATTGAGATCTTGGGGTCTCTTTCGGCGGCGGTTGGGTGTCACCAGCCTCGATGAATGAAGCTCAGACGCTGCCTCTGACGACTGTCAGACGAGAAGGTGCATGACCGTTTCGCCTTCGCGCGGAGCGGTCCTCTGTGAAACGGGTGAGCGCCGAACGCACCGGGAGCGCAAGGCGCTCTTCCGTTTGTGCGCGTTGAAATCAAGCCCGCCGCGCGGCGATAGGAAAGTGAACGCTAACAGGCAGGACGATGCCGACCATCAACCAGCTCATCCGCAAGCCGCGCATTACGCAGCATGCGAAGAAGAAGGTGCCGGCGCTGCAACAAAGCCCGCAGAAGCGTGGCGTGTGTACCCGGGTTTACACCACGACCCCGAAGAAGCCGAACTCGGCCTTGCGCAAGGTCGCGAAGGTGCGACTCACGAACGGCTTCGAGGTGATCGGCTACATCCCTGGCGAGGGCCACAATCTGCAGGAGCATTCCGTGGTGATGATCCGCGGCGGCCGCGTCAAGGACTTGCCTGGGGTGCGCTACCACATCCTGCGCGGTGTGCTCGATACCCAAGGCGTGAAGAATCGGAAGCAAAGGCGCTCCAAATACGGAGCAAAGAGGCCGAAGTAATTCGGCCTCTTTGCGCAGATCCCCCGAGTGAGCGAAGGAAGACCAGGGGGGAACCCGAGAGGCACGACGTGGCCAGCACGGCCATGGCGAAAGTTAGAGAAGGACGATGTCCCGCCGCCACAGTGCAGAGAAGCGAGAGATCAACCCGGATCCGAAATACGGGAATCTGGTGGTCTCAAAGCTGATGAACGTGATCATGCGCGCCGGCAAGAAGTCGGTAGCCGAAACGATTGTCTACGGCGCGCTCGACATTATTGAGGGAAAGACCAAGCAGAATCCAGTCGCTGTCTTTGAGCAGGCGCTCGAAAACGTCATGCCCTCGATCGAAGTACGCTCACGACGCGTGGGCGGGGCGACCTATCAGGTGCCGGTCGAAGTTCGGGCAACACGCCGGCAGGCGCTCGGGATCCGCTGGATCATCTCGGCCGCGCGTGAGCGCAACGAAAAAACGATGACCGAGCGGCTCTCCGCCGAATTGCTCGACGCATCCAACAGTCGCGGAAACGCCGTCAAGAAGCGCGAGGACACGCACCGCATGGCGGAGGCCAACCGGGCGTTTTCACATTATCGCTGGTGATGGTCAGCGAGAGATTAGGAATTAGCCGCTTATGCCGCGCAGCCATCCGATCGAGGATTACCGCAATTTCGGCATCATGGCCCACATCGATGCCGGCAAGACGACGACGACCGAGCGGATCCTCTATTACACAGGCAAAAGCCACAAGATGGGCGAGGTGCATGAAGGCGCTGCGACCATGGACTGGATGGAGCAGGAGCAGGAGCGCGGCATCACGATCACCTCGGCCGCAACGACCGCCTACTGGAAAAGCAAGCGGCTCAACATCATCGATACGCCCGGTCACGTCGATTTCACAATCGAGGTGGAGCGTAGCCTGCGCGTCCTCGATGGCGCGGTATGTGTGCTCGACAGCAATCAAGGCGTCGAACCGCAGACCGAGACGGTGTGGCGACAGGGCGATAAGTACAGAGTCCCCCGCATCGTGTTCTGCAACAAGATGGACAAGGTCGGCGCGGATTTCTTTCGCTGTCTCGACGACATCGTCAATCGCCTCGGTGCCAAACCGGTGGCGATCCAGCTTCCGATCGGAAGCGAGAACCAGTTCAAGGGCGTGGTCGATCTCGTTCGCATGGTCGGCGTCGTTTGGGACGAGGAGACCCTCGGCGCCAAATATCACGACGTCGAAATTCCGGCCGAGATGATCGAACAGGCCAAGGAATATCGCGAACGGATGATCGAGGCGGCGGTCGAGCTCGACGACAACGTCATGGGCGCCTATCTCGAGGGAAAAGAGCCGGACGAGCCTACCCTCAAGCGCCTGATCCGCAAGGCCGTGGTCACCGGCGCATTCTTCCCCGTGCTTGCCGGCTCCGCGTTCAAGAATAAAGGTGTGCAGCCGTTGCTCGACGCGGTCGTGGACTATTTGCCTTCGCCGTTCGACGTGCCGCCGATCAAGGGCATCGACAGCAAAGGCAACGAAGTCGTGCGCAAAGCCTCGGACAGCGAGCCGTTGGCGATGCTTGCCTTTAAGATCATGGACGATCCTTTCGTCGGCACCATCACCTTCTGCCGCATCTATTCGGGCCGGCTCGAAAGCGGCACCGGAGTGATCAATTCGAGCAAGGATCGCAAGGAGCGCATCGGCCGGATGCTGCTCATGCATGCCAACAACCGTGAGGACATCAAGGAGGCCTATGCCGGCGACATCGTTGCTCTCGCGGGCCTCAAGGAGGTGCGTACCGGCGACACACTTTGCGGTCCGCAGAAGCCGGTCATCCTCGAGAAGATGGACTTCCCGGATCCGGTGATCGAGATTGCGATCGAGCCGAAGTCGAAAGCGGATCAAGAAAAACTGGGCGTTGCTCTTGCCAAGCTGGTAGCGGAGGACCCTTCGTTCCGCGTGACCACTGACCAGGAATCGGGGCAGACCATTCTCAAAGGTATGGGGGAGCTCCATCTCGACATAAAAGTCGACATCTTGAAGCGCAGCTACAAAGTCGATGCCAACATCGGCGCGCCGCAGGTGGCCTACCGCGAGAAGATCACCAAGCCGGTCACGGTTGATTACACTCATAAGAAGCAGACCGGCGGGGCCGGCCAGTTCGCCCGGGTCAAGATCATCGCCGAACCGTTGCCGCCGGCCGGAGGGTTCGTATTCGAAAACCAAGTCGTCGGCGGCACGGTGCCCAAAGAGTACGTTCCCGGAGTCGAGAAGGGTCTCGAATCCGTGCTGGGCTCCGGTGTACTGGCGGGATTCCCAGTCGTCGATCTCAAGGTGCTGTTGGTCGACGGCGCTTACCACGATGTCGATTCATCGGCGCTCGCCTTCGAAATTTGCGCGCGCGCGGCTTTGCGCGAAGCGCTGCAGAAGGGCTCGCCCGTCCTGCTAGAGCCGATCATGAAGGTCGAGGTGGTCACGCCCGAAGAATATACGGGCTCCGTCATCGGCGATCTCAATTCGCGGCGTGGACAGATCCAGGGCCAGGACATGCGCGGCAATGCCAATGTCGTCAATGCGATGGTGCCGCTGGCCAACATGTTCGGCTATGTCAGCAATCTGCGCTCCATGTCGCAGGGGCGTGCCACCTTCACCATGCAATTCGATCACTACGAACAGGTGCCTCAGGCCGTCGCCGCCGAGATCCAGGCGAAGTTCGCCTGAGACCTCGCTCGATGCAGCTTAGTTGAGAAAGATCGCACAGGAGCCGAGTCATGGCCAAACAGAAATTCGAACGCACGAAGCCGCATTGCAATGTTGGGACCATTGGTCACGTGGACCACGGCAAGACGACGCTGACGGCCGCGCTGACGAAGGTGTCGGCGGACAAAGGCTGGACGCCAAACTTTGTGAGCTACGACCAGGTGGCGAAGGCGTCGGAAAGCCAGGGGCGGCGCGATCCGACCAAGATTTTGACGATTGCGACGAGCCACGTGGAATATTCGACGAACAAGCGCCACTACGCGCACGTGGACTGCCCGGGCCATGCCGACTACGTCAAGAACATGATCACGGGGGCGGCGCAAATGGATGGCGCGATCCTGGTGGTGTCGGCGGCGGATGGCCCGATGCCGCAAACGCGCGAGCACATTCTGTTGGCGCGCCAGGTTGGTGTTCCCTATATCGTGGTGTTTCTCAACAAGGTGGACGTGGTTGACGACCCCGAGCTTCTCGATCTGGTGGAGCTCGAGGTGCGGGAGCTTTTGACCAAGTATCAGTTTCCCGGCGACAAGGTTCCGGTGATCCGCGGGGCTGCGATTAAGGCGCTCAGCGGGGAGAAGGGCGAATTTGCGGACGCGGCGGTACTCAAGCTGTTCGAGGCGCTGGATGAGTTCGTGCCACTGCCGGAGCGGCCGATCGACCAGCCGTTCTTGATGCCGATTGAGGACGTGTTCTCGATCTCCGGGCGCGGCACGGTTGTGACGGGCCGGATCGAGCGCGGCAAGATCAAGGTGGGAGAGGAAGTGGAGATCGTGGGGCTGCGGGACACGCAGAAGTCGGTGGTGACTGGGGTTGAGATGTTCCGCAAGCTTCTGGACGAGGGGGTTGCGGGGGACAATGTGGGCTGTCTGTTGCGCGGCATCGACAAGGACGCGGTGGAGCGCGGGCAGGTTCTGTGCAAGCCGGGCTCGGTGAAGCCGCACAAGAAGTTCAAGGCGGAGGCATACATCCTGACCAAGGAGGAAGGGGGGCGGCATACGCCGTTCTTCAACAACTACCGTCCGCAGTTTTACTTCCGCACCACGGACGTAACCGGTCAGGTGACGCTGCCGGCGGGGACGGAGATGATCATGCCGGGGGACAATGCGGCGATGGAC
>DATFQX010000052.1:0-93100 GCA_035263865.1 Xanthobacteraceae bacterium
GCACTTCTGCCCCCTCACTGCGACGCAATGCCCTCGCTCGCCCAACTCACAGCTCATCTGGCCCGTGGCGGGAAAAGCCGCGGCCTGGTCGAGCAATGCTTGGCGCGCATCACGGATCAATCTGGAGAAGGGCGGCGCGTCCTTCTCAAGGTTCATGCTGAGCCAGCGCTCGCAGCAGCAGATTATTACGACCGCCTGCGTGCGCGCGGTCCGGCACCTTCCCCGTTCGCCGGCATTCCGCTCTCCATCAAGGATCTATTCGACATTGCCGGCGACGTGACGACCGCCGGTTCGGTCGTACTGAAAGATGAGCCGGCGGCCAAGCAGGACGCGCCCGCGGTGGCGCACTTGCGGGCGGCTGGTTTCATTCCGATCGGGCGCACCAATATGACCGAGTTCGCTTTCTCCGGACTTGGCATCAATCCGCACTATGACACTCCGCTCAATTCCTACGAGCGGCGGGCAGGGCGCATTCCCGGCGGCTCGTCCTCGGGCGCCGCGGTATCGGTCACCGACGGCATGGCCTTCGGCGCGCTCGGCACCGATACCGGTGGCTCATGCCGCATTCCGGCGGCGTTATGCGGCATCGTCGGATTCAAGCCGACGGCGCATCGGATTCCGAGGGGAGGCGTCTTTCCGCTTTCGACTTCGCTCGATTCGATCGGACCGCTGGCAGGAACCGTTGCATGCTGCGCCGCCCTCGATGCCGCTCTCGTCGGCGAGCCTATATCCGATCTTCCGCCGTTCCCGCTCGCCGGACTGCGAATGGCGCTGCCGCAGACGATGGTGCTCGAGAATGTCGAGCCCGCCGTGGCGCGCGCCTTCGAGGCCGCTCTCTCCGCGCTGCGTAAAGCGGGCGCGCGGATCGACGATATCGCGCTGCGCGAATTGACGGAGCTCCCGCAGATCAATGCCAAGGGCGGATTGGCCGCTGCCGAGGCCTACGCGATTCATCGCCGGCTGATCGCTAAAGCCGATAAAATGTACGATCCGCGCGTACTCAGCCGGATCCTGCGGGGGCAAGAGCAAGACGCCGCCGACTATATCGATCTGGTGAACGCCCGGGCCGATTTCATCCGTCGGGTGGACGCGATCACAGCCCCCTATGATGCGCTGGTGATGCCGACCGTTCCCGTGACCGCGCCGCGGCTCACCGAACTTAGCGAAGATGCCGCTTATCGCAGCGCTAATTTTCTCGTCCTGCGCAATCCCTCGATTGCAAATTTTCTTGACCGCTGCTCGATCTCGATCCCATGTCACCGCGCCGGCGACGCGCCGGTCGGCATTATGTTGATCGGCGAGCACGGTGATGACCGTCGCTTGCTGTCAATCGCCGCGGCAATCGAGGCTGTGGTGTCGCCGCAGTTGGCATCTGCGGCAGCCAGTACGAATCCGTTACAATAGGAACGGCGGGGAGCGGCGAGGTCGGACAATGGATTTTTCATTGAGCCCGGAGCAGCAGCAAATCCGGGACGAAGTCCGCAAGCTCTGCCTCCAATTCGACGACGCCTATTGGCTGGAAAAGGATCGCAGCGGCGAGTTTCCGCACGAGCTGCATGCGGCGCTCGCCGCGGCGGGCTGGCTCGGCATCGCCATGCCGGAAGCCTATGGCGGAGCTGGCCTGGGCGTCACGGAAGCCGCAATCATGATGCAAGCCATTGCCGAATCCGGCGCGGCCATGACCGGCGCGTCGGCGGTTCACATCAACATCTTCGGCGTCCAACCCGTCGTTGTGTTCGGCAGCGACGAGCAAAAGCGCCGCATGCTGCCGCCGCTAATCGCCGGCAAGGACAAGGCCTGCTTTGCCGTGACCGAGCCTGATGCCGGGCTTGACACGACGGCCATCAAAGTGCGCGCCGAGCGGCGCGGCGGCAATTATGTCTTATCCGGGCAGAAGATCTGGACCTCCACGGCCCAGGTCGCCAACAAGATTCTCATCCTTGCCCGTACCACCCCGCTGGAGAGCGTCCAGCGCAGGACTGAGGGGTTGAGCTTGTTCTACACCGATCTCGACCGCACTCGCGCGGCGGTGCGCGTGATCGATAAGATGGGCCGCCACGCCGTCGATTCGAACGAGATATTTTTCGATGGGATGGTGATCCCCGCCGCCGATCGCATCGGCGCGGAGGGCGACGGCTTCCGCTCGATCCTGCACGGTATGAATCCGGAGCGCATCCTGGTCGCCGCAGAGGCGGTCGGCATCGGGCTCGCGGCGTTGC
The DNA here is from genome assembly GCA_035263865.1 of Xanthobacteraceae bacterium. Classification (GTDB taxonomy): domain Bacteria; phylum Pseudomonadota; class Alphaproteobacteria; order Rhizobiales; family Xanthobacteraceae; genus VAZQ01. The sequence goes on from DATFQX010000052.1 coordinate 2,220, forward strand.
GCAAAGCCGCGCTCTACGCGCGCGAGCGTGTGGTCTTTCGCCGGCCGATCGGTCAGAATCAGGCGATCGCCCACCCGCTCGCGCGATGCTGGATGGAGCTCGAAGCAGCCAACCTGATGGTGATGAAAGCGGCGGCCCTCTATGATCGCAACTTGGACTGTGGGGCCGAGGCCAATGCCGCCAAATATCTGGCAGCGGAGGCCGCATTCCATGCCTGCGAGACCGCCGTCCTCACGCACGGCGGCATGGGTTATTCCAAGGAATTCCACGTCGAACGCTATCTGCGTGAGGTGATGATCCCGCGCATCGCGCCGATTACGCCACACATGATCCTCAATTTCATTGCAGAGAAGATTCTAGGGCTGCCCAAGTCCTATTGAGACGCGCGGGCGCCTAGGGGACCGGGGTACGTTTGATGGCCTTCCTCCGCAACGTTGGAACGGTTGCCACCGTGATCGCTGCCCTCGTCGTGTGCCCAGGCGCATGGCATTCCGGCTGGGCCGGTCCCGCCAGCGGTGCTAACAAGAAAGCGCCCATTTCGGCTTGCGATCGGGCCGCGTTCCGGACGGTCGTGGATGTCGGGCACACGGCGGAATCGCCCGGCGCCACCAGTGCGCGCGGCGTTTACGAATATGAATTCAACCTGCAGCTGGCGCGAGTGATCGAGCAAAAGCTGCGCGACGCAGGCTTTGCCAAGACCATCTTGCTCGTCACCGACGGGCCCGCCAGGAAAAGCCTCTTCCGCCGCGTGGCGCGTGCCAATGCTGCGTCGGCAGATCTCTTCCTCTCGATCCATCACGACTCGGTGCCGGATTCATTTCTCGAATCATGGGAGTACCAAGGCGAGGAGCATCAGTTCAGTGACCGCTTCAAGGGCCATTCCATCTTCTTCTCGATCGACAATGCCGATCCCGACGGCAGCCTCGAGTTCGGCAGGCTGCTCGGCGATCAGCTGCAATCGCGCGCACTCCAGTACACCCCGCACTACATCGAAAAGTTCATGGGCCATCGGCAAAGGCTGCTGATCGATGCCAAAGTGGGCGTTTACCGATACGACCAACTGATCGTGCTGAAGTCGACCCACATGCCCGCCGTGCTGCTCGAGGCGGGTTCGATCATCAACCGCGACGAGGAATTGACGATGGGCTCATCGCAGCGCCAATCGCTCATCGCCGCGGCCGTGCTCGAGGCCGTCGATGGTTTTTGCGCGGTCCGAAAGCCGCGCAACCTCGATCGCGCCGCTCGTCCGCCGGCCGCTGCCGACAAGCAAACACTCTCTCCCGACACTGCAGCCCAGCCGGCGAACTCAGCTAAGGCGAGATAAATTCCTGAGCGCGCCGAGCGCTGTTCAAAGAGCGGGGCCGAGATTGTCGCCCGCGCTGATTCCATTTCGCGCAAACGTGCTCTAGAACGGTCTCCCATCCGACCTCGCCGTTGGGAGGCGCTCATGAGTATTCCGAAGCCGGTCTATAACCCGCCGTTCACCGTCACGCGCGCCAGTCATTCGGTGCTCACCGTCAAGGATCTGGCGGCGAGCCGGCGCTTCTACGTCGATCTCATCGGCTTCATCGTCAGCGACGAAGATAAGGACACGCTTTATCTGCGCGGCGTCGCCGAGGCATGTCACCACAGCCTCGTGCTCAAGCGCGCGAGCGGCGAACCGCAGGCGGAGCGGGTAGGGATGCGCGTGTTCAGCGAAGAAGATTTGGACAAGGCCAAGGTATTCTTTGACCGAGCCGGTCTACCGACGAAATGGGTCGAGGTGCCGCATCAAGGGCGCACGCTGCATGTGTCGGACCAAAGCGGTGTTCCGATCGAGTTCTGCGCGACCATGGAGGTGAAGCCGCGGCTCGTCGTCGCCTTCGAGCACCACCACGGCGCGGTGCCGCAACGGATCGACCATTTCCAGCTGCTGGTGCCCGATGTGCAGAAGGCCTGCGAGTTCTGGATGAGCATCGGTTTTAGGCTCTCTGAATACATCTCGCCCGATGGAACAGACGACCTGCTGTTCGTCTTCTTGCAACGCAAAGGCAATCCGCACGACATCGTTTTTGCGCCCGGGGACGGGCCGCGGCTCCATCACGCGGCGTTCTCGATCCCGGAATCCTATCACTTCTTCTACGTCTGCGATCTTGCCGGCGAGATGGGCTTTGCTGCCAATATCGAGTTCGGCCCGGGCCGCCATGGTCCCGGCCATGCGCTCTTCGTCTACATGCGCGATCCGGACGGACACCGCATCGAATTGTTCAATACCCACTACCAGGTCATGGATATCGAGAACGAGCCGGTGCGCTGGGACGCAAGCCGCGCGATGCAACGTCGCTGGCAATTGCCGGCACGAGCGCAATGGTTCGTGGAGGCCAGCCGTTTTGCGGGGGTTGCGCCGCGCGCGCCCGCGCGCAAAGGCGAGCCAATGAGTCTGGAAAAATTCATCGCCGCTGGCATGCGGTGAAGAAAACAGACCTTGAGGTGTTCGACCGATCGCACCGCGTTCTCGCTGCACTCCCCTCTCCCCTGCGGGGAGAGGGTTGGGGTGAGGGGGCTGGATCTGTTGACAGACCTTAGCACCTCACCCCATCCCTCTCCCTATGGGGAGGGAGCCCATCGAGTTCGTTGCGGCGATATCAGTTGAATTTCACTGTCACTGCCCCAACAATCCGGCGTCCGCCGCTGCGACATCCCAGAGCTTGGCGTCTTCTTTGATCATGGCGGCGAACTCTTCCGGCGTGTTGGCGATACTCTCGAGCCCGTTCTCGTCAAGCACCTGCTGCACGTCCGCGGAGTTGAGGATTTGCACGACCTCCTCGTGCAAGCGCGCGGTGATGGCGGCCGGCAGCTTTGGCGGCCCGAGCAAGCCGATCCAGGTGCGCCCGGGCACAAAGCGCGGCATCTCCTCGGCGACGGTGGGTATGTCCGGCAGCTTCGCGTAGCGCTTGGTGTCGAACACCGTCAACAGGCGCAGCGGCCCACGCTGGATGTGCGGCAGTGCCGCTGCCAGGCTGACGATTGCGGTGGGAACGTGGCCGCCCAAAACGTCGTTGAGCGCCGGCGCCACGCCCTTGTAGGGAATGTTGAGCATCTCGATGCTGGCGATCCGATTGAGGACTTGCCCGTAGAGATGATGCGCGGTGCCGATGCCGCCGCTGGCATAGGATACTTCGCGCGGGTGCTTGCGCACGAACTCGACGAAGGCCGTAAGTGAAGCCGCCGTGATGCGGTCGTTGACCACCAGCCCCGCTGGGTTGTTGGCGATCGCGGTGATTGGTGTGAAGTCGTATGCGATGTCGAACGAAGCCTTCTTGTTCTGAATGCGGTCGATCGTTTGCGCGAGCGCGATGACGACGCCGATGGTGGTGCCGTCGGGCGCGGCACGCCTGAGCATACCCATGCCGATTGCGCCGGACGCGCCACCTTGATTTTCGATGACCACCGGTCGGCGCAGGCTTTCGCTCAACTTCTGTCCGATCAGCCGCGCGGTGATATCGCCCGCTGCACCGGGAGGACTAGGCACGATGATGCGGATGGCGCGCGCTGGAAACTCCTGCGCAATCGCGGCGAGAGGCAGCAGTGTGAAAGCGGCGAGAAGCAACACGTAGCGTGGACAAAGGCGCGAAACCCCGCGCCTGCACGTCCGTGCGGCGTCTTTGCCGACCCTAGAGAGCCTCACGTTCCCTCGTTCGGATCAGGGTAGAGCTTGCCAACGATGGCGGTCACGCCTGGTTGCGAACGAACGAGGTGATAACGGCCGTCGCGATCGCGCCCCAGCCGCCCCGTCTCCCGCAGCTCGTCCAGCGCGCAGGCGATCTCGCGTCCATCGTCGCTGCCAATTGCCTCTACGATGTCGGCGTAAAACATCGGCGCGGATGCGAGCGCCTGCTCGACGCTTTGAAAGCGAGCAGGTCCGGCGAAGACCTTGGCTGCGCTTCTCGTCAGCGGAATCTCGCCATCCCTGCCGAATGGCTTGGTGCAGTCGAAGCCCGCCTTCGCCCCCGTGCGCCGACCGTTAAGTGAGGGATCCATAGTCATGCCCCGCATTCCCTGAAGGACCATGAGATCCTGATCGGCTTGAAAGCGCGTGCCGAGCGCCCACTCGACCTGCCGATCGTCGTGAATATCGATGTCCTCGTCGAATATGTAGATGTGCTTCAGCCGCATAATTCCGCCGAACAGCGCAGCGATGGCCGCTTTGGCCTCTCCGAGGGCGCGTTGCTTGATGGAGGCGCGCAGCGTGTTGTCGCCGCCTGACATGGCTCGCAGGTAGGCGGCGACTGGCTCGCGCACCGTCGCCTTGAGGATCTTCATTGCCTCGGCCTCGGTGCGCATTGCGCTGATCACGGCGCTATCCGTCTGGTCGAGCACGCGCCCGGAGCCGTGCAGGAGCGTGTGGTGCAGCGCGTCCCGGCGCAGCGTGATCGCGGTGCAATGAAACACCGGATCCATATGGATCGCGCCGTAATAACCCATGTATTCGCCGTAGGGGCCTTCCGGCTCCGCATAACCGCGCTCGTCGAGATAGCCTTCGAGCGTCATCTCCGCATCAGCCGGTACCAGGATGTCATTGGTGAGGCTCTTGACCACCGGCGCCGGCTCGCCGCGAAACATCGCGATCAATGCCAGCTCGTCGCCGCCCTGCCGCGTCGTCGCGGCAAAGAAATCGAGCGGATGCGCGCCAACCGTAAAGGTGATCGGCAAGCGTTCGCCGCGTGCCACGCATGCCGTGTAAATGCGCTTGAGGTCGGAGGGGGCAGTTACGTTCGTTCCGGTCTCGTACCGGTTGCGCAAGCTCAAGCGCCGGCAGCCGACATTCCTTCGTCCGGTCGCTGGATCGATCGTGTAATCGATGGCCGAGCTGAGATAACAGCTGCCGTCGTAGGCGTGTTGCGGGTGGAAGTGAAGCTTGGTGAGATCGACGTCTTTGCCCGTGATCTTGACTTCGTGCACCGGAGCCTCGCCGGATGCCACCTCCACCACCGGCTGGGGATTGGCGAGCCGTCTGAAATACTCCTCGTGGAGCTTGTCCTCGCTGACCTCGAATGCGGCAGCCAAGCGCCTTGGGCTACCGGCGGTCTTCGCAACGATCTCAAACTGTTCCGGACCCGCTCTTTTGAACAGGACCGCCTTCTCGGTCCCTTCGATAATCGCGCTCAGGGCGGTTAGCGGCACCGGCTCGTCATGGGTCTCGACCTCATCCATGTCGATCAGCCGCTCGACGAATCGGCGCAGTCGGTATTTGTCCAAATCCACGTTGCGGCTTGGCATCGCTCTCATGCCTTCTATTTGTGACCGGCAGGCAGCATTTCGCTCGAGGAATTGATCACCGCGTGAATGCTGCGGGCAAATTCGATGGCGCCGGCGACATCCATGTCGAGCGCGGCGCGGGCATAGTCCTTGCATCCGACGCGGGCCGGCCGCGGCGCGGCCATGATCTGCTTGCACAGCGCCTCGACTGCCGCCTCGAGTTGCGCCTCGGGAACGACCTCGCTGACGATGCCGGCCTCAATCGCGCGCTGCGGACCAATGACCGCGGTGGACCAGACCAGATAGGTCATCGCCTTGCGCGGTACGCGATCGACCAGGGCCGACATGACCATGGTTGGCATGATGTTGTGCGCCATCTCGGGAACCTGGAACTTGGCGGTATCTGCCGCAAGCGTGATGTCGCAGACCGCGGCAATGGCGCAGCCGAAACCGAAGGCGCGGCCGCGCACCACGCCGATCACGGGAATTTCGCAGCGACGGAAGGCGCCGTAGCAGTTGAACACCACGTCGTTGCGCCGGCGCAACTCGAGCGCTTGGGGCGGCGGCCCGGGCGGGCGTTTACCCATCGTCTCGCGGCCGACGCAGAAGTCGTCGCCGGCCCCTCGCAGCACCACGATCTCGGAGGTCTCGGCGGCACCGAGCAGGAGCTTGGTCAGCTCGACGGCCATGGCGTCCGAGGCGGGGTTCCCGATTTGTGGTCGATTGAGCGTGATTTCCAGGACCGGCCCCTTGCGGGCGGTGAGAATGTCGCTGGACATGCATGGTCCTCCCAAACCCTTTCCGGCGGCGCGGCTGCCGCACGGTAGATGCGATATCTCAATAAGCAAGAGCGGTTTGCGATACCAGCGAAACCGCTCGCGGGACGCAATGACGAGCCGATGTTACGGCGTGAACTTGAACGGGATACCCGCTCGCCTCTACGTTGGGATTTGCCATGCCCTCCTCCGACACGCCGGATCGGCCACCCAAAACGGAGCCGGCGCTGCGCGCCATTGCGATGCCGGCCGATGCCAATCCGCACGGCGACATCTTCGGCGGCTGGTTGCTGTCGCAGATGGATCTCGCAGGCGGCGCAGCCGCAAGACGCCGCGCCAAAGGCCGCACCGCGACGGTAGCGATCACTGCCATGACGTTTCATCGGCCAGTTTTTATTGGGGATGAGGTGACCTGCTACGCGGAAATCATCAAAGTCGGACGCACCTCGATCACGGTCAAGGTTGAGAGCTGGGTGCGGCGCGGCATCGGAGAGGAGCAGATCGCGGTCACCGAGGGCATTTTCACCTATGTCGCTATCGACGAGGATCGCCGTCCATGCCCAGTGCCGCAGGAAGGTTGATCGGACCGACGGAAGGTTTAAAGGGGTTCGTAAATCGGCAAGGAAGGCGTGACTCCAAACAGCGAGTCTGGATCAATGCACCAGAAAGAATTCAGCGTGCTCGAAGTCCTGGCCGGGCAGGCGCCGCAGAACTTAGCCGTCACGGTTAAGGGCTGGGTGCGCACGCGGCGCGACTCGAAGGCGGGCATTTCTTTCGTCCATCTCTCGGACGGCTCCTCGTTCCATCCGTTGCAGGTGGTCGTGCCGAACACGTTGCCGAACTACTCCGATGAGGTTTTGAAACTCACGACGGGTTGCGCGGTGGAGGCCACGGGGACGATCGTGCCCTCGCCGGCAAAGGGCCAACCCTTCGAGATGCAGGCGAGCGCCGTCACAGTGATCGGCTGGGTCGACGACCCCGATACTTATCCCATCCAGCCGAAGCCGCACTCGCTCGAGTTCCTGCGCGACGTCGCGCATTTGCGGCCGCGTACCAACGTGATCGCGGCGGCGACCCGCGTGCGACACACGCTGGCGCAGGCAATCCATCGCTTCTTCGACGAGAACGGCTTTTTTTGGGTCAATACACCGATCATTACTGCTTCCGACGCTGAGGGCGCCGGTGCGCTATTCCGAGTGTCGACGCTTGATCTCGCCAATCTGCCCCGCACGCCCCAGGGGCAAGTGGACTTCGCTCAAGATTTCTTCGGCCGCGAGGCATTCCTGACCGTCTCGGGACAGCTCAACGTCGAGGCGTATTGTCTCGCGCTCACCAAGGTCTACACGTTTGGCCCGACGTTCCGAGCGGAAAACTCCAATACCAGCCGCCACCTCGCCGAGTTCTGGATGATCGAGCCGGAGATTGCCTTTGCCGACCTTTCGGACAATGCGACGCTGGCGGAACGGTTGCTGAAGTTCACGTTCGCGACGCTGCTCAAGGAACGGCAGGAGGATTTGGCTTTTTTCGACGAGCGGATCGAGAAAGGACTGCGCGCCAAGCTCGAGGGCATCGTGAACTCGGAGTTCGTGCGCATGGACTACGGCGAGGCGATCGCGGTTCTCGAGCGCGCGAACGAGAAATTCGAGTTCCCGGTCAAATGGGGCATGGACCTGCAGTCGGAGCACGAGCGCTATCTCACCGAGAAGCACGCCAAGAAGCCGGTGATCGTGATGAATTACCCGAAGGACATCAAAGCGTTCTACATGCGCGTGAACGACGACGGAAAATCCGTCGCCGCGATGGACGTGCTCGCCCCGGGGATTGGCGAGATCATCGGCGGCAGTCAGCGCGAGGAGCGACTCGACGTTCTCGACGCGCGTATGGCAGAGCGGGGCATCGACAAGGAACACTACGCCTGGTACCGCGACCTACGCCGCTACGGCACGGTGCCGCACGCGGGCTTCGGATTGGGCTTCGAGCGCACGCTTGCCTACATCACCGGCCTGGCCAACGTGCGCGACGCGATCCCGTTCCCGCGAACGCCGGGAAACGCGAGGTATTAGCGAGCTAGTTCCGTCGATAGTCCGGGATTTCGCTACGCTCAAAGCGCACTACTTGTTAATCTGATCTGGGGCGCATTTCGAAAGGGCAAACATGGATCGCCGTCGTTTCGTGATAGGCACCGCCGCCATTCTATTGGCGCGGCGACCGGCATTCGCGCAGGACGCCTTTCCCTCGCACGCCATCACCATCGTCAATGCGTTTCCGCCCGGCGGCCTCAATGACATCGTGACGCGGCCGCTCGCGACCGCAATGGAGCCGATCTTAAAGCAGCCGGTCGTGGTGGAAACGAAGGCCGGCGCCGCGGGCCAGGTTGGCGCGCAGTTCGTCGCCTCCGCCAAGCCCGACGGCTATACCTTGCTCTCGCACAACACGGGGCTTTCGGGTTACGCCGAGGTCGACAAGCTATTCGGCCGCTCCCCCAAGGTCACCCGTGCTGATTTTATCCCGCTCGCGCGCTTGGTGGCCGATCCGATGCTACTCCTCGTCAACGATCAGCAGCCTTATAAGGCTCTGCAGGAGTTCATTGCCGGCGCGAAGGCGCATCCGGACACGCTCGTGTTCAGTTCGGGCGGCCTCTATGGCGCCTCGCATCTGCCGCTCGCGTATCTCGAAAAGGCGACGGGTCCGTTGCACCTGCGCCATCTGCCGACTAATGGCGGAGGCCCCGCTATCGTCGCCATCCTAGGCAACAACGCCCAAGTCACCACCCAGTCCGTATCGACTACGCTGCCGCATATCAAAGCGGGTAAGCTGCGCGCGCTCGCCACCTTCGGCGCCAACCGCTCGAAGTGGTTGCCCGACGTGCCGACCCTCAAGGAGCTCGGCTTCGACGTCGAATACTATCTCTGGGTCGGGATATTCGCGCCGAAAGGTACGCCTCCCGAGATCGTGACGACGTTACGCACCGCTATCGGCAAAGTAGCCCATTCAGTCGAATTCATCGGCGCGCTTGGCAATGCCGGGCAGGAGCTCGCGTATCTCGACGGCCCCGACTTTCAGACATTCTGGGACATCGATGGCCGGCGCACCGACGAGGCGGTGATTTCGATCGGCCGGCAGGGATAACGTTCCGGCAACGGAGCGATTGGCCATGATGAGATTTCCACGACGGCATGTTTTGCATTTGGCCGGAGCTGTCGCCGCGTTTCCGGCGATGGCCCGCTTGGCGAATGCGCAAGCCTATCCGACGCGTCCGGTGCGGATCATTTCCGGCTATCCGCCCGGCGGCGTGAACGACACCTACGCCCGGCTGGTCGGTCAATGGTTGTCGGAGCGCCTTGGGCAACAATTTTTCGTGGAAAATCGGCCGGGTGCGGGCGGCAATATTGCCGCGGAGACGCTCGTGCGCGCAGCGCCCGACGGTTATACGCTCCTCCTCGCCACATCGGCCGACGCATGGAACGCGACGCTTTATGACAATCTGAAATTCAATTTCGTCCGCGGTGTCACGGCGGTCGCGCCGATCTCGCGCTCGCCGGGCGTGCTCGTGGTCCACCCGTCGCTGCCGTCCCAGTCCGTTCCCGAGCTGATCGATTACGCCAAGAGCAATCCCGGCAAAATCCCTCTGGCGTCGGCCGGCATCGGCAGCGCCCCGCACATGTACTGGGAACTGTTTCGCAACTTGAGCGGGGTCGACATGCTGCACGTGCCCTATCGCGGCGGAGGGCCTGCGGTCACGGACCTCCTGGCCGGCCAAGTGCAGGTTTACTTCGGCACCACCGCGTCGACCATCGAATATATCCGAGCGGGCAAGCTGCGAGCCTTGGCCGTGACCACCGCGACACGCATCGCTGCGTTGCCGGATCTTCCGGCATTGGCCGAATTCCTGCCGGGTTATGAGGCAAGCATCTTTGTCGGAATTGTCGTGCCCCACAACACGCCCCACGAAATCGTCGGCAAGCTCAACCAGGAAATCATCCTCGCGCTGGCCGATGCCAGGATCATGCGGCGCATTGTCGAACTCGGCGACACGCCACTTGCGCTGTCGAGCTCCGAGTTCGCCAAGCTGATTGCGGATGAAACCGAAAAATGGGGCAAGGTGATCCGCGTAGCCAACGTCAAGGCGGAGTAGGATTGCCGGTGACGTTTGTCCGCCCGCGAAATCGCCGTACGCTCAGCCGCTCTTGATCCCCGCGAAAGCAGGCCCATTAGCCATTATGAAATTTTCCCGCCGTCGATTTCTGTATCTCGCCGCAGGGGCTGCCGCGCTCCCCCTATCGCGGAGAGCGACGGCGCAAGGCTATCCCTCGCGGCCGATCCGCTTGATCGTCGGCTTTCCGGCCGGCGGTCCGACTGACATCACCGCGCGCGTAATGGCGCAATGGCTGTCGGACCGGCTCGGTCAGCAAATCGTCATCGAGAACCGAGCGGGTGCGGGCAGCAACCTCGCGGTCGAGGCGACGATCAATTCGGCGCCGGACGGCTACACGCTGCTCCTCATGGGCGCCACCAACGCGATCAACGCCACGCTCTACGAGAAGCTCAATTTCAATTTCATCCGCGATATCGTCCCGGTAGCCGGCATCATCCGCGTGCCGCTGATCATGGAGGTGCACCCGTCGGTCCCGGCGAAGACGGTTGCCGAGTTCATCGCCTATGCCAAGGCCAATTCCGGCAGGATCAACATGGGCTCGGGCGGGATCGGGACGACGCTGCACGTCTCCGGCGAGCTCTTCAAGATGATGACTGGCGTCGACATGCTGCACGTGCCCTATCGCGGCGCAGGGCCGATGCTCACCGATCTCCTTGGCGGACAGGTGCAGATCGGCTTCGATCCGATGCCGTCTTCGATCGGCTATGTCAAATCTGGCCAGCTGCGGGCACTGGCGGTGACGACCGCGAATCGCTCGGAGGCGCTTCCCGACCTGCCGACCGTCGGCGATTTCGTTCCCGGCTACGAGGCGAGCACCTGGTACGGAGTCGGCGCGCCGAAGAACACACCGGCGGAGATCATCGACAGACTCAACAATGAGATCAATGCGGGCCTTGCCGATCCCAAGCTCAAGACGAGGCTCACCGAGCTCGGGGGGATGATGCTGACCGGCGCACCCGCCGAGTTCGGCGCTTTCATCGCCGAGGAAACCGAGAAATGGGCCAAGGTGGTGAAGTTCTCCGGCGCAAAGGCGGAGTGAGCGCAAGTCTCTGAGCGACACGATGGGCCTAGATGACAACGTTCGCTTACGTCCTTCTCGTCTTGCTCGGCGCCATCGTGGTCGTCGCCATCATATGGCGCGTCGCGTCCCGAGGCCGTTCGGTCCCCCGCCCGGCATGGTTGGGCTGGCTGGTGGAGCTGGATAATCCCTTCACCAAAACCAACCGGGCCGCGGTCATCGTCGAGCGCTTAGATCTCCAAGTGGGCATGGCCGTGCTCGATGTCGGCTGCGGTCCCGGCCGGCTGACCATCCCGATCGCCAGAAAGGTCGGACCACGGGGCGAGGTCGTGGCCATGGATATGCAAGGGCCTATGCTGCAGCGCGCGCAAGACAAAGCGCAGGCCGCAAGCCTCACCAATATTCAGTTTCTCCGGGCTGGCGCCGGCGAGGGTAAACTCGGCAGCAATCGCTTTGACCGGGCGCTGCTCGTGACGGTACTCGGCGAAATTCCAGATCGGCAAGCCGCCCTGCGGGAGATTTTCGCTGCCCTCAAGCCAGGCGGCATATTATCGGTGACCGAAGTCATTTTTGATCCGCACTTTCAGTCCCGCCAAACGGTGGCACGACTGGCTTGCTCGGTCGGCTTTCGAGAGAAGGCCTGCCATGGCAATCGCATCGCATTCACGTTCAACTTCGAGAAGCCCGCGAGCTGACCGCGGGGCACACCTTTTGCGCCGCGTCTGCTGCCGCTAAATTGTACGCCATGGACACTCTCGAAATCGCGCTGCGGCTCGCCGCTGCGACGCTCGCCGGGGTCGTGCTCGGCCTCAATCGCGATCTGCACGGCAAGCCGACCGGCGTACGCACGCTTGGCCTCGTCTGCCTGGGCTCGGCGCTCGCCGTTTTATCGATCCACGCGGTGACCGGCACCGACGCAAGCCGCGTCATCCAGGGGATCGTCACCGGCGTCGGCTTTCTCGGTGCCGGCGTCATTGTCAGAGATGGCGGCCACCATCGCGTGCACGGCCTGACGACGGCAGCTTGCGTGTGGGTGACTGCGTGTCTGGGCGCGGCTTGCGCGATCGCCGAATGGCAGATCGTCGTCTTGGGTGTCGCCCTCGTTTTTGTCATTCTGATTTTTGGCGGCCCATTCGAGAAGGCGATCGACCGCCGCTGGCCAGGGGCGAGACCGGCCGATGCCGGAGACAAACCGCTCGACAGATCACGGGTGCCTGGCGCGGAGTAATACTCGATCCGAGTCGTCAGCTCTCACAAATAGCCATCCCCGCGCAAGGCGGGGACAGCAGATGTCAGCTGATGTCGCGCGTCGCTTTAACGGAATGTGTTGAACCAGCCCGTGGCGTGACGCTCGGCGGCTGGCAGCACCACGACCTTGGCGCCGACGTTGACGCGGTCATAGAGGTCGATCACGTCTTCATTCGCCATGCGGATGCATCCGGCGGTCGCGCGGCTGCCGATGGTCGAGGGCGCGTTGGTGCCGTGGATGCGGTAGAAGGTGCCGCTGAGATACATGGCGCGCGCGCCGAGCGGATTGGTCACGCCCCCAGCCATGAAGCGCGGGAGATAAGGCGACCGCGCGATCATTTCCGGGGGCGGAGTCCAATCCGGCCACTCGGCCTTGCGCTCGACGGTTTTCACGCCGGACCAGGTGAAGCCCTCGCGGCCGACGCCGATGCCGTAGCGGATCGCCTTGCCGCCACCGAGGACGTAATAAAGGTACGTGTTCTGGGTATCGACGATGACCGTGCCCGGCGCCTCGTTGCTCGGATAATTGACTGTCGCCCGCCGCAGGTCGGCGCGCACCTGGTTACCGTTGTCGGTCGAGGTATAGCCGAGGCCGAGCCAGGCGAACGGATTGGCGGATGCTTGCGTGGCAAACGTGCTCGCGGCAACGACGACGGCCACGGCGGTCGCAAAACGGCACAATGCGTTCATGATTGCCCCCTTTTCCCCTTGTGCGGATTAGTCGGCCGAGGGGGCAGTGGGGTTCAAAGGCGTCCAAAAAATTTCGCTTGGGATTTTGAAGGGTTAACGTATCAAAATGGGGTCGGCCAAGGCGGGGCTCACGGAATCTGCGACCTGAACCCGGCCAGGACCGACGCGTTAGCCGCTCGCGCGCTGGGCGGCGCCGGCAAGCTCCTCGAGGCGACTGGCCAGCTGGTTGAGCTCCCATCCTCGGGCCAGCGCCGCCGCCTTGGCCCACGTTGGGGTCCGGTCGGCAAGGCGCGGCAATCGAGCCTTGCGGTCCATGGTGGCGATCGACCGGAACAGCCGCAACCGGTCGGCATACGCGGAAAAGCGGCCGGCCTTGAGCGCGTTCTCCAGCGTGCAGTAGGTGCGCAAGACCTGGGCTGCTCCCGCCGCGCCCAGGCCTGCGACCCCGGGCAGCTTGTCGGAGGGGTCGCCGCGTAGCGCGATGAAATCTGCAACCTGCTCCGGATCGACGCCGTAGCGCGCGCGAACCTCGGCCGGGTCGATCCGCGCCACCTCGCCGGCACGCACGGGATAAAGGATCGTGGTGCGGGCCGATGCAAGCTGGAAGGTGTCCCGATCCCCGCTGGCGACGAGCACGGTGCCGCCGCGCCGCTCCTCGGCGGCAACCGCTGCGGCGAGGAAGTCGTCGGCCTCATAACCGGGGGCCTTGGCATTGGCAAAGCCGCACGCGGCGACGAATTGCGGCAATTCGTCGAGTTGCTCGAGCAATGCATCGTCGAATTTGCGGCCGCTCTGATAGGCGGGAAATTTCTCATGGCGATAGGTCGGCGCGTCCAACGTGTCCCAACCGACCAGCACGGCGCGCGGCTGCTCCGTCCGGTAGAATTTCAGCAGCATATTTGCAAAGCCGAGGATCGCGCCGGCGGGCCGGCCGCCGCGTCGCAGAATCGTTTTCGGCAAGGCGTGGTAGGCGCGGTGCGCGAAAGAATCGCCATCGATCACCAGTAATGGCCTGCCCGTCGGCACCAGCGCCTTACGCCTGACCGGCGCGCTCTTCCGCGTGGAACCGCGAGAAGTTCGTCGAGCCTTTGCCTCATCGCTGAGCACCACCCAGGCCGGTGCGTGATCGCTGGCGCCTTCTCGCGCTCGGATGCCACGATCGACGCCGGCGTCGAGCAGCCGCTCCGCGGCTTGCGCGCTCAGCAACAAGTGGTCGATACGCAGTCCTGCGTCCCGCGCCCATCGGTTTCGCATATAGTCCCAGAACGTGTACATCGGCGCGTCCGGATGCCGCGTGCGGATGGCGTCGGTCCAGCCGTGATCGAGAATGCGTTGAAACAACGCGCGGCTTTGCGGCTGGAGCAGGGCGTCGTTGGCATAGGATTTCGTCGGATAGATATCGCGATCCGTCGGCACGACGTTGTAATCGCCGGCAAGCACTACCGGAATTCCTGCGCCGTAAAGATCCGCGGCATGCGCCGCAAGCCGCCGCATCCAAGCGAGCTTGTGCGCGAATTTGGGGCCGGGCTGCGGATTGCCGTTCGGCGCGTAAAGCGAGGTGATCAGCACGCCGCGCACGGCCGCCTCGATATATCGGCTCTGGGCGTCGGCGCCTTCTCCGGGCAGATGCGTGCGCGTGAGAATGGGCTCGCAGCCGCGGGCAAGGATGGCGACGCCGTTCCACGACTTTTCGCCCCGCCAAACCGCGCCATAACCGGCCTTCTCGAGCGCGGCTTTGGGAAACTCCGCATCCGCTGCCTTGAGCTCCTGCAGCGCGACCACGTCGGGCTTGGCGCTGCGCAGCCATGCGAGGAGATTGGCGAATCGCTTGTTGATGTTGTTGATGTTGAAGGTCGCGATCTTCATGGCCGTAGCAGTAGGATGGGTTGAGCGAAAGCGAAACCCATCAATGCCCAGCGAAACCGATGGGTTTCGCGCGCAAGCGCCCGCTCAACCCCATCCTACCGCTTAACAGTTTGATAATTCCGCGGTGGCAGTGTGCCTCGCGCCCGAACAGTTCGAGCTGGAGATTGTCAGATGCGATTTCCGCTGTTGAGTCTGCTCACCGGATGTATGAGCCTTGCTGGGGTCGCGACCTCGGACGCAACCTCTTGGACGTCGGCGAAATTTCCCGGCGAACAAAACCGCGCCGTCCAAGGATGCGCCGACGATGCGCAGAATCCCGGCGACTGGTTCTGCATTGTCATCCGCTGCGATCGGCCCGGCTCGCCGCTGAGCCTGTATGTCTCGGCGCCGGGACCGGATATTCACGGTGACATCAAGCTCACCGTTGATGAACAGAGCTTCTCCGTTTCGCTCCCGGCATCGCTCAAATCGCCGCTTCCGTTGTCGAGCCGTGCCGAAGCGCTTCCCTCTGCTGCCCTCGATGCAATGAAAGCGGGAAGCGCGATCTCGGTTCAGGGCTTGCATGTTCAAGCGCCATATAACCGAATTTCGCTGGAGAATTCCCGCAAAGCCATCGAACGCGTCGAATGGACGTGTGAGGGGCCATATCCCGTACGCTTCTGGCGGGGGATCACGAGGCGATTGCGTTTCCTCTGATCTACTTCTTCCGCGCTTCGGCGTACGGATAGATCATGCTGCCGGTCTTGTACTCGGCCGGCAACAGGATCACCTGTTTGGTGCCGGCACGGAATTGCTCGAGATCGTTCGGGGCGATGTTCTGAAATTGCGTGAAGAGTTGCCGCGATTTAGCCCACTCACCGTCCATGCCGAATGCAATGTCCCCGACGACTGTCTTGAACGTGTTGGCGTGGATGTAGGCGGCGAGCTTGTCATCATTGGTGTTCTTGGTTGCTTCCACCGCCTGAGCGAGCACCTGCCCCGCCGCATAGCCGAACGGCACGAAGCCGTAGCCGAGCGGATCGACGCCTTGGCCGGCCGCTTTGGCCTGGTAGCGGTTGAACAGATCGGCGACGCCGGAGAATTCGAACGGCGGCGCGCGCACAAAGCTTTCGCCGATGACGAGACCGTTGGCGAGCGGGCCGAGCTGGACCTTGATCGGCGTCACCAGCAGGCCGATCATGGCGCCGCCGAACATTTTTGGCACGAGATTGATTTCATTCGCTGCGCGAATGATGCCGACCGTGTCCGGCGGATAGGCGGCAACATACACGATGTCGGCGTTCGCGGCCTGCACGGCGCGCATGACCGGCAGAAAATCGGTGGTCGGCGGTGGATACGACCGCTCGTAAGCGACGTTGAAGCCGAGCGCCTTGGCGTTATCGCGCGCGGCGTCGGCGGCGGTCTTGGCGAACTCTGCGTCGGCGGACACGATCGCCACGGTCTGCGGCTTGGGTGACTGTGCCGCCGCGAGCTCGAAGAAGCCGTCCGAGAACGCACCCGGTCCCTTCGGCCCAACCGGGACCATGGAAAAGTACTTCGGATAGTTGAAGTGCTGGTTGATGCCGATCGCCAGGAAGCTGATCGTGGTCTTGTTGTTCTGCATGATCACCGGCATCGCCGGCGCAACCATATTGGTCGCATATGGCCCGAGCAGCAGGTCGACCTTGTCGACGGTGATGAGCTTTGTATAGAGCGCCGGCACGGTGCTCGGATTGCTCTGATCGTCGTAATAGACGAGCTCGACCGGCCGTCCGAGCAGCCCGCCTTTGGCGTTGACGTCGTCGCGCCAAAATTCCAGCGCCATCAGGATCTGCTTGCCGTTTACAGCGACGCCGCCGGTGAGCGCCAAACTCACGCCGACCTTCATCGGATCGGCGGCCTGCGCGGGCGCTGCCGCGAATGAAGCTAAACTCAGCGCGACGAGCACTTGCCAGCCAATGCGCAGGCGCGGGATGAACATGGCTTCCTCCCTTGGATCTCCGTCGTCTTATGTGAATGCGACTATTCGGCCGCTTGCACTTATTCGGCAGCATTCACGCCGGCGTCACGAACCAGAATCCGATGTATATCGAGCGCGGCCAGCGACTAACAAAGCGGCGAGCGTCGAACTATCTGAAACCCGCTCGATAATACACCCCCAGCCCATCGATCTCGGCCGGTGTGAGTTTTGCGGCGATTGTTCGCATGCGCCCATAAACGTCGTTGCGGCGATGACCTGCGGCATATTCCTTCAATTGCAAGACAATGTAGTCTTTCCCTTGCTCGGCAAGAATGGGCGTCTCGATCGGACCACCGGAGCCCGGCCGATGGCATGACGCGCAGGGCGGGATATTGCGGCTGGGATCGCCGAGTTCGACCAGGCGCACGATGGCTGCAGGCGATTCCGCGAGTGTCGTTGGATTTGGGTTGCGCTTCGGCTGAGCCGCGTAATACGCGGCAATGTCGGCGAGCGTGGCTTCATCGAGAGCCTTCGCGATGTCCGTCATCAACGGATGTGTTCGGCTGCCTGTTCTATAGTCATTGAGCTGCTTGTAGATTGCCGCACCAGATTGACCGGCAAGGTTCGGATATTCAGGAGCCCGCGACACGCCCTGCTCACCGTGACAAGCGACGCAGACCTCTTGTGCTTTGGCAGCGCCCCGTTCCGGTTTGGCATTGGCGAGAATCTGCAAGAGGTCCGGGGTCCAGACCACTTTGGAAACCGGCGTCGGCGGCGTGCGGTCGGGGATCTGCTGGCGCGCCGGCGATCCCGGCAAGATGCCAAGCGCCCGGCAGATGGCGGTATAGGCATCGATTCCGTCGCTCCGTCCCTGGACCACGGGGATGATCAGCACGCCCAGAAGAACGCCACTGAGCGCGATTGCGAACACGGCGACGGTGGCCCAAAGCCGCCACGGCCGATCGGAAGCATGAGGGTCGGAGCTCGATGCGTGCGTCATCGCGCTTGTCTTAATACATCCGATGCACCATCGCGGTGGGCGACGGCGCGAGCGCAAACTGTGCGATCGGGTATCCGTAGGCCAGCAGCATCAGCACAAGAACCAGTACGTTCCAGAGCGCAAATCCGTTGAGTGCAGCCGGAACGCGCCGCGGCGGGTCAACGGCCAGCGCGTAGAGCGGCTGCTGCAAGGCGGGCAATGTGCTGCGGTGAAGGACGGCGAGATTGCGCACGAACAGAAGCGCGGATGCGAGCAGCACCAAACCGCCGGCAAGCGACATGATCACCAGCGGCCCCCAGCCGGCGATGATCGGATCGGCATAGTTGAAATTGGCGACCCGCCGCCATTGGCCCTGCAAGCCCAACCAGTGCCATGGCAAGGTCATCACCATCATGCCGATGAACCATAGCCACAGCTGGACCCGAAGCGGCAGGGTTGAGTCGTGGGCGTGGCCGGTGAGGCGTGGCCAGATCTCGTAGGCGATTGCGAAATACATGATGACGGCGGAGCCGCCAAAGATCAGATGAAAGTGCGCCGTTATCCACGAGGTGTTGTGCACCATCGCGTTCATGCCGTAGCCCATGTTGATGAGCCCGCCGAAACCGCCGAAGCCAAGCATCACGAAGGAAAGGCCGGTTGCCAGCACGATCGGCCGTTCCCACGGCAGCGCCGCGATCCAGCCGAAAACGCCACGCCCGCCGCGCAGGCGTCCCGCAATTTCCAGCGATGCGGTGATGGTGAAGATCGTCAGCAGCGTGGGTACAGCCACAAACGCCGTGAGCAGCACCTGAATGAATTTCCAGCCATTGCCATGCTCGGGATCCATTAGCAGGTGATGCATTCCGACGGGCAGGCTGTAGAGCAACAATAGAATGAAGGTGACGCGGCCCAGGGTATCGCTGTAGAGGCGTCCGCCCGCCGCGCGCGGCAGCATCGTATAGAATGCGATGTAAGCCGGGATGAGCCAGAAATAGACAATCGCATGCAGCGTCCACGAAAACAGTGTCCGCGCCAACCCTGCATCGATTGTTTGCACCAATCCCAATGCCGCAGGGATGACTTGAAACAGCAGTTCGGCCGCCACGCCAACAGTTGTCCAAAGCCACAACACCGCATTTGCTACGGTCGCGAACATCGCTAGCGGCACGGGCCGCCCCGGATTTGCGCGCTTCCACGCAGCCATCGCGACGAGCATGAGGACGCACCAGATCCAGGAACCGGCCACCACGAGCACGAGCCCGATATAGAACCAGGGGCTGCCGGTGAGCGGAGGATAAAACGTATAGAGCACCGAGGCCTCGCCCATGAGAATTGGGATCAGCGCCATGAACACGCCGATGAATCCCATCCAGAAGCCGAGCCACCCCCAAGCTTTGCCTGGGAGCGGGCGGGCGAGCGCAGTCACGGCGACGAAATAGCCGAAGCCCATGATGAAGAAAGTGGTCATCACATAGGCCATGGAGACGCCGTGCGCGGTGACTGAAATGAAATACTGTCCCGGCGTGCCGATATTGGCGCCCAATGGGCTGCGCACCCACATCTGCCAAGTGCCAAGGAAGGCGGCGATCAGAAATGCGCCGAACGCGACCCAAAAATGCGCACGACAAAGCCGCTCAACGTTGCGCACAGGCGACTCTCCCGTCCCGATCCGGCTTGAACTCGTTTTCCGGCACGACCTGCACGTTGGCCCACATGTCGCTGTGGCCGAGCCCGCAATACTCATGACAAGGCATGAGCAGGTCTCCGGATTGGGTGAATTCGGTGTACACCTGTGCGACAAAGCCGGGCACTACCATGGTGTTCACGTTGGTCCCGGTGATGAGGAGACCGTGAACGACGTCTGGTGCGGCGAAGCGCAATGTGACGCGGCGCCCGCGCGGAACCGCAATGCAACGGGGAACGAACATGAATTGCGTGGCGATGACCCGCACAGTGACGCCGCCGTCCGGCGCGACCGTCGTTCCTAGATTTTGTTCGGCGAACTCGCCCGACAGATGCAACGTCTTGGGATCGATATGCTCCACGTTGCTGGGTGGATTGATGTCTCTGGTCAGGGCGGTGAACACGATCATGCCGAGGATCGCAGCAACGAGCACCCCGACGCCGAACGCCCACAGCAGTTCGGTGCCGAGAACTCGCCGCTCGTGTCCTTCCGCTGCTTGCTCGCTCACGGGCTAGCCCACCCCGCCGCGCGGGAGGAAGACGAGCAGATAGATCGCCAGATAGCCGATCACCAGCAAGGCCACGGCAACGCTGGCCACGACACCGGCTCCGAGCGGCACGACGCGCATGACCTCGGTGAGCGCGGCTTCATCGGCTTGATCAGCGACTTCGGGCGAAACGTCAGCAGCGGAAGATTGAACAGCAGGCATGATCGGCGTGCCCCCCAGATGGTGCGCCAGGAAAGCTCTGCGAGTCGAATACTACACCGCCGTCGCCAAAACGCCAGCACTTCACGGAAACAGCGCCCGCTCAACGATTGAGCCACACTGTCATGCCAGGCTCAAATTTGCTCGCATCGCGCTGCGGATCGAGGCGCAGGCGCACCGTATTGCGGTCGTGGTCGCCGACCGCGCGCTCCGCCTGCCAGGTTGCGAAGGGCCCGAGCGGCAGGATCTCCGTGACGAGCGCCGGGATCGCTTCGCTCGCGCCCGTCCTCCTCACGTCGACCGTCATTCCCACCCTGATGCCGTGCAGGAAATCTTCACGCACGTTGAAGGACAACCATTGCTTGCCGGTTTCTTCGATGACCAAGACCGGCTGGCCGGCGCGCACGTTCTCGCCGACCTCGGCGACGATGACGCTGACAACGCCGTCGTCGGGCGCGCGCAGAATTGTCTTATCCAGGCGGCGCTCGAGAACGGCAAGCGCGGCCGCGGCGGCCTCCACCCGCGCGTCGGCGATGCCGCGCTCCTCCTTGGTCGGGCCGGCCTGCGCCGCGGCGTGGTTGGCTTCCGCCTCGGCGACGTCGGCGCTCGCGCTCGCGAGGTCGTTCTGCGTCTGGTCGAGCGTCTGCTGCGTGGCGGTTTGGCTGCGCGCGAGGTAGGCGGCGCGGTCGAGCTGCGATTGTGCATAAGCGAGCCGAGACTTTGCCTTCTCGATCTCCGAGGCAAGCGCGGCGATCTCTTCATCGCGCACGCCGGCATAGATGTGGTCGCGGGAAGCGGATGCGGCGGCAAGTTCGGCGCGCGCCTGCGTCACCGCCGCGGTCAGCTCCAACGCATTGAGCTCGGCGACGATGTCGCCCGCACGAACGCGGGCGCCCTTCTCGACCTTGATGGCGGTGAGCTGGCCGCCCACCTCGGGCGCGACGCGGACCTCGGTCGCGCGCACGACGCCGACGATGGGCGCGGGTGCTTCGTGGCGCCACAAGATATATCCGCCCACCCCGGCCGCGAGGATGATGAGACCGAATGCGGCGATACCGCCGGACCTGCGGCTAAGCATGCGCCTGCCTCCGCTTCACCAAAAACGCCGACAGCACCGCGAGCGCGAAGTAGATGATGGCAAGCGCCCACAGGCCGCGCCAGTCGCGCGCCACTTCCCACAGGCTTGCGCCCAGCTGATCGATGCGGACGATGCCATCGATTGCGAGATCAGAGGGGAATATGTAGCCGACAGCGAGGACGGGCTTTGGAATCGCTTCCCGCGGCCAGGAAAATCCGGTCAGGAACAGCTGCGGAAGGCTCGTGCCGAGAAAAATAAGCGTCGGAGTCTCGGGATGCTTGAACCAGGCACCCGCAGCCTGCGCCATGAAGCTGGTCGCCAGAACGAAGACGGACGCGAGCGCGAAGAGTTGCAGCGGATGGCCCAGCGTAGAGAAGCCGTATAAGCGCGGCAGCACGATGAAGTAGAGCGCCAGCGCGGGCAAAAAGATCGTCAGGTGCGCGATGCCACGGCCGAGAACGGTCGCAAACGCGCCGCCGCCAGGCTGTGCCAGCGCAATCACGGTCAGCATGGATGCGCCGATCAGGAGCATCTGGTGCAGGATCAGCACGAAGGCCGCCGGCACGATATAACTCGCGTAAGCGCCGACCGGATTGAAGATCGGCTGCAGCAGGATTTCGGCCGGACTCGCCGAGGCGAGCGCGGCCTTGACGAGGCTGCCGTCCGTGCGCGCGCCGCCGGCGGCAAGTTCCGAGGTTAGCGTATCGATGGCGACGACGATTCCATTCGCCATCGATCGGTAAAGGAACAGATAAGTGGCGTCGGCAAAGATCGGAAGGTGGACGCTCGTACCCTTGAGCATATCGCGCTCCGCCCCGGGCGGGATGGCGACCACGGCGAAAGCCTCGCCGCGGTCGAGCGCCGCGTGCGCTTCGGCGAGCATGTCGGCTTGCACGGCCACGCTGACCGCGCCGCTGGCGTCAAGCGTCTGCACGATGCTGCGGCTGAGTTCGCTCAGGTCGTTATCGACGACCGCGATCGGAATCTTGCGCAGGATCTGGTTGAGATAGGGCTGCGGGTAATAGACGCCATAGACGATCGGTGCCACCACCAGCAGCAGGAACGCCCCGCGGATCGCGAGTACGCGCCGCCACTCGGCGGCAAAAGCTCCGGTCACCCCGCGCAGCGCGGCGGAAGCAGCCGCCGGCTCCGCTTCGGGCGCTGCACGCGGCGTGCTTGCTGCGATCGCGCGCAGGCGTAGAAACGCGAGTAACGTGTACAGCACGGCGAGCGCTGCCAACGCCGCGAAAGGGCGCGCGGAATCATAGACCGGCAGCCCGCGAGCCGCCTGACCGAGCAGCACCGCCATGTACCAGCGCAGCGGCAGAAGCGCGCCCCAGGCCAGCGCGAATGCGTTCATGCCGAGAACGGGAAATCCGACGCCGGCATAGCCGAATGCGGGTGAGACAATGAGACCGGTGAGACCTAGACCGGTCGCGAGATCGCGGACCAGAAGCTGCATCAGCGCTCCCAGGGCGAGATAGCCGACGATCAGCAGCGTTGCCGCGACGACCATCATCGGCGCATTGCCTCTGAAGGAGATCCCGAGCAATCCCTCCAGAATGAGCGGCACCAGCAGCATGATGACGAAGAAGATGGCAAACAGCGGCGCGAGCTTGCCGGTGAGTGCAATGATTGGATTGCCGCCCGCGCATGCAAGCCAGCTGCGCATGCTGCGGCGGTGGAATTCGGAGCCCACTGCGTAGCCGGCGGCGAGCGCTGTCACCACGTGGAGCACCATCGGCAATAACGCCCGCAGCAGGAACTGTGCGTAGTTGCGCTCCGGATTGACCAGCATGATCGTCTCGACGACGAGCGAGCCGATGCGCGAGGCTTGCGGCGCGCCGCGCGCCCCGGCCGCCGCGCTGTCAACGGCGGCCGCGAGACTGTCGCTCAGCCCTGAGGACGCAATGCCCGCAGCGGTCAGGAATTGCTGATTATAGAAGGCGACGACTTGCGGACGCCGCCCGGCCTTCAGGTCGCGCTCGAAATTGGCGGGAATGTAGACGCCGGCAATGGCCTCGCCGCCGCGGATTGCGCGGGCGGCGGACGCGAGATCGCCGGAACGCTCGACGATGTCGAGATTGGGAGACGCAGCCACCTGTTCGATGAAAATCCGCGACGTGTCGGATCGGTCCGCGTCGACGACAACAACGCCAAGCTCCCGGATGACCGGATGACTGAACACTCCGGTCAGCACTGCGAAGGCAAACAACGGCACAGCAAAGATGAGTATGCGCGCTGCGCGATCGTGCAGCAGCCATCGCCATTCACGCCTGACGACGAGCCAGAAGCCGGGCTTGGGCGCCGGTTTCATCGACGCTGCTGCCAGTCAACATACGCGCTCATGCCGGGTCGCAGCTCCGGTACCTTTTCGACGGGATAAGCGCGGATCGAAAACGTCCTCAGATCGAAATCGCCGGTGGCGCGGGTCGCGCGCCAGCTCGCATATTCGCCCTTAGTGGCGATCAGCTTGACCTCGACAGTGATGCGTCGATCGCTCAATGCAGGAATGCGCACCTCGAAGCGATCGCCGAGTTTGAGGGTCCTGACGAGATCCTCGCGCAGGTCGAAGTGGACCCATAGGTCGTTGAGATCGATCAGCGTCACCAGCGGCACGCCCGGCGAGATGTATTCGCCCGGCTCCACGTTGCGTTTGTAAACCTGCGAGGCCACCGGCGCGTAAACCACCATCTGGTCGATGATCGACTGCACCGCCTCGATGTCGGCAACCGCCTTTTGCACGTTGGCGACGGCGATCTCGTGCTCCTCTTTCGTGTATCCGTTGACCGCCTGCTCATAGGCGGATTGGGCCTGATCCACGGCGCGCTGGCTTTCGTGCAGGGAGTCGGTCGCCTGGTCGAGGCGGGCCTGCGGGGCATTGCCGTGCTCGGCCAGCTGGCTAACGCGGTCATAGGTCTTCTGTGCCAGAACCACACTCGCTTGCGCGCGCTCGAGCGCCGCCTTGCGCGCGGCGATCACCTCGGCGCGCGTACCGGCATTGATGTTCGCGAGCTGCGCTTCGGCCACGAGCTTGGCGGCCACCGCCTGCTTGTGCTTGGCAATCGTCTCGGGGTTATCGATCTTGACCAGCACCGCCCCGGCCGCGACGTCCTGACCGCGCTCGACCGGAATCTCTCCAACGCGCCCGTCCACTCGCGCCGCGATGTCGAACCGCGTCGCGTCCACCTCGCCCTGCACGAGCAGCGGTTGGGGTCGCACCAGAAACCAGATAGACAGGCCGGCGATCGCGAAAATCACACAGCCGACGATGATGGAGGGAGCCCGATCCGGGCGCGGTTGTTTGTCCACGGACTGCTTTTTCCCCGGCGGTTGCTCGCGCGGCTTAGCAACGCTCGGAGTCGCTTCGTTCATTTTAGGTTCAGCCGCGTTGCTCGACATTGCCATCGGGTTCGCCGGTAAAAGTCTTACCTTCTGACACTATCGTTTTGCTGACACTATCGTTTTGCGCCGTTCGCGTCACGCAACGAGCGCGGATGTTCCCGCAAGTATCTTTACGCGCTATGATGGCGCGGGAGAGGCAAGAGATCATCGCGAGTTCCCGCGTGCGACATGGTGCAGAAATGCAATAACGACTATGCTCCGCGGGCTAGCTGACGGGCTTGATCTTGGCCGACGCTGCACCCGCCAGGACAAGTCCCCGCATTCGGAGAGGCAGCATTGAGCGCCCCCCGCTGGATTACCGAGTCAGACGTCGTTCAGTTGATGGACCTGGGCGACGCGATCGACGCACTGACGCGCGGCCTGCGCGAGGAGGCGGCGGGGTCGGCGCGCAACATGGAGAAAACCGCGGCGCACTGGGGCAAGAGCAGCAACATGCACGCGATCGGCGCGGTTTTCGAAGGCGCCAGCGTGTTTGGAACCAAGACCTGGGGGAACACGCCAGAAGGGGGGTCTACGCCGCTGCTCATCTTGTGGAATGCAATCAGCGCCAAGCTCTGGGCCATCATCGAGGCGCGCGCGCTGGGACAGATGCGAACCGGCGCCATGTCGGCCATCGCCACCCAATGGATGAGCGATCGCGACGCCGATGATTTCGCTATCATTGGCAGCGGCAAGCAGGCGCTGACGCAGGTCGCGGCGGTGGCGGCAGTTCGCCCGTTGCGGCGCGTCCGCGTCTTCAGTCCTACGCCCGCAAAGTGCACCGCTTTCGCAGACAAGCTGCGAAGCACTTTTCCCGGTACCGAAATCAGAGTGGCGGACGACGCGGCGCATGCGGCCGACAGCGCATCCATCATTACCTTGATCACCCGCGCCCGGGAGCCAGTGCTCACCTCGTCCATGGTCGCGCGCGGCGCGCACGTGAACGCGGCCGGGGCCATCACCAAGGAGCGCAGGGAATTCGCGCAGGATCTGTTTCCGCGCGCGACGCTGGTCGCTGTCGATACGCTGCCGGGAACCCGTCAGCTCAGCGCCGAGTTTATCGATTGGTACGACGGCAAGTGCGGCGGCGACTGGACGCGCGTGCAGCCGATCTCGGCGATCGTCGCCGCCGGCAAGCCGCGCCCGGGGACCACGGACGTGTCGCTGTTCAAGCCGATGGGAATGGGGGTTTCCGACGTGTCGCTCGGGATCGAGATCGTCCGGCGCGCGGAAGCATCCGGCATCGGCCGCACCATGCCGGATCCAGGATTCGGCGTCCCTCGGATTTCCACTGCTTCGAGACAGGAGTCTGCAGCATGACCCAAGCCATTCTTCGCGACATCAGCGGCGCGGCCGCGTCACTGTCGCTCGATCTCTGGGAGCCGGTCATCATCACCGGCGAACAAATCGACGCTGAGGTCGAGCGCTTGGCCTTGCTTGCGCGCCCGGCCAATGGGCGGCGCGAAACGATGATCAGCCATCCGCGCGCGAGCGCGCCGGGCAACGGCTTCACCCCCGGCATCGGCGTCGTACTGAGCGTGCTCAAGCCCGGAGAAGTCACGGCGCCGATACGGCACAACTCGACGCAAGTGAACTTCTGCATCAGGGGTTCCGGTTGTGCGGAGATCGGCCACACGCAAGTGCGCTACGGGAAGTACGACGTCTGGAACACACCCTCGTTCCGGACCTATAGACACCGCAACGAAGGCGACGACCTTCAGGTGCGGCTCACTTATTCCAACGCGCCACTGCTCGAAATGCTCAACATCCACATCGTCGAAGAAAATCCAAAGTCGGCGGCGGAGCCGGAACACGCAAACGCCGGTGAGGAGCGCGAGGACCCGCGCCGCAAGAGCCCGTACGGTATGGTGCGGCTCGACAACGGGTCGCAACTGATGCCCTACGAAATGTTGATCAACCCGCCCACGGTCGGGTCGAATGTGCTGCATTGGCCCTGGCCGCAGGTGAAAAAGCATCTCGACAAATTGGAGTCGCTCGGAAAGAGCTATATCGGCCGCCGCTTGTATATGATGTACAATCCAATGACCGGACGCACGAACGGCTGCACACCCTCGTTCTTCGCCACCATCACCATTCGGCCGCCGAAGATCGTCGATCGCCCGCACCGGCACAGCTCAGCCGCCATCAACTACTATTTCCATGGGCGCGGGCGCAGCACCGTGGAAGGCAAGGTGTACGAATGGAAAGCGGGGGATCTGATGCTTTCCGCGCCCGGATGGGGCGTACACAACCATGCTTCGTACGATGAGCCTGTCTACGAGCTCACCGTGCAAGATCAGCCGCTCAACATCTACATGGAGTCATTGCTGTGGCAGGAAGACCTCAAGCATCCTGCCGCAGTGCTGGGCTCCGAGGCCGGTTTTGACACCAACCGCGCCCAGATCGCGGCCGCCGAATAACAGCAATGGCGTCGTGGGGGCGTTTGCGCAGGCTGCTTGATCGGGGGCGATCGGACGCGCCGGCCGCGGCATCGCGCGGCGCCGCGTTGAACGTCCAAGTCGAGCCGAGCGGCATCGCCTCGGTCCACCTCACGCTCGCGGTCGTCGATTACGAGCACGTGCGCGAGATCGCGCAAGGGAACGTTCGCGCCGACGGCATCACGCTCACCCCGCTCATTTTTCCTTCGATCGAGGAGATCACCTTTCGCTTCACCAAGAACCTCGAATGGGACGTGTCTGAGCTATCGTTCGGAAAGTACATTTCGCTGACCTCGCAGGGCCCCGCGCCGATGGTTGCGATCCCGGTGTTTCCCTCGCGCGTGCATCGGCATTCCGCGATCTACGTGCGCGCCGATCGCGGCATCAAGACTGCCAAACATCTCGAGGGCTGTGCGGTTGGCATTCCCGAATGGGCGCAGACCGCGGGCATCTACGTGCGCGGATTTCTGGCGGAGGAGTACGGGGTCGACTTGAGCAAAATTCGCTGGCTGCAGGCCGGCGTCAACGAGCCTGGCCGCACCGAGAAGGTCGCGCTGAAGCTGCCTCCCGGCATCCGCTACGAGGCGCGCCCCGACACCAGCCTCTCGGCTATGCTTGCGAGCGGCGAAATTGATGCCGTCATTTCCGCCCGCGCGCCCGAGGCGGAAAACGACCGCGTCGTGCGGTTGTTCGCGGACTATCGCGCCGAGGAGGCGCGCTTCTTCAAGAAGACCGGTATTTTTCCGATCATGCATTTGATCGCGATACGGCGCACCGTGCTCGAACAGCATCCCTGGATCGCGATGAACCTGTTCAAAATGTTCGAAGAGGCCAAGCGCCGGTGCTTCAACCGGCTGCGCGACTTCACCTGCGCGCGCATCCCTCTGCCCTGGGCGGCGGCGATTGCCGAGGAGATCGCGGCTGGCTTCGGGCCCGATCCCTATCCCTATGGCATCGAGGAGAGCCGACCCACGATCGAGGCATTTTGCCGCTACGCGCACGACCAGGGCGTGAGCCACGGCCGCATGACGGTGGAGGATCTTTTTCCGCCCGAGGTGCGGACCGTGGCGAGGGTTTGACTTTGTCGAGAAGTGAGCTGCTAGTTGCTAGTGAAAGAGGAGGACGCCATGGCGACGAACGTCAAGCAGATGATGGAAGCCGCCAATGCCGCGGTGCCGCGGATCACGTCGGCACAAGCGCGCGAGATGATCGCCAAGGGCAACACGCTCGTGGTCGACGTGCGCGACGCCCCGGAAGTCGAGAAGAGCGGCAAAGTTGCCGGTGCGGTCAACGTCTCGCGCGGCATGTTGGAATTTCGCGCCGATCCAGAATCGCCCTATCACGACAAGAATTTTGCCAAAGAAAAAACCGTCATCGTGTATTGCGCTTCGGGCGGGCGCTCGGCGTTGAGCGGCAAGGTGCTCAAGGACATGGGCTACGAGCAGGTTTACAATCTCGGCGCCTTCAAGGATTGGGCCGACGCCGGCGGCGCAATCGACAAGCCGTGAGCGCGACGGGTCGCATGACTGATCGGCTCAACGGGATCCATGCGCTCATTACCGGCGCTGCGAGCGGCATTGGCGCAGCCTGCGCTCGGCGCATGGCAGGCGAGGGCGCGCAATTGTTGCTGGCGGACGTCAACGGTGACGGCGCAAAGCAGCTCGGCGGCGAACTCAAGCAGGCATCAATCCAGGCGGACGTCACCCGTGCGGGCGACATCAAGCGGATGGTCGACGCGGCCTACGAGCGATGGGGCCGGCTCGACGTGCTGCTCAACAATGCGGGGATTGCCGAAATCCGGCCGCTGTTCGAGCTCAGCGAGGATGACTGGGACCGCATGCTCGGTGTCAATCTCCGTGCAGTCTTTTTCGTGCTGCAAGCTGCAGCCAAGCGCATGCGCGAGCAGACGCCGATTGCGGGTTCGGAGCTGCGCGGAAAATTGATCCAAACCGCATCGATCGCGTCCTATCGGGGCGGCCTCGCCAACATGCCCCATTATGCTGCCAGCAAAGCGGGCGTCGTCAGCGTCACGCGCACGGCGGCGCAGGTGCTCGCACCTTACCGGATCACGTCCAATTGCATCTGCCCCGGCGCGGTCGACACGCCGATGTGGCGAAAGATCGACGCCGAATGGACCAAGCTCGAGGGTTGGCAAGTCGGGGAAGCGTGGAAGCGGCGAACCTCGGTCATCCCGCTCGGCCGGCCGGAAACGGCCGAGGACGTAGCGGGCGTCGTGAGCTTTCTTGCCAGCCGCGATTCCGATTACATGACCGGCCAGGCAGTCAATGTCGATGGCGGCCTGGTGATGGGCAACTGAACTGGCCATCAGTGCGTGCCCGTGAGGCCGGCCTTGCGCACGATCTCGCCCAGGCGGGCGATCTCGGCTTTCACGAACGTCCGCAAGTCATCCGGCGAAGGTGAGTCAACCGGGATCAGCCCCTGGCGCTGAATGAATTCTTCGTGCACGTCCGGTTCGCGTAGAACCGCGCGCAGGTCCGCGTGCAGCTTGTCGACGATCGGCCGCGGCGTCTTGGCCGGCGCCACCAGCATCCACCATGATGCTGCGTCGTATCCGGGCACCCCAATCTCGGCGAGCGGCGGCACATCCGCAATGGCGCCGATGCGCTCTTTCGTCGTCACGCCGAGCATGCGCACCTTGCCGCTATGGGCAAGTGGGAGCGCAAGCGGGATGGGCGATGTCATCATCGCAATATGGCCGCCGGCGAGATCGTTGAGCGCAGGCTGCATTCCTTTGTAAGGGACATGTTGCATCGGAATACCGAGCATCATCTTGAACAGCTCGCCGTTGAGGTGCTGGCCCGTTCCCGGTCCGGCCGAGCCGAACGACAGTCCTCCCTTGGTGGAACGCGCGAGCTTGATGAGATCGGCGATCGAATGGACCGGAAGGGCGGCGTTGACCAGCAGAACCTCGGGTGACCTGGCAATCTGCACGATCGGCATAAAATCGGTCAGCGGATCGTAAGGGAGATTTTTGTGCAAGGAGACGTTGGTCGCCAGCGTCGTGGTGGCCGCGGTCATCAGCGTGTACCCGTCCGGAGCCGCCTGCGCGACGAAGGCCGCGCCGGTGACCGAGCTCGCCCCCGGCCGGTTCTCGATCACGAAGGTTTGGCCATAAAGCCGCTCGAGCTTGCTGCCGATCAGCCGGGCAAGGATGCTGTACATGCCGCCGGGCGCGGAAGGCGCAACGATGGTGACCGTGCGGTTCGGATAATCTTGCGCCCGGACGGGCGAGGCCGCGAACAGAAGAAGGCCGATGATGAGCCCCCATATCGCCCGCTCTGCGGATCGGCTTGATGAGAGCAGCATCGCTTCTCCCATCCTCACTGCGGCTTGATACCCGCGAACTTGATCACCTTCGTCCACTTGTCGATGTTTTCGGCGATGAATCTGGCAAACTCGTCCGGCGAATTCGGCGGCACCGCCACGGCACCGAGATCGACGAACCGCTGTTTGATATTCGGATCGAGCACCGCTGCATTGGTCTGCTTGTTGAGCGTCGCGATAATCTCAGGCGGCGTGCCCTTAGGCACGCCGAAACCGATCCAGCCGGCCGCCTCGTAGCCCTTGAGGAAGCTGTCGATCGTCGGCACGTCCGGCAGGAAGGACAGCGGCTCCGTCGTCGTCACCCCCAGCGGCCGGAGCTTTCCGCCTTTGATGTGCGGCAGCGAGGTCGGCGTAACGTCGAACATCACTTGCACCTGCCCGGCGACGAGATCGGTTACCGCGGGCGTCGATCCCTTGTAGGGGATGTGGGTGAGATCCACGCCAGCCATGTACTTGAACAGCTCTCCCGCGATGTGCTGCGGGCCGCCGATCCCGGCCGAGGCCATGTTCAGCTTGCCGGGATTGGCTTTGGCATAGGCGATGAATTCGGGAATTGTCTTGGCCGGCACCGAGGGGTGAACCTCCATCACCAGGGGAACGCTCTCGACCTTCCCGACCGGCGCGATGTCGCGGACAAAATCAAAGCTGAGCTTCTCGTAGAGTGCCACGTTGATCGCGTTCTGCGAATTTACCAAGAGCAGTGTGTAGCCGTCGGGCGGCATGTGGGTGACGGCTTCGGTTGCGATGTTGCCGGCGGCGCCCGGCCGCACCTCGACGAGGAATTGCTGGCCGAGCTTTTCCAACAGGAATTGGGCGATCAGGCGCGCGACGATGTCGGACGCGCTACCCGCCGCTTGACCGACGATGATTTTCACCGGCCGCGACGGATAATTTTGCGCCCACGCGATGCCCGAGGGCGGCGCCAGTGCCGCCGCGCTTGCAGCCAGATGCAGAAAATTTCGACGGGAAAGGCTCATTGTTTCCCCCAACTTACTCCGGCTTGGCGCCGGAGAAGCGGACCACTTTGGCCCATTTCTCGGTTTCTTCGATGACAAGCTCGCCGAACTCTGCCGGCGAGCCAGAAAGCGGTGTGCCCCCCAAATCGGCGAGCCGCGCCTTGATGGCGGGATCGGCGAGCGCCGCGTTTATCTCCTTGTTGAGCTTGTCAATGATCTCGACTGGAGTGTTTTTCGGCGCACCAACGCCGTTCCATCCGCTTGCCTCGTAGCCCGGCACGAATTCGCCCACGGTCGGTACATCGGGAACCGCCTCCGAGCGCGTCGTCGTGGTCACGGCCAGCCCTCGTAGCTTGCCAGCGCGGATGAACTCGATAGACGGAAGCAGTGGTCCAAACATCACCTGCACTTGTCCGCTGCTCAGGTCGGTGAGCGCGGGCGACGCACCGCGGTACGGCACGTGAACCATCTTGACGCCGGCCATCATGTTGAACAATTCGCCCGAGAGATGCTGCGTGCTCCCGGTGCTGGTGGATGCGAACGTGACCTTTCCGGGATTGGCCTTCGCATAAGAAATGAACTCCGGAACGGTTTTGGCCGGAAAAGACGGATTGACCTCCATGAGGTTGGGAAATCGGATGATGCCGGCGACCGGCGCGATATCTCTCACGAAATCGAATTTGAGGTTTTCGTAGAGCGTTGCATTGACAGCATTGACCGCACCGGCCAGCAGAAGCGTATGCCCGTCGGGCGGGGCGCGAATCACCGCTTCGGTTGCGATGTTGGTGCCCGCACCGGGCCTGTTCTCGACGATGAAGGGTTGGCCGAGCCGGTCCCCCAACCATTGCGCGATGAGCCGCGCGGTGATGTCGAACGCTCCGCCGGCGGCGAAGCCGACGATGATGCGCACCGGCCGGCTCGGATAGGCTTGCGCGGTTGCGACCCGCGTGATGCCCGGCAGCACGGCCGCGCTCGCCAAAAGGTGCAAGACTTTTCGGCGGGGAAGTTTCATGGCATTGCCCCAACATGCTCGCGCGATACGGAAAAGTCCGTGGGCGTCCTGCGGCTTCTCCATAGTCAAGCTATCCGGCCAGCAGGCCATGCGGAAGGGCGGTTTCCCCGGAAGATGGCGTGGAGGCGAGCGACCAAACTAGTCCGCGACCCGCAGCCCAGAGTTCGACCGCGCGGCGAAGTTGGATGCCGCGTAGGCGGGAACCGACCAAGGGAGGATTTCGTTGGCCCATTGGCTACACGAAATTCCCATGCGGCTCGTCATTTTGGCAGCGCGACCGGGGCGACTGATCCACGACCAGACAAGGACGCGGAAAGGTACGGCGTGGCTTGGGGACGGCGGCTTGCCGCGAAGCGCGGATCATGTAGCCTGCAATCCAACACAGAACAAAATCCTGGCCGGTAGCCGGACCCACACGGAGGATCCCATGCCACGTTCCACGATCTCTCGGCGAAACCTGCTCAAGACCACGGCGTTTGCCGCCGCCTCGGCGGTTTCCGCCCCTTATGTCCGTCACTCCTATGCCGCCGGCAAACTCACGCTCGGCGTGTGGGACCACTGGGTCCCGGGCGCCAACAATACGCTGACCAAGCTGTGCAATGATTGGGGGGAAAAGAACAAGGTCGAGATATCGATCGATTACATCACATCACAGGGAGATAAGGATCTGTTGACCGCGAGCGCCGAAGCTCAGGCGCGGGCCGGCCACGATATCATGTCGCACCGCGCGTGGCAGATCCAAGTCCACCGCAGCGTGCTCGAGCCAGTCGACGATGTCATCAAGGCGCTCGTCGCCAAAGCCGGCCCGATCAGCCCCGTGTCGGAATATCTCGCCAAACACGAGGGCAAGTGGTTCGGCATTTCCACGACAGTGGGCAGTCAGGTCAAACCGTGCTGCTCGCGCATAGATCTCTATAAGCAGCACTGCGGCATCGATCTGACGGCGATATTTCCTGCGAATGACAGTCGCGATCCCAAGTTGGTCGAGAGCTGGACTTGGGATCTCTATCTCAAGAGCGCCGAGCAGTTGTTCAAGGCGGGTTTCCCGATCGGCCTGCCGATGGGCCAAACCAGCGACGCCGTCGATTCGACGGGGGCCATGTTCCGCGCTTTTGGCTCGGTGATGGTGGATGAGAAGGACAATATCAAAGTCAATTCCAACGAGACGCGCGCGGCGCTCGAATATTTCAAGAAGCTGATGCCGTTCAATCCACCGGAAGTCTATGCTTGGGATGACGCGGGCAATAATCGCTGGCTCATCTCCGGCAAAGGCGCCGCCATCCAGAACCCGCCGAGCGCCTGGGCGGTCGCCAAGCGCGATAACCCGCAGGTGGCAGCCCAGTGCTGGACCCACGACATGCCGCGCGGACCGGCGGGGCGGTTCGTTGGTCAGTTGCCGTTCTTCTACGGCGTCTGGTCTTTCTCGCAGAACAAGCCTGCGGCCAAGGAGTTATTGCAATTCCTCTCGGAGAAAGAGCAGTCGCGCCAGCTCGTCGCGGCTTCCTCAGGATACGATCTGCCGTCGTTCAAGAGCTATTACGATTTCGATACCTGGCAAAAGGTCGAGCCGCCGTCCGGCACGGTTTACAACTATCCGCCGCGCGGCGACGAGCAGCCGACCATCACCGGATACCCGGCGCGGCCGGATATCGCGACGCAGATCTACAATCAGTCGCTACATACGATTATGGTCGCAAAGGTTTGTCAGGGGAACGAGCCGATCGACAGAGTGGTCAAATGGGCGCAGAACGAGCTGGAAGGCTTGCTGCGGACCTGACTGCACCTCCCGGCCACCGGCTCGGCGGGACATCCGTGTAGTGGGGCGATGAATTGAGCGGCGTCATCGCCGGGTCGGCCGCCGGTGACGCTAAAGGCCCTCCGCGAGGAGCGCAAACGGCATGGTCGATATTGTCCGGCGATACCCCGGGCAGCTGGCTAAGCCGGCGTTGCAGCCGCGTGCCGGCATGCGGCAGTTCGTGCGCCGACGCAGCACGATCGCCTTTTTGATGTGCCTTCCCCTGATCGTGATCGTGGCCGGGCTGATCATCTACCCGGCCCTGTACTCGATCTTTCTCGCGACGCTGAACAAGGCGCAAACCAGATTCATCGGCCTGGGTAATTTCTCGTATCTGCTCAGCCGCGACACCTTCTGGATGGTGATCGAGCAGTCGGCGATCTTTGCCCTCACCGCCGTGCTCTTCAAGGCGCTGATCGGTCTCGTCACCGCCCACCTCGTCAACAATCTGCCGAGCAAGGGTCAGCGCAAATGGCGCGGGATGCTGCTCGTGCCCTGGGTCATTCCGCTCGCACTGTCGACGCTGGGATGGTGGTGGCTGTTCGATCCGACCCACAGTGCGTTCAATTGGCTGATCAGGGGGTTCGGTGGCAACGACATCCCCTGGTTGAGCGATCCTTACTGGGCGCGCTTCTCGGTGATCCTGGTCAACGTGTGGTACGGCGCACCATTCTTCTTGATCATGTATCTCGCGGCGCTCAAATCGGTTCCGGAGCAACTCTACGAAGCGGCGCAGATCGACGGCGCAAATGCATGGCAGCGATTCCTGCACGTTACGCTGCCGATGATGCGCAATATCATCGCTATAACAGTGCTGTTTTCGCTGATCGTGACATTTGCCAACTTCGATATCGTGCAGATCATGACGGCAGGCGGACCGCGCAACATGACGCACGTCTTTGCGACTTACGCGTTCCTGCTCGGCATCCGTTCCGGCGACCTTCCGCTCGGTGCCGCGGTCTCGCTGTTCATGTTTCCGATCCTTGCCGTTTCCGCGGTCTTCATATTGCGCGGTGTGCGCAAGCGCGGGAGAGAGATCGGATGACCGCCGCGACTGCCGAGTACGCGCGCGCCAGCGGCGCAAGTCTCAAACGCAGCCGGCGATGGGCGCTTTTTACGTCCTATTTTTTCCTCGTTCTGTTTGCAATCTTCTTTCTCATTCCGCCGTACTACATGATCGTGACCTCGCTGAAATCTGACGCGGAGGTCGCACATCTTGCAAGCAACCCATGGATCATCGCCAACGGGCTGACGCTCGAACAGTACCGGTTGCTGTTCCGGGAAACCGACTTTCTGATCTATTTCAAGAATACCGTCATCGTCACGCTGTGCGTCGTCGCCATCACCATGGTGGTCAGCGTGCTCGCCGCGTTCTCACTTTCGCGGATGCGGTTTTGGGGATCGGGAATTCTCGCTACCGGCATTTTCTTGACCTACCTCATTCCTGACACGCTGCTGTTTATCCCGCTGTTCCAAATCGTCCGCGGCCTGGGGCTCCTCAACTCCTATTGGAGCATGGTGCTCGTTTATCCGACGCTGACGGTCCCGTTCTGCACCTGGATCATGATCGGATACTTCCAGTCGATCCCGAAGGAGCTCGATGAGGCGGCGTTGATCGATGGCGCGGGACATATGCAGATGCTGCTCAAGATCTTCATTCCGGTGGCACTGCCGGGCATCATCGCCGCGACGATCTTTGCGTTCACGGTGTCGTGGGCGGCGTTCGTCTATCCGATCGCGTTCCTGTTCAGCGCCGACCAGCAGGTGCTGACCGTTGGCACGGTGACGAGCCTGATCAAGGCCGATGTCTACAAGTGGGGGATGCTGATGGCCGGCGCACTGGTTGCGGCCGCGCCGCCGCTGATCGTCTATGCTTTCCTGATGGACTACTACATCGCCGGCTTAACGGCCGGCGCGACCAAGGGGTGAGCGATGGCTGACGTGGCGCTGCGCAACGTTGTGAAACGCTTCGACGAGGTCGAAGCGGTGCGCAACATCAGCCTCAACATTCCCGACAACGAATTCGTCGTCCTGGTGGGCCCGTCCGGCTGCGGAAAGAGCACCACGCTGCGCATGATTGCCGGGCTCGAGGAGGTCACCGAGGGCGAGATCCTCATCGGTGGCGATGTCGTCAATGACGTGCCGCCCAAGGATCGTGACATCGCAATGGTGTTCCAGAATTACGCGCTCTATCCGCATATGACGGTATTCGAGAACATGTCGTTCGGTTTGCGGCTGCGGCGAACACCGAAGGCGGAGATCCGCGCGCGGGTGGAGCAAGCGGCGAAGATCCTCGACATCACCGACCTGCTGGGTCGGCGGCCAAAACAGTTATCGGGCGGTCAGCGGCAGCGCGTCGCAATGGGGCGGGCCATCGTTCGCAACCCGAAGGTCTTTCTGTTCGACGAGCCGCTGAGCAATCTTGACGCAAAGCTGCGCGTGCAGATGCGCACCGAAATCAAGCGCGTGCACCAGAAGGTGAAGACCACGACCGTCTATGTCACCCATGACCAAGTCGAGGCCATGACGCTTGCCGATCGCGTGGTGGTGATGAATGGCGGCCGCATCGAGCAGATCGGCCGGCCGCACGAGCTCTATCATCGGCCGAAAACCCGCTTCGTCGCCGGCTTCATCGGCTCGCCGGCCATGAACTTCTTGCCCGCGCGTCTGCAGCCGAACGGCGAGGCACTCCTGCTGCGGATTGCCCCGGAATTGGCGTTTCCCATACCCGTGGCTCACGCCGCTCGGTATCGAGCATCGGTCGGCAAGGATTTGGTCTTCGGCCTTCGGCCCGAGCATATTACCGAGCCGCGGGGGGAACAACGCGACCCACGTTGTGAGTTCAGTAGGACAGTCGATGTGATCGAGCCGATGGGCATGGAGACGATGGTGTTCTTCACGGTGAATGGAACCGAGGTCTGCGCGCGGGTAGAGCCGTCTGCCGCCGTTGCCCCCGGCCAGCCAATGCGGCTCTACGCCAACCTCAACCACATGCACCTGATCGATCCCGCGACCGAATTGGTGCTGTAACGTGCGGGGAGAAAGCCTCGCATGAATGGCGTGGGGCCGCGGGGGCTGTCGCAAACACCGCGATCAGAGTTAAGGAAAATGCGTCCGGCCTTTGGCTATCCCGCTAAGGACCACGCTTTGGCGTGGCGGCCGGAAATGCGCATTTGAGCCACCATCGTAACCGGCGGTGGCTTAATCGAGCATGAACGCTTCGTGCTGCTGCGCACAAAACCGGGCGCTTACATTCCGACCTACCAAAGGGGTGCATGCGATTGTAAACTAGCTGCACGCGCTGGTGGGATCCGGCGTCCGCAATAGGAAAGAACCATGCTCAAGGAATACCGCTACGATCATCTCATCCGTTGGCCGCGCGGCGAGCGAGCCGCAGTCTTTTTGACCTTCGATTTCCAGGGCGGCGAGGACGTGAAGCCGGACAAGAACGGCATCCTCAATTACGAAATGTGGAGCCAGGGCGAATACGGACCTCACCATGCCATCTACCGGCTGCTGCGGATTTTGAAGGAAGAGAATATTAGGGCGACGTTCTTGACTTGCGGGGCCATCGCCGAGCGTTTTCCCGAAGCAATTCAGGCGATCCTTGCCCACGGCCATGTGGTGGAAGGGCACGGATACAATCACGAGATCGCGCGCTACTTGCCGCGCGACCAGGAAACCGAGGTGATGAAGAAAGCGATCGCAATGATCGAAAAGCGCACGGGGCGGCGCCCCTACGGCTGGCGCTCATGCACTCAGAGCACGAACACCATCGAGCTTTTGATCGAGCACGGTTTCGTCTTCAACACCAACTGCTTTCACGAGGAGTTGCCGTTCCTGTGGGAAAAGGACGGCAAGTTGCTGGTCGAGCTTCCGCGACAACCCTTCGGGGACGGCACGCTGTTCGGCCATCGCCACGGTGAATACGGCAACCCCTATGATGGGCTTGAGACCTGGAAGGCCTATTTCGACGAGCTCTATGCGGAGTCGGCCGAGCGGCCGCGCTACATCCCCTTCACCATGCACCCTTACATCATCGGTCGTCCGGGCCGCACACTGGCATTGCGCGGCATCATTCAGCACATGAAGAAAGCAGGGAATCTCTGGTTCCCGACCGGCATCGAGCTCGCCGAGTGGTGCCTCAACCACGTGTTCCAGGCGGAATGCCGCAAGCTTCGCGCCTCCGCCGGGTGAGGCAAGCCGCGCGCTCGCTGTGTTGTTTCCCGCGCCAGGGGGGCAGCGAGCAGCCCGCATCCGCCGCTCACGCTCACTCCATTGCGCACAAACGAGCGGCGATCATTGCCGCTGCGATCGCCGCTGCCGCAATGGCGCTGGCGTCCTCCGTGTCCGCTAAGGCTGAGCCGGTCGCGGATTTCTATCGCGGTAAGACGCTGCGCATGTTGATCGGCTACGGGCCCGGCGGCGGCTACGACATCTACGGCCGGCTTGTCGCCGAGTTTCTGCCACGACATCTGCCGGGCGCTCCGACGATGATTGCGCAGAACATGCCGGGAGCGGGCAGCTTCGTGGCGGCGAAATACATCTACGATGTGGCGCCCAAGGACGGCACGGTATTGGGCAGTCTTGGGCAGACCTTGGCGCTCGACAGCATGACGAATACCAGTGCCAAGCTCGACGCTGGCAAAATGCCCTATATCGGACGCGTCGTGACGAACATCGATACCGGCGTTGCGCTGCCGAAAAGCGGCATCAGATCCTTCGAGGACGTTCGCGCGAAACAGTACGCTGTCGGTGCTTCGGGCGGCGGCTCCACCACGGTTCTGTTCCCAACCGCGCTCAACGCCTATGCTGGCGCGAAGTTTAAGCTCGTGCGCGGCTACAGCGGCACGACCGACATCTTGCTGGCAATGGAACGGGGCGAGGTGGACATTGTCGGCGCCTACGGGCTGCCTGGCGTGTTGGTGAGCCACCCCGGGTGGGTCTCCCGCGGTGAGGCAACCGTCCTTTTCCAGGCATCGCTGAAGCGGCATCGCCTGCTCTCCGACGTGCCGACGCTCCCGGAGCTCGCGTCGTCCGAGGAGGGCCGCGAGGTGCTGCGCGCGGCGGCCAGCACCGGTGAAATCGGCCGCTCCATTCTCACGACCCCGGGCGTGCCGCCCGAGCGCCTCCAGGCGTTGCGCACCGCGTTTCGAGCTGTGCTCGAGGATCCGGATTTCCTCGCGGCATGCGAAATGCGAAAGCTGATGGTTGACGGGGCCCCCGGCGAACAGATCGATGAGATCGTGCGCGAGACGCTGCGGTTGCCGCAGGCGGTGGCCGACAAAATCGGGCAGATGATGCAATAGGCGAACGGGACCGAGCGCTGCCGGGGATGGCGAGTCAGTTCACTTCGACGCCTTGCGCCTTGATCACCTGTGTCCACTTATCGACTTCTTGAGCGATGTGTTTTGCGAATCCAGCCGCATTGAGCGGCATCGGCTCGACTCCCAATTGGGAGAACCGCTCGTTGATCACAGGACTGGTTAGCGCATCGTTCGTCGCATCGCTGAGCTTTTTGATGATCTCGGGTGGCGTCTTAGCGGGCGCGCCCAATCCATACCAGCCGAAGCCATCGTAGCCTTTCAGAAACTCGCCGATGGCAGGGACCTCCGGCAGCGCTGCCGCGCGTTGCGCAGTGGTCACCCCGAGCGCGCGCAGCTTCCCCTCCCGGATCAGCGGAAGGGCTTGCGCAATGGGAGCGAAAACGACCTGCACCTGTCCGGCCAGCACATCGGGCATGTAATTGCCGCGATACGGAACGTGAACCATTTTGGTTCTGGTCATGAGCTGGAACAGCTCGCCGCAAACATGCGGCGTGCTGCCGATGCCATTCGAGGCCATGTTGACCTTGCCGGGATTGACTTTGAGATAAGCGGTGAACTCCGAAAGCGTCGCGGCCGGAAACGGTGGTGGCACGACGATGACGAAAGGCGTTTTGGCGATACCTGCGATCGGGGCGATATCGTGGACGAAATCGAAATTGAGGTTCCTATAGAGCGCGACGTTCACCGCGTTGGTGGAGACCGGCAATAGGATCGTGTAGCCGTCGGGCTCGGCCTTCGCGACATATTCGGTGCCGATATTGGCGCTCGCGCCGGGCCTATTGTCGATCACGAACTGCTGACCGAGCCGCTCCGACAGATGTTGGGCGGCGAGACGCCCGATGATATCGGGGCCGCTGCCGGGCGGATACGCGACGACCAACTGCACCGGTCGCGCCGGGTAGCCCTGCGCCCAAGCGGAATCGCAGAGCGCCGGCCCTAAGACAGCACCCCCCGCCAATTGCAACAATCGTCGGCGGTCAATCGTCATGGCACATCCCCGATATCCTCGCGGAGTTTGCAGGCGCTAAACCGAGATTCTATACCGGCCTGCCAAGGCGTCCAGAAGGGGACTTTAGTTCGCAAACCGGCGCATCCGCTGCGGCCAAAAAGCACTGTTACGTCCGTGCCCTGTTCGGCATCGGTGCGCGGCCCCGCCGGCCGGGCTGGCAAATAAGTCACGCCTCCCCGAAAACCGACGCGGCGCGTTGGTTTTCTGCCCGCTGCCATCTTTGCGGCCGACCTTACCTATTTGTAGATTCGTCAGGGGACTTCATCGGG
The DNA here is from genome assembly GCA_035263865.1 of Xanthobacteraceae bacterium. GTDB lineage: Bacteria > Pseudomonadota > Alphaproteobacteria > Rhizobiales > Xanthobacteraceae > VAZQ01. Next base: position 43,133 of record DATFQX010000052.1, read on the forward strand.
GAGGTGGGGTTGCGCTACTTCGCGATGGTGTTCGTCGCGTTGCTGATGGCTGTGGCGCCCGCCCTTGCCGGCGAGGTCGATCCCGGCGTGACGGCCATGCTGCGAGAGTGGTCGCTCGCCGCGCCGACCCCATACCGCGTCGTCATTTGCCACGGGTTCGGATGCGCGTTCCGCACCGAGATCGGTCTCACGCGCGCCGACCACGCCCAGATCGCAGCAATCATGGCGGCGGGCTCGGCTTCGGCGCAGGCGGAAAGGGTTGCCATCGGTCGTACCGAAGCCTGGTTCGAGAAGCGCATCGCGCCCCTGACCGGGACCGCGACGCGCGTTGCGCGGGCCGGACCGCTCATCGGCTTGGCGGGCAGCCGCGGTCAATTCGACTGCATCGACACGACCAATAATACGAATTCGCTTCTGCTCGTTCTCAACGAGCTGAAATTGCTGCGGCACCATACGATCGCCGCGCCCGTATCCCGGTTCCTATTCACCGAGGGCCCGCACAACACGGCAGTGATCAAGGACCGCAAGACGAGCGAACTCTGGACGGTCGATCCCTGGACTCACAAAGGCAGTGAAGTCCCCGACATCTTTCCGCTCGCCAAGTGGAAGGCGGGCGACTGAACGCGTAGCGCTGCAATAATCTCGGAAAAATATGCATCACTTGCGAAGGCCGATCGCGCGGCCTTCGGCAAGCAGGTCAGTGCCTGCGCTATTCCAAGCGGCCGCCCGCGTCGTGCGGCTGCCCAGACCTAAGCGCCCTGGATTGTCCGGCTTTCAGTGGGCCCGTTCGCTGCGTTGTCGCCGATCGAGCGCCGACATGCCCGGCAGCGGATCCCCGAAGAATGCCGCCGTTAGGCTTTGGTACTCGCGCAACGCTTCACGGCGATCACGATCTGCCAACGCCGAAGGATCAGGCCGAAAACCCGGCGAGAGCGCAGCCGGATTAACGTCGTCCAGCACTTTGGCCATTGTAGTCTCCCCCGTCTGACCTCCCATGCCGCAGGCGTTAAGGCACGCCAGCACCTAGGCCAAAGCGTGACGGCGCCCTGTCGCAATTAGGGCCAAATAGGGGTGCTTCGACATGACGACTCGGGCGCGAACTAGCAGCCCATGCCGTCATGGAGCAGCAGGCACACCGACTACGCCTGCCGGGAGAATACGCCCTGACCCCTCGACAAAAATGTTACCGTTCGCTGTCTCCATTCAGTAAGGGAGGGGAGAATGCTGCTAGTCGTTCGCTATGTTTTCGTCGCGCTTGTGGTGCTCTTGCCGGCGCGAGCGCTTGCCGGTCCAGCCGAGGAGGCGAGCGCGGTCATCGACCGTTGGGCAGCGGCGTTGAACGCCAATGACGCCGATGCAGTCGTGAAGCTTTATGCGCCCGACGGCCTACTGCACGGCACATCTAGCCCGACGCTCAATGCCGGCACCTCATGGTCGCCCTCGGTGACGCCGCCGCGATGGGCGTCGGATTCTACGAATTCAAGTCAGCCCAAGGCGCGACGCGGCCGGCGCGCTTCACATTCGTCATGATCAAGCGTGGACCTGATTGGCTCATCGCCCATCACCACTCCTCCGTGCTTCCTCCGACCCGGCAGTAAGTTGACGCCCGCACGACGATGTCATTGGCGATGGCCAGCGCCTGCTAGCGCACCTTATAAAGTGCATGCCGCCGGTTGCGCGTGAAGGGCCGCACTTGGCCTGGCCAGCGGCCTTCTTCCACCGCTTTCGTCCACGCCGGGCTGACAAGGACGTCAGGGCCGTCAATTTCGTAAACCGCGCTGTAACGCGGGCCCTCGTGCGCAACCTTCTTCTGCGCACCGCCGATGCTCACGGCAAAGTTCTCCCCCGCCATCCGCGCGACCGCGCGCACGCCAGGGACCTTGAGGAGATTGGGGACATGCTCGGTGTCGTAGACCTCGTTGAAGAGGGCCTCTTTGTCGGCATCGACATCCATGCTCACCACAAAGAGGTACCTTGAACTGATTGCCATGAGCAGCTGCCTTCCTTGTCTTGCGCCTGCGCCACCCCCACGAGGTGACGTGCTATCGTAGGTCGCGTGTCGTTGCGATGCTACCGCCTGGAGGGAAACTCACCGTGTCGATTGCCTCCGCCCCAACGCCCTACTACCTTCCCGTCCGTCAGGACTGGCTCGACCGGCGCAAAGAGCCGATCCTCGAGCCCGATCTGCCGATCGTCGATCCCCACCATCATCTCTGGGATCGGCCCGGCTGGCGCTATCTCCTCGACGAATTGCTGGCAGATACGGCGAGCGGCCACAACATTCTCGCCACCGTGTTCGTGCAGGCGCGGGCGATGACGCGCGCCGCCGGTCCGGTCGAAATGCGCCCCGTCGGGGAGACCGAGTTCGTCAACGGGGTCGCAGCCATGAGCGCGAGCGGCATCTACGGCAAGACCAGGCATTGCGCCGGTATCGTCGGCCATGCGGATCTCACATTGGGCAGTCGCGTCGAGGCGGTGCTCGCCGCGCACATCCGTGCCGGCGGTGATCGCTTTCGCGGCATCCGTCACAGCACCGCTTGGGATGCCGACGCATCGATCCGCAATCCGGCGTATAGCCCGCCACGCGGTCTCCTAGGCGACAAGAACTTTCGCGAAGGCTTCGCTGTGCTCGGTCGCTTCGGCCTCTCCTTTGACGCCTGGCTCTATCATCCGCAGATCGACGAGGTCCATGATCTCGCGCGCGTCTTCCCGGAGACGAAGATCGTGCTCAATCACGTGGGCGGGCCCCTTGGCATCGGCGCCTATGCCGGCAAGCATAAGGACGTGTTTCCCGGCTGGGCCGTATCGATCAAAGCGCTCGCCGCCTGCCTGAATGTTTACGTCAAGCTCGGCGGACTCGGCATGCGCATGGGCGGATTCGCATTCCACGAGCAGCCCGAGCCCCCATCATCGGATACCCTCGCAAAGACCTGGCGTCCCTACATCGACACCTGCATCGATGCGTTCTTCCCGTCGCGTTGCATGTTCGAGAGCAACTTTCCCGTCGACAAAGGCTCCTACAGCTATGCGGTGTTCTGGAACGCGTGCAAGATTTTGGCGAAGGGCGCCAGTGGCAGCGAAAAAGCCGACCTATTTAGTGGTACCGCAGCGCGGTTCTACCGCCTCGACTTGCCCAGCTGATATCGCTCTGCGCCTTACTTCGTGCCGCTCTTCGATCTTCGAGGCTTATTTTGATCCCGCTTCGCCCGGCGCTTCGGATTGCGGCTCCGGGTCATCCTTTTTGACGCCTGCAATTCGCGATCAGGCGAAACCGCAACCGCTGTCTCGGCGTCGTTGAGCGCCATGAGGCCTCGCCATCTCGCCGGATGGACTCTACGCAACGCACGAAACTGCCGTTTCTCCGCTGCGCTCAACGTCGCCTCGTAGGCGCGCCGCGCACGGGCATCATATCCCCACGCCACAAGCGCCAAGACGGCAAACGCAATCGGAACGGCCAAGGGAATCATGACCGATTACCTATCACATATCAGGCGATCGAGCAGCCTCTTGCGCGTGCAAAGCTGCCGTCCCAGCGTTAGTTGAGCGGTTCGACCTTGATTACCGCCGCGCCCAGATTGTTTCCAATCCACAGCGTCACCGGCGATTTGCGATCGTCGACGAACACCCGGCGAATGTTGCTGGAGCGCGGCAGGAGATAATTCGTCCATTCACCGCTCTTGGGATCGAGCCGACCGACGCGGTCGGAGAATGTATTAGCCTCCCAGACCTCGCCGTTGTGGTCGGCGAGAACGTCATAGGGCGCTTCCCACGCAAGCGGCTTTTTCCATTCGGTGATCGTCTCGGTGGCGGGATCGAACATGCCGACGCCATTGGCGCCATACTCGGCAAACCATAGTCGGTTTTGCGAATCGACGCGCCCGCGCCGCGCCCGTGCGTTCGACGTCGGTGTCGGATAGAACGCGAGCTTGCCGGTCTTCGCGTCGATCTTGCCGATGCCGCCAAACGGGAACTCGAGGATGTAGGCGTTGTTCTGCTGATCGGCGTAGATCCCGTAGATGCCGATCGGGCGATTGTTGACCGGATCGCGGAAGCTGCCGAGGTTCTCGTATTTGCCCGTTGCGAGGTCGAGCCGCATAACCTGCGAGCGGTCCGTGTTCTTGACCCAAGCCTTGCCATCGACCTTCGTGGCCGCGACCGAGAAGTGCGACTGCTGCGTAGCGTCCGTCTGCCATTCGTCCGGCACCGGAAAAATTTTGAAGGTCTCAGTCGTGCGATCGAAGCGCGCCATCCCCGTCTGATACATCAGGCCGACCCAGAGATAGCCGTCCGCGTCGATCTCGAGATCGAGGGTCCCTTTGGGATGATTGAGCTTCTGCACGGGAATCGTAAAATCCGTCACTTTTCCGGTGTTTGGGTCGAGCTTGGACAGGAACTGCTCGCCGAAATGCGAGAACCAGACCGTGCCGGTGGGATCGACAATGACGTCGTGGGGCTGAATCTCTTTCCGCGGAAGATCGTATTCCGTGATGATGACCCGCGTCGCGCGTCCGGTCGGACGCGGTGAGATTTTGGGCTCGAAGTCATGCGTAGACTGCCGGCTGAGATTGACGCTCGCGAGATAGTCCGCGAGCTTTTCTGCGATGGCACGGTTGACGGCCGGCCGCCGGTGCTCGCCGACGAGCCGCTGTGGTTGCAGATCGGAGGCGCCGGGATAGTAGCCGCTCATGCGCTCGAACACTTTGAGGAAATCAGCCGCGGTGTGTTTGGATTCGAATATCCTGCGTAGCGAATGGCAATCCGCGCAGTTGAGCAGCGCCCTTTTGAGATCCTGGGGCCCCGGCACGCTGGCCATCCACTCGGAATTCGTTAGTTGGTCGGTTGTGACCGCAGTCGTCTTGAGCCGCAGGTCGGCCCTCGTCGCTTTGCCGGGCGCGAGCTCAATGAGGCCCAAACCCTCTAACGCGTAGCCAGCGGCCCTGATCGTGAGCTCGTAACGGCCGCCCTCCAATCGATCCGCTGGAAAGGCGTAATCGCCCTTGGCATCGCTTACGACCGTGACTGTGATCGTTCCGCCCGGCTTTTTGGCGCTGACGAGGACGCCCTCCATCGCCCCGTCCCGGTCGGACGTGACTTTGCCAACGAGCGCAGGCGGTGCCATCTGCGCGAGCGCGGGCATTGCTGACATGCACAGGCATGCCGCAAAAGCCGCCGCCGGGACGCGGGCAATGAGCCGTGTCGACATGGCATGCTCCTGATAGGACATCCGATCTGCGGTGCGGTCGCGCATCTGCAATGACCAAAGAAGCATAGCATACGTGAGATGAGCGGTCTCACCGGCGTAACGTCGGGTATTGGGCTTCGGCGCTGTGGCGGCGCAGGGACTGCCTATGCATCAGGATCGAGCGTGAACAGCTCCTGCGGGTGGGCGACGCCGCGTAGCGCGTAGCGTCCCACCGAAACCAGGCGGCGTCGCATGCCGTCGACCTCGGCAAAGGCCGAGGATGTCAGAACGGGCTGATCCACTGAGCGGCACATCGCTGCAATGCGACTTGCCTCGTTCACGGCCGGACCAACGACGGTAAAGTCCAGCCGCTCGCGGCTCCCGACATTGCCATAGAAGACTTCGCCGACGTGCAAGCCGAGATACATCTCGGTGACCGGCTTGCCGGCGGCTGCCCGGCGTCTGTTCAATTCGGCGATTTCCTCCTGCGCGGCAATCGCCGCGGATAATGCGGAGCTGCATGCGTGGGCGCGGTCTTCGGCGGTGAAGATCGCCAGCGTGCCGTCGCCGATCAGCTTGAGGACGTCGCCGCCATTCTCGTGAATGGCCGAGACGATTGCATCGGCGTAATCGTTGAGCAACGGGATGACCTGTTCGGGTGCGGTGTCGGTGATCCGCGTGAACCCGCGTAAATCGCTGAACCAAACGACGGCATCGATGCGTTCGGTGATTCCCCGCACGATCTTCCCGCTGAGCACGCGCTGGCCGGCGTCGCGGCCGAGATAGGTTTGCATCAGCGTTCCGGTCATGCGCACGAGCGCGGCCGCCTTGAACGCCAGCGCAAGCGTGGGGACCACGCGGGTGAGCGCTGCGACATCCGCATCGGCGAAACCCTCGGGTTGCGCGGTCACCCACGAGGAGTACACGCAATCCATTTCGCCGATGACCCCTTCGGGCGCGAAGCGATTGATGATGGCGACGTACTCGGTCATGCCCGCGGCCCGAAAATCCCGCAGGACCGGAAACTCGGATTCGGTTTCGGCCGTGACGCGCCTGCGCAGCAAGCTCTCCCCGGTCTCCAGCAGTCGGAAGAACGGACTTGCACGCCAGCGTGCGTCGGTCCAGCCCGGTTCGCTAGTGACCTGCCGGTGAGCGAAGCGCAACGGCGACGAGAGCCGCGGGTCCGACGCGGCTCCCGGCGAGCCGGTGCGCCCATATTCCTGCACGGCGGGCTCTGACGGGTCCTGCCCCCAACGGACCACGCGGCCCTCGTACACAGGGTGCAGCGTGTCGATGAGCAGCAGCGCGCGGCTGATCGGCAAGCTGGCGGCAACGGCGCGCTCGCAGAATCCATTCACCAGCGCTGCCTCCGGCTCGCCGCGCAAGCCTGCCTTGGCGAGCCATGCGTTCAACGCCTTGATGTCGTCCTCGGCAATCATGTTCATCCCAGACATTGGGCCGCGACCCCGCTCCCTGCTTACTGAAAATGCAAAGGCCGCTGCGCGAACTCCTGTGCGCCGGTGAGCTGGCATTCTTATTATGCGGGAATTAAGTGGAGGAGAGAATGTACGGCTCGAGGTCCGACTGAGTTCAGGGTCGGATACCTGGTTCCAACGATTAGCTCACGCAAATCGCCCATGGATGCTCCGGTCACGAACTTCGTCCGCGCGGGTAGCTTCGAGGAGCTTAAGGTCAAAGGACGGCTCGTGGTGCGCGGGGCGCATCGTCCGATTCTCGTCGTTTACGACCGAGGGCGCGTCTTCGCTTTTGACAATCGCTGTCCGCACATGGGGTTTCCGCTCGACCGTGGAAGCATCGAGGACGGCATTCTGACCTGCCACTGGCACCACGCGCGCTTCGATCTCGCAAGCGGCTGCACTTTCGATCTGTGGGCGGACGATGTGCCGACCTGTCCCACCGAGCTGCGTGGCTCCGAGATCTGGGTGAAGCCCACCTTCGCTCAAACCGACCCGGCGGAACACTGGCGCCGCCGGCTGCACGACGGCCTGACCCACGATCTCGGCCTTGTTATCGCCAAGGCAGTCCACGGCGAGCTCGCCGCCGGCATGCCGCCGCCGGACGTCATTCGGCAGATCGTGTTGTTCGGCGCGCGCAGTCGTGATGGCTGGGGCGTGGGCCTCACGATTCTCACCGCGCTCGCAAATCTTCTACCGCTCCTACCGCAGGAAGAGGTCTACCTCGCCCTCTTCCATGGCGCCCGCCGTGTCGCGGATGATTGCGAGGGGCAAGCGCCGCGCCAGGAGCGTGCGCCGCTTGCGAGCCAGCCCGACCTTGCCACGCTTAAGCGCTGGCTGCGGCGTTGGACGGCTGTGCGCCATCGCGAGGCTGCCGAGCGCACCGTGCTGACGGCCATCACGAGCGCAAGCGCGCCGGCAGAACTCGCCGGCCTCCTGCTGGCAGCCGAGACAGATCGCGCCTTCGCCGACAGCGGACACTCGCTCGACTTTATCAACAAAGCATTCGAGTGCCTCGACCTCATCGGCTGGGAGCACGCTGCCGCTGTGCTGCCGACCGTTATCGGTCAGATGGTTGCCGCGCGCGGCGCCGAGGAGTCGACCGCTTGGCGCCAGCCGGCAGATCTCATTGCGTTATGCCAGAAGACCGCGAGCGAGCTGTCCGCCCTGTTCGCTACCGCTCGAGCTCGGGCCTGGTCGGATCATGCAGCGCTCGCCCGCACACTCCTTTGCGATGATGCTCTCGCCATTATGGATGCGCTCAAGGCAGCCGTGAGCGCGGGCGCCTTGCCCGCCGACCTCGGTCGTTCGCTCGCCTACGCGGCGGCGCTCAGGGTCGCTTACTTCGGCAGCGCCAACGAGCACTCGGACTGGGAAACCGCCCACCATGTCTTCACCTATGCCAACGCCGTTCATCAGATGGTGAAGCGAGTTGGGATCGCCGATTCCGACCGTCATGCCGAGGCCTTGCGCAGCATCCTGCACGGGGCGATGGCGCTCTACCTCGCCCGCTATCTCAACGTCCCGCCCGCGCGCATCCCCGGCGAGAGCGGCGACCTGCTCGATGAACTTCCCACCGATATCGAGGCGCTCCGGGGCGCGCTGCTCGATGCCTTCGACCGGCAACGGCAGATCGAGCGGGCCGCGCGTTTGGTGGCGCGTCATTTCTCGCTCGACCATCCGCCGCAGGCGCTCATCGCCACACTGGCTCGCGCGCTGCTGCGAGAGGACGCCGGCTTTCACGCGTATCAGATGCTGGAAGCAGGCGTGCGCCAGTTCGCCGAGTGGGGCAACACCCGCGAGGGCTCGCACATTCTGATCGCCGTCGCTCGCTACCTTGCCGCCCATTCACCGACCGAGCGCGCGGCGCTGCAGACCGCGGATATTGCCCGCCGGCTCATGCGCGGCGGGGAGCTTCATCAGGAAGCCGCCACGGCTCGGTAACGAGCATGGGCTCATGGCGTGTCGATCCGCCAGCCACCGTCGCGAGACGTTGCACTCGTCCTCATTATTCGACAGCGGAATTGCTGCGCCAATTTTCCGGAGTGCTGCATTTCTTGATGTGGGCGCTTGCTTCGATCACCTTGAGATCTTCTTGGGCCGTGACGTAGTCAGTCTCGTAGGCGATCGCGTTGACGAAAGTGCCGCCGGTGCTTTGCTCGGCCTTGTCCATCAGCAGCTTGAGTTCCTGCACCCGCGCCTGCCGAGCCGTTCGTTGGGCGGCGAGCTGCTCGCAATCAAGGAACTGAAATTGACCGGGATCAGCAAACACGGTGACTGGATATTCGAACGCTGACGCACACGCGGCCAACAATGTGGGAAAAATTAATGCGATAAACGTTGCAATTCGCATGGAATGATCTTTGGCCCGTCAAGAATTGGCCAATTCCGCCGTTACATTAAGGCGGCATGCGACGACGTGACTTTCGGCGTCGGTGTCGCGCGGGCGCGGATGACGGGCACAACTTGGATCATGCGAAGCAAGCGCGCCCGAAATCGCCCCATTCGGGAGCGTATTCCCACCAATCCATAGTGACGACCGCGAGCAAGACCCGTCCCTTGCATCACGAGGCGTAGGGGAGCCGTTATCCGCCAGCTCGTGGATTTGAGCAGCGCGTCTCTCTCGCGCCGCAGATGGTGGAGATTGGCATACAGTTCTGCGACTGCCGAATCATCTTCCCATTGAAAAGATGTCATCGTTACTCGCGCCGGCGTTTTAATAATCCATGCATCCATCAGGCGCTCCGTGTCAGCAGTGGGTACGAAAGCGTCGATCGGATCGAGAGCCGACCGGGCCGCATCCAACCTCCGCTGCAGGTAGTTCTGCAGCCAGCGGCCGTCGGTCAGCAGCGGTGCTGGCACCAGGTAACGCTCGAGCATCCAAGCCAAAACGGTATCGAGGTTTGGAGATTTGCGCTTCCCAAGTCGCGCGAAAAAGTTCTCGAATGTCGTTTCATCCGCGACATTGGACAATTCCGTTGAGGGTGGAGATCCGAGAATGCGGCCGAACAGCAATGCTTGATGGCCAACACTCGATGAAACACTCCAGACACCATCAACTCGCGGCACGAGAAATTGTGCAGGCGACTGGTATCGACGGAATTCGTCGCGAAAGATCAAGTTCGGAAATGTTCCGCGTAGCGCATCCAGGTTCGAGAGTGAACCGGATCGTCTGAGAACGGGTTCGCCATTGGGATGCTCCGTGACGATGACCCCCACATCGTTGGGCGTAGCAGCCAAAACGTCATACAAATATTCGAACTGCGTACGGTAATTTGCCATCCCGTCGAAAGAAAATTCGTTCGAAATCTGCAGCGGAAGAAGACAAAGCCGATCAAAGCGGCTGCGAAAGTTGTGGCAACGAAATGGATCAAGAGCGCCGAGGGCCGCCGCCATCTGCGAACGAAACGCCGACACGAGCATACGCCCATCCGGCGTTATGAGATCCGCTAGCTTTCGTCTTCCGATCCTGCCGATCGCCGATCGTGCGCGCGTGCCGGCGTGATCGAAATACTTGCTGAACGGGTAAGGATCTCGCCCGAACTGGCCTCGGTCAACGTGCAGCCGGAATGCGGTCAGCCACAGCTTGGCAAGATAGTTCGCCTCACCTGCAAAACCGATGACGACGTCCGGTTCGAAGCCGTTGACCTTCCGCGCCAGTACCTCCGCGATGACGCGGAGCGCCGGATGCCCTGCATCATCTTGAAGGGCCGTTTGATCCAAAGCGGTGGGGAGTTCGCCTAACTCTCTTAACCCTTCGGTACAATAAGAGTTCGTCCAACCAGACGGTCCGAAGCCCGGTCAATAGATCGGCTTTTCCGTTTTGTCTGGCCTCACGAAAAGTCGATTCAGGTCGACGTGCCAAACAACCTCAGACGACATCAATCGCTACTCTCGCGAACCTTGCTGAAACATGACGGCGAGATTAAAGCCGGCGTGACGGCGCCGATCTCATGGCCACGTTGCAGAAAAGCATCACGCTAATCGGAGACGAGGCTGAATGTTTGAAGCGAGTCCGTCACCCGCAAATTAACGGCGTTGATACGCGTCACGGTCAGGTATCGTTGGGGGCACTGGACTTTTGTCACCGTCGACGGCGATTTGTGAAGCGTGAGCGATGCGACCCTGCATAACGATGACGTAAAAACGTTCGGCTGCCGCCGTGGAGCGGAGAAGTTGATCGCTGGCTGATGGATTTTTGTTCGCGGCCGGCGTCCGCCGCGTATCGGGGCTGCCAGCTGAAAGCAATATTCAAGTGAAGTGGAATTACTCGAGCTAGGTGCTGGCCCTTTGTGTGGGAAGGGTCGCCGGGCAGGCCTGAGGGTCGTCTGATCGTCCACCGCCAGCAAAAAGCCCCGCCGGAGCGGGGCTTTTTTGGCGCAGTGGCCTATTTTGCCGGCGCAACCTCTTTGACCGGAGTTTCTTCGGTCTTTTCGCGCTGTTCATTGGCATCGGTGAGGAGCCGATCGATGACGCCGGCGCGTTGCTCCTGCTTGATTCGGGCCTCTTGCGCTTTCTTCTGCTGCTCAGCGAAGAATTTGTAGTCGATTTCCCAACACATTGGGTCCTCCATCGGTGATGGAACCAACGGCATAACAACGCCGACACGGTACCACATTGTTCCGCGCTGTTGCTAGCGCCGGAGCGCATGCGTCGGTTCCGGGCCGGCCGCTTCGTCTCGACAAATCCGCGGGTTTGCACTGGGGAGCGCCCGCATCGTGGTACCATGCGCGTGCGGGGCAAGAGCTGGAGCCCCGCGTCAGGTTGCCACGAGCCTTTCCATGAAGGACGTCGCAGAGTGGCTGGCGTCGCTTGAGCTCGGAGAATACGCGCAGCGCTTCGCCGAGAATGCGATCGATCTGTCCGTTATACCTGATCTGACAGAAAACGATCTCAAAGAGATCGGGGTTCTGCTTGGGCATCGCCGCAAGATGCTGCGTGCGATCGCCGAACTGCAGCGGGCAGGCGGCAACGCGCCTCAACTTGCGATCGAACTGGGACGGGAACGTGCCGAGCGACGGCAGCTGACCGTGATGTTTTGCGATCTGGTCGGCTCGAGTGCGCTGGCGACACACCTTGATCCAGAAGACATGCGCCAGCTCATGGCGCGCTTTCATCGCCACATCGCCGAGGTCATCGCCGGCTACGAGGGAATCATCGCGCGCTATATGGGCGACGGGGTTCTAGCCTATTTCGGTTATCCGCAAGCGCATGAGGACGATGCCGTGCAAGCGGTGCGCGCCGGGCTCGCACTCGTAGACTCAGTGGCTCACCTGCAGACCGGTGGGAATTCTCTGCTGCAGGTTCGCGTCGGGATCGCAACCGGGCTCGCAGTGGTGGGAGACCTCATCGGCGAGGGTGGCGCGCAGGAGCAGGCGGTGGTCGGCGACACGCCGAACCTGGCTGCCCGCCTGCAAGCGTTGGCCGAGCCGGGCACCGTCATGATTTCTGCCACTACACGCCGGCTAACTGCCAGGCAGTTCGAGTACCGCGATCGCGGCCCCGTCGCGCTCAAAGGTTGGGAGCAACCCGTCCCAGCTTGGCAGGTTCTGGGAACGAGCGGGGTGGAGAGCCGGTTCGAAGCGCAACACGAAACGAAGCCGACGCCGCTGTTCGGGCGCGACGAGGAGATCGATCTGCTGTTGCGCCGGTGGCAGAGTGCGAGGGAGGGCGAAGGGCGCGTCGTGGCGCTGACCGGCGACCCCGGCATCGGCAAATCGCACATCGCGCTTGCGCTGGAAGAGCGGCTACAGGCGGAGCCGCATACGAGCTTGCGCTACTTCTGCTCGGCGCATCACACGAACAGCGCGCTATTCCCGTTTGTCGCTCAACTCGAGCGGGCGGCCCGCTTCAAGCGCGGGGATTCGCCCGCTCAAAAACTCGCCAAGCTGGAAACGCTGGTCGTGCGATCCGGCGCTGACGGGGATCACACGATCGCGGTGCTGGCCAATTTGCTGTCGCTGCCACCGAGCAACCGATATCGTTTGCCGGAGCTCACACCGCAAGGCCGGAAGGAGAAGACACTCGCAGCCCTATCGACGCACCTCGAAGCTTTGGCGGCGAAGCAGCCGGTACTGGTGATCTTCGAAGACGCTCACTGGATCGACCCGACCTCGCTCGAGCTGCTGACGGCCACGGTGGAGCGCGTGGCGCAGCTGCGGGTCTTGCTGCTCATCACTGCCCGCCCGGAGTTCGTAGCGCCCTGGCCGCGCTACGCGCATGTGAGCACAGTTGCGCTCGCACGCCTTCGTCGATCGGACGCGGCGGCCATCATCATGCGAATCACCGGCGGTAAGACCCTGCCCGACGAAGTAATGCACCAGATCGTCGCTCGCACGGACGGCGTGCCTCTGTTCGTCGAGGAACTGACCAAGACGGTGCTCGAAAGCGGAGTTCTAAGGCAGCGCGACGGCGAGTATGTTCTCGAGCGCCCGCTGCCGCCGCTCGCGATCCCCACCACGCTGCACGATTCGCTAACAGCGCGGCTCGACCGGTTCGCTCCGGTACGAGAGGTGGCACAGATCGGCGCCGTGGTGGGTCGCTCGTTCTCCTACGAATTGCTGAGCGCCGTGGCCGGACTTTCGCCGCAAAAGCTGGAGGAGGCGCTCGGCCAACTGGTTCTCTCCGAGCTGGTGTTCTGCCGCGGAGAGATACCGCACGCCGTTTATACCTTTAAGCACGTGCTGGTGAGAGATGCGGCCTATTCCAGCCTGCTGAAATCCCGGCGCGCCACAATGCATGCAGCAATCGCCAGCGCATTCGAGCAGCGCTTCCCGGAAATCGTGGAGGCCGAGCCTGAGACGCTGGCACACCATCTCACCGAAGCCGGCTTGCATGAAAAGGCGGTGAGCTATTGGTTGAAGGCCGGCAAGAACGCCGTCCAACGCTTCGCTAACCTCGAAGCAATCGCGCATTTACAGCAGGGCCTAGAGGCCGCATGTCAATTGCCGGAGAGCTCGGCGAGGGACAGGCTCGAGCTGGATCTACAGTTCGCGTTGGGGCCCTGCCTGATCGCCACGCAAGGTCCAGCCTCAAGCACGGCCATTGCCACCTTTGCCCGCAGTCGTGAGCTGTGCTCACGCCTCGGCGATCCGCCCGAATATCTGCAGGTTTTGTTTTGGCTTGCGACCGGCAGCGTCATACGTGGAGAGCTGCCACAAGCGCGCGAGGCAACCACAACGTTGCTCGGGCTCGCCGAAGCTCGCAACGATCGGCCAATGCTGATCAACGCGATACGTGGGCTGGGCATGATACTCCTGTTCATGGGGCACCTGGTCGAGGCGCGTGAACTGACGGAACGCGCCATCGTCGCATTCAGCACCAGCAGCGACTCCGAAAAGCTTGCCGCCCGTGCGGCTGGCCAGGATGCCGGCGTGGCGGGCCTGGCGCTGATGTCGTGGGCCCTTTGGGCCCTCGGCCACGTCGACCTGGCGGTGACGCGAATGGCTGCCGCACTTCAACGTGCCGATGCGGTCGGGCACCCCCACACACAAGCTTACGCTTGTTACTATGCATCCATTCTGCACGCCCTGCGCGGCGAGCCGTCTCTCGCGCAGCGCCATGCCGAGCGTTGCCTCGCCTTGTCCGAGGAACACGGATTCCGGCACTGGCATGGGCTTTCGCGCGCCATTCGCGGCATCTGCATGACAACGCTCGATCCGTCGGCGAGCGCGCTCGCGGAGGTCAAAGGCGCTCTGGATCAGTACCGCAGTGCTGGCTATCAGCTGGGCATCACGGCGCTCTACGTGCTGATGTGTCCGATTTTGTTGGTCCGAGGCGAACGCGAGGCTGCGCTGGAGATGATAGGGCAGGGGCTCTCTGCAGCGAGCCACAATAGCGAACGCTTATTTGAAGCTGAACTACATCGATTAAAAGCGCAAGCGCTGACGGTCTGCGGCGCAGCGAGCGCCGATGCACAGTCATCGCTCGAGCGAGCCCTCAAGACAGCAGAAAGCCAACACGCCCGATCCCTTGAACTTCGGGCCGCCAAAGACCTGGCCGCGCTGTGGCTCGGCCAGGGCAGGCGCGAGGAGGCGCTCGCGTTTCTCGCGCCGGTCCATGCTTGGTTTTCCGAAGGGTTCGATACGCGCGATCTCAGGGACGCAAAAGCTTTGCTCGATCAGCTGCAGCTGTGAGCGATTTGTCCTATCAGCCCACGCTACCATCTGCGCGGCGGCGCAGCACGCTGCCCGGCGTCGCGCCGGTGTGAGTCGCATTCTCAACGACCATGATCCCGTTGACGATGACGGTCGTACGCGCGCCACTCGGGTACTGATGGGGATTCGCATAAGTGGCCTCGTCTCGAAAATCGTCCGAATCAAAAATCGCAATATCGGCGCGGTAGCCCTCCTTCAATAGTCCGCGGTCGCGTAATTTGAGCGCCTTCGCCGGTCCACCGGTCATCTTGTAAATCGCCCGCTCGAGCGGGAGGAGCCGTTCGTCGTGGACGTAGCGCCCGATAATTCTCGGAAAGGTGCCGTAAAAGCGCGGGTGCGGCATACCTTGGCTGACAATGCCATAGGTCGCGACACAATTTCCGTCTGACCCGACGAGTGCCGTCGGCGAGCGCACGATGGTGCGAATGTCGTCTTCGCAGATCGATGTAATCAAAACGCGGGTGGCCCCGTCATCGGCGATCAGATGGTCGCAAATTTGGTCGATCGGATCACAACCGCGCGGCCTCGCCAGCGCCGCCACTGTCTGGCCGGCTGTCTGCGGCAGGCGCGGCGAGATCGAGATCTGCACCGCCTCCCATGAGGCGATCCGCCCCCAATTGTTGAGCCCGTGCTCGGCGAGCTCGCTGCGAATGCAGGCGCGGACGTCTGGCAGCGCCAGCCGCGCGATCATCGTCTCTTTGTCGCCGGTCTGGACCCAAGGTGGGAGCAAGTTCTTCAGCGGATTGGCGCCCGCGGCGTAAGGGTAGGCGTCGCAATCGATATCACAACCTGACGCTCGCGCCGCGGCGATCTTGTCGAGGATTTGCGCCGCCTTGCCCCAGTTGTCCACGCCGGAACACTTCAGGTGCACGATTTCCACATGCACGCCGCATGCGCGGGCAATGTCGATCGCTTCCTCCACCGCCTCCATGACTTTGTTGGATTCGTCGCGAATATGGGTGAAATAGCCGGCGTTGTGCCGTTTCAGCACTCCGCAAAGGGCGACGATTTCGTCTGCTTGGGCAAAGCTGCCGGGCGGAGTGAAAAGGCCCGACGACATGCCGAGCGCGCCTGCGCGCAGGCCGTCTTCCAACAACGCGATCATCTCCCCAAGTTCGGTTTTTGTGGACGAGCGATCTTCAAGCCCCATCACCATGAGTCTGAGCGTGTTGTGGCCGATGAGCATGCCTGTGTTGACTGCGACGGCCGGGAACGTATCGAGATATTCCGGAAAGCTCATTTCCCGGAACGGGAGCCACGGCGCGCCTCCGCTCAGATAGTCCGCAAGAAGGTCGGTCTTTCCCGGCAGCACCGGCGCGACCGAGAAGCCGCAATGGCCAATGATCTCGGTGGTGACTCCCTGCCGCACTTTGCTTTCCGCCTTCGGATTGATCGGAAGGACAAAGTCGGAATGGGTTTTGATGTCGATGAAGCCGGGCGTCACAGCGAGGCCGGCGGCATCGATAACCTTCTTTGCATCACCGGCCAGTGCAGGGCCAAGCGCGACGATGCGGCCGGCGCTAACCGCGACATCGCCGGTGATGCCCGGGCTGCCGCTGCCATCGATCACGGTGCCGCGATGGATTAGGATATCCCAGGTCATAGCGGGGCGGCGTCGCGCATCCTTGCCGATGATCGCGCGGGTATCGGGCGCACAGGCGGTCCTTATCGCGGGTCCAGTCAGAATCAATACCCATCAATTCGGTCGCCCGCGAGACCGACTTCCAACGCATCAACCTGTTGCTTTCGAGCGGCGACCAAGAGAGGGAGAGAAAAATGAAGTTTCAGGGCGGGAAAGGTGGTGGAGTTCTTGGGCAAAGGCGGATTGATTTGAGGCGGGCGTGAGTCGGCGGTGAGAGCAGGCGATGAAATTCATGGATATGCGGCAGTGGATCGCCCTTCTTGAGAAGGAGGGTGAGCTACGGCGGATTACCGCCGAGGTGGACTGGAAGTGCGAAATCGGCGCCATTGCTCGGCGCGTCCTTGAGAAGAAGGGGCCCGCGCTGCTGTTTGAGAACATCAAGGACTACGGAAATGCGCGCTGCACCAAGGTTTTTGTGAGTGGATTGGGGGCCCAATCACGCCTGGCGCTTGCCCTCGGCTTTCCCCGCGACGTCGCCAATCGCGACCTAATTCAGTATGTGATGAAGAAAAACCGCGAGACGATCGCGCCGGTCATCGTCGAAACGGGGCCGGTGAAGGAGGTCATCGTACGCGGCGATGCCATCGATCAGACTGAATTTCCGGTTCCGCAATGGCAGTACCTGGAAGGCGGCCGTTACATCCACACCTTCTCCGGGGTCGTGACGAGGGATCCGGAGACGCGGGTGATGAACGTCGGCATCTACCGCGGGATGATCGGCCAGAAGGACACGGCACCTTTTCTCCTCATCAAAGGTGGCCAGCATTGGGGCGCGCATTTTGCCAAGTGGTCCGCGCGCAAAGAGCCAATGCCGGTGGCTTGCGTGATCGGCTGGGATCCCATCATGCCATTCTTGGCGGGCTCACCGGTCTTGGCCGGGGTGTGCGAGTGGGATGTGATGGGTGCATACCGCGGCGCTCCCGCGCAGCTGGTCCGCTGCGAAACGGTCGATCTCGAGGTTCCCGCCACGGCGGAGATCGTGCTCGAGGGATATATCAGCGACGATCCGGCAAGCTACGAGATCGAAGGGCCTTTCGGCGAGTTCACCGGCTACGTGTCCGATCTTCCCACACCGCGTCCGACAATGAAAGTCACGTGCATCACGCACCGCCGCGACCCGATCTTCTGCGGCTCGCTGGAGGGCACCCTGCCAGGGTCCTACAGCGAGAACAGCGTCATGTCGTCAGTGCAGCGCGCGGGCATCGCCTGGAACATTCTTACCGGCGCCGGCATCCCTGGCATTCTCCACGTCTACGCGCCGCCCATCACCAACGGCGTCAACATCCGTATCCAGATCAAAAAGCATTATCAGGGACAGCCCAAGCAGATCGCCGCAGCGCTCTGGGGCAACAGCGCCGCGCAATACCGCTATAAGCACGTCATTGTGGTGGAGGAGGACATCGATCCCGCGGACGACGAGCAAGTTGAATGGGCACTCGCGCACCGGGTGAACGCCGGTGAAGGCGGCGTCGTCATCTTCCCGGGCATTTTCGGCTCGCCGATCGATCCCAGCACGCCCATGGAGGATCGCGACGTTGCACAGCTCGGCACCGGCCTCTGGAATCGGATGTTGATCGACGCCACGCGCTCCTGGAAGAACCCGCGGCGTTCGCAGTGGGGCGGGGAGCGTTTTCCTCCGACCGTGCGGCCATCCCTTGAAGATGAGGCGCGCGTGCAAGCCCGCTGGTCGGAATACGGGCTGGGTGATCTGTGATACCGAACCGACTCCTCAGTTCATAAACTGTCGTCCTCGCGAAAGCGGGACCCCTGAGCAGCGGCGTCCTGACGAGCGATCCTGGCGTCCGATCATCTTCGAATAGCAGCCGCCACGCAAACGGATGTTGTGCGCTCGTACCTTAGCATTAGCTTAGCCTGCAGCTGTTAGCGCGGTTGCTGCAGTGCGGGAGAAAATCCATGCGTCCCGTCTTAAGCAGTACATCGGCCTGGCAGACCAAGTTTTTGTGGGCAGCGATCGCGATACTAGGCGCTGTTTCCTTCGGGATCGTCGCGCTCAATCGGGGCGAAGCGGTCAATGCGGCGTGGTTGGTGGTCGCTGCGGTCTGCGTTTATTTCGTCGCTTATCGCTTCTATGGACTGTTCGTCGCCGAGCGGGCGCTCGGCGTCGACGCAACACGACCGACGCCCGCCTACCGGCACAATGACGGCCTCGATTACGTTCCCACCAATCGATACGTGCTCTTCGGCCATCACTTCGCGGCGATCGCAGGCGCGGGTCCGCTGGTTGGTCCGGTGCTTGCCGCGCAAATGGGTTATTTGCCAGGGACGCTCTGGATTCTTGCCGGGGCGGTGTTCGCCGGCGCGATCCAGGACATGACGGTGCTGTTTCTGTCGACGCGGCGCGACGGTCGTTCGCTCGGCGATATCGTGCGCGCCGAGATGGGACCGGTTGCGGGCACGGTTGCGGGCATCGGCATTCTCCTGATCTGCGTCATCGTGCTTGCGGTTCTTGCTCTCGTTGTCGTCAAGGCCTTGGTCGGCAGCCCGTGGGGCACTTTCGCGGTGTTCTGCACAATTCCCATCGCGTTGTTCATGGGCATCTACAATCAGTTCATCCGGCCGGGGCATATCGGCGAGATGTCGCTCATCGGCTGCGTCCTGCTGCTCGCGGCGCTGATCTATGGACGGACCGTGTCCGAGACCCCGGCGCTCGCCGCCTGGTTCGATTTCAAAGGCGAGACGCTGGCGCTGATCATCATCGGCTACGGCTTCGTCGCCTCCGTGCTCCCCGTCTGGCTGCTGTTGGCGCCGCGCGATTATCTCTCGACTTTCCTCAAGATCGGAACCATCGCGCTCCTGGCCCTCGGAATCCTCATCGTGCGTCCCGATCTGCAGATGCCCGCCGTGACCAAGTTTATCGACGGCACCGGGCCGGTTTGGTCGGGCAGCGTCTTTCCGTTCCTGTTCATCACCATCGCCTGCGGAGCGGTTTCCGGCTGGCATTCGCTCATTGCTTCGGGAACGACGCCGAAAATGATCGAGAACGAACGCCAGATCGCGTTCATCGGATATGGCGGGATGCTGATGGAGTCGTTCGTCGCCATCATGGCGATGATCGGAGCGAGCGTCATCCATCCCGGCGTCTACTTCGCCATGAACAGCTCGGCGGGGGTGATCGGCACCACCGCTGATCATGCCGCGCAGGTGATCTCGTCCTGGGGATTCGTGGTGACGCCCAACGAGATCGCCCAGATGGCCAAGGATGTCGGCGAAACGACGATCATGTCGCGTACCGGCGGCGCGCCGACGCTGGCGGTCGGCATGGCGAGCATTTTGTCGTCATTCCTCGGCGGCCCCACATTGATGGGCATTTGGTATCACTTCGCGATCCTATTCGAGGCCCTGTTCATCCTGACCACGGTCGATGCGGGGACGCGCGTCCTGCGCTTCATGATCCAAGATCTGATCGGCAACGCGATTCCCGCGTTCAAGGAGACCTCGTCCTGGACCAACAATCTGATCGGCTCGCTGCTTTCGGTGATCCTGTGGGGATACTTCCTCTATGCCGGCGTGATCGATCCATTCGGTGGGATCTGGACGCTGTGGCCGCTGTTCGGCACCGCCAACCAAATGCTCGCGGCAATCGCGCTGACGGTATGCACGGTCGTGCTGTTCAAGATGAAACGCGAGCGCTTCGCGCTGGTGACGATTGCACCTGCCACTTGGCTCATTGTATGCACGACGACCGCTGGGCTGGAGAAGGTAGCCAGTCTAGATCCGAATGTGGGATTCATCAGCCACGCCCTCAAATACGCGGATGCGATCGCGGCCGGGCAGCTGTTGGCCCCAGCCAAAACGGCGGCGGAGATGACCCGAATCGTCGTCAACGATTACATTGATGCGGCGCTTGCTGCGGTATTCGTGCTCGTCGTTGTTGCCACGGTGATCTACGGTCTGATCAGCATCTGGAAGGCGCTGGCGAGTCCGCAGGCGACGGCCATGGAAGTCGGATTCGCCGGGGCAGCGGCGGGAGGCGGTCATGCCTGACTTGCAGAACTTGTTCGATCGCCCCACGCGGGCAGCGGGCGCCACTCTCTATTGGACGACGCGGGCGGCGCGTTTGATGGTCGGAGTTCCCGATTATGAAACGTATGTTGCACACCGGCGGGCCAACCATCCGAACGAATCGATCATGACCTATGTGGAGTTTTTCCGTGAACGGCAGCAGGCCCGGTATGCCGTGGGGAAGGGTCGATTCAGGGGCTGCTGCTAACGGCCGTCACGGTCACCCAATACCACTCGAGTGAGGGGGCCAAGGGATTGCAAAGGCGCTATGCCGCAAGTTGCGGCAGGCTGCCTAATCCATCGCCATGATTGGTTCAGGCGCGAATGCTCGCGCGAGATTCACGGTTGAGCATCCAAACGTCATAGTTTTGAAAAACGTGCAGCGTAAGAAATGAATCTCCACGATTGTTGACGCTCGCGCTCCGTATGGCACATGTCTTGCTCTAATAACTCTTGCTCTAATAACGTGTCGGTGTGCGCCGAGAAAAAAAGGCGCGCGGTGGAACGAGTGTGAACCACCGCACATTTCGGGGACCGGTCAGGGGGCAATAATCGCCACGTTCTCCACCGACGGAGGTCCCCGATGCACAAGCCCTCCCGATACTTCCCCACACGCATGCCCACGCAGACCAAGCCGGCGCCGATCGGCCTCGATTTGCTTCTGAAAATCGGCACGGCGCTTTTGATCAGCTTTGCTGCGACGCTCGTTCTCGTTCACGTCGGAGTCTTTTTTGCTTCGCCGCTGAACATGCCTTGACTCGAATTGTCTGGTTTGGCGTTTGCCTGAGCATGCGGGAGCAAATCATGTGGAAGGCATCGTTATGTGCGGTGGCACTCCTCGGGATGACGATGGGGGGATCGCTCTCCGCCAAAGACCCGGCGATGTTTCGATCCATCGAAAGAGCGGAAACGGACGGCACACAGGTCCGCACCAAGGCGGATTTCCGGCACTCCCGCAATCCCGCGCGCCACGCGTTGCTTCCGGCGGTTCAAGCCTGGCTCTCGGCCGAATTCGATCTTCCGGTAATCCACGAGCACCCCGTTCTGAGGTTCGTGCCTGCGGCCAGGATTGCAGCGCTGCGTTTTAGGGGATTGCTCTCGCCTCCGGGGACTGGGGTCGCCGCCAACGATCAGACGGCGACCGGGCAAGGCGATACGCTTGCCCTCTATGACGACGCCACACACACCATCTACCTGCCCGAAGGGTGGAAGGGCAAAACACCGGTCGAGCTTTCTCTTCTCGTTCATGAGCTGGTCCATCATTTTCAAAGCGTGCTCGGTCTCAAGCATGAGTGCCCGCAACAACGCGAGAAGCTCGCCTATGTCGCGCAGGACCGCTGGCTGGGCCTCTTCGGGCATAGTCTCGCGGACGATTTCGAGCTCGATCCATTTTCGCTGTTGGTGAAAACGACCTGCTTCTACTGATCACCAAGTGGTCCCCTCTCCCCCGCTCTTGTGAGACATTCGCGCTGATCGCCGTGCAGGTCGCCTGAAAGCGACGTCCTCGAGGCGTCGCAGCTCGAAGAATTGTCGCGCTATATTTCGACTTATTCGATGTTGATGGGAGCTTAGCCGACCTGAAATCAGGAATTAGCGATAGTGGGGATATGCTAGGATCGGCATTTCCGGTGTCAGGAGCCTTGGAGGGACAATGAGGCGACGCGCGTTCATCACTTTGCTCGGCGGCGCAGCAGCGGCGCTGCTCACTGTTCATCACCCCCCACCGATGTTCGCGCAGGAGAGCGCCGACTGGGTGACCGCATTCCCGCGCACCCCGGTCCAAGTTACTGCCTGGCCCGGCGGCAGAAAGGTCGCCGTCAGCTTCGCCCTGTTCGTCGAAGAGTTCGGCTTCGGCCAGGGCCCCGTCTTGCGTCCGGATCTTGCGAGCCGCAGCCCCGATCTCGTGAACGAGGCGTTTCGCCAATACGCCATCGACTGGGGCATCACGCGGGTCGGGCGCCTGTTCAAAGAGTTGGATGTCCCGCTCAGCATCGTGTTGAACGCCGAGTTTCCGGGCAAGCATGCCGCCGTGTGGAAAGAGTTCCGCGCGACCCACTCGAACGCGCCGATCATCGCCCACGGCATGAACAACACCAGCCGTATGTTGCCGCTCGGGCGCGGGCTAGCTGCGCAGAAGGCGTACATTCGTGAGACGTTGGATCTGATCGCCAGCGCAACCGGCGTGAGGCCGACCGGCTGGTCGTCTCCGAGCGTCTATTCCAATGGTGATACCATGCAGGCGATCGCCGCCGAGGGCATCACCTACACCATCGACCAAATGGATTCCGACGTCATCTCGACCTTGAAGACGCCGGAGGGCGCACTCGTCCTGCTGCCCTATCCGGTCGTCACGGTCGACATGGGCCAGCAGCTCGCGCGCATGAAGACGCCGGCCGAGATCGAGACGCTCTGGGTAGACTACGTGCTCGAGTTGGCCAACGAGGCGCGCGCCGACCCCGCGCGCGAGGCGACCACGGTGGTCATTGGAATCCATCCCTTCGTGATCGGGACGCCCGACGGAGCCGCCGCCTTGCGCCGTGTCCTGTCGCGCCTCAGCAAGGATGAGAAGGTCTGGCTGACCGACACCGCCGCCATCCTCAAAGCGGCCGGCCTGAAATGAAGGGTTCAGAGTCTGGCTTCATCTACCTTCTGCATTCAGCGTCCTGAACACTCGGCCGTAGATCTGAGAAATCCTGGTTAGCCACATCCCGGTTTGCTCGTGCCCAGAGAACGGCCTTTTGTCCTTTGAAGAAAATCATTTGCCCAGCTTCTCCAGCTCTCGGACATTCCGGGAACCGCAAGCAACCGGTCGACTTCATGGCGATCACGGGTGTAGATGCGAAATACATGTCGAACGGTGAGATCATGATTGGGTCTGTCGATCACCCGGATCTCATCTCCGGCCCCCACATCGCCCTCGACGACGATTCGTAAGTAAGTCCCGGGCCGCAACGCCTCGGTGAAGCGGCGCGGAAACAACTGATCATTCATCCGAACTCCAAGCCGCCAGCAAGGGATTCTCGGCTCAGAAACCTCAAGAACAGTGGTTCCGATCTCCCAACGCTCTCCGATGAGCGCATCGTTCGCTTCAATCCCCTCGGTCGTGAGATTTTCGCCGAACTCACCGTATGCAAGCGGTCGGCCGATCTCCTGTCCCCACCATCGTGCGTCTTCGACGGCGTATGCGTAGATCGCTTTATCGGGTCCCCCATGCGCTTCTCGATCCGCCTGCACGTCTCCGTCGAGGTTTACACCTCGAGCGGCGATCCGACCGGCGACGGGTGATTTCCAGATGGCACTCTTGGCAGGACGACCTTTGTATTCGAACTCCCGAACAGTACCGACGTTGACCGAGAGAACGCTCGCCACCTTAGTCGCCATCGGCTCTTCTCCTTCCCGGTTGCTTGTCCGTCTTCATGAACTCGCGTAGCAGCGTTGCAATCTCATCTGCTTTGGTATCAAGCGCAAAATGTCCTGCGTCGAGCACATGCACCTCCGCGTTCGACACGTCACTGCGGAAACGTTCCGGCTCGCTCGGAGCTCTGCCGGCAACGAGCTTTGATCACCAGTTGTAGATGTTTTGGTTGTAGCCGAGGTTGCCGCCGCCTGTGGCTGCGGGACTGTCCGGGTTCGAAAACGGGGCGCTCCGTGGAACGGTGGCTTGCGCGCGTGGGCTGCTGCGATAGACGTTCTGACGCCTTGGCGCGGTCCATGCCGCAGCCACGGTGCTAAGGACAATGGCAGCGGCGAGCGCAAGTCTTATCGTCATTGACATTTTTGCCTCCTGGTTCGTTTAAAACGTAATCGTTGCTGCGACCCCGGGCGCATTATCGAGACACCGCATGGCCTGAATTATTCCTCGCGGGGCGCGTTGCCTAGGGCAGAAGCGCATCACACTTGCGCGAGCAATTTCGACTATCATGCACCTCGGCTCGTGCGGGAGGGAGGCATGGCCATGGAAATACGCGTGTTCGGGCGCACTGGGATGCAGCTCTCGGTGCTGGGCTTTGGCTGCGGCGCGGTCGGCGGATTGATGGTACGTGGCGATCCACGCGACCAGGAGCGCGCCGTGGCGCGGGCGATCGAAGCTGGCGTGAACTACTTCGATACCGCCGTCCAGTATGGCAACGGCGAATCGGAAAAGAATCTCGGCCGTGTGCTGCAAAGGCTTAAACCCGCGAATACAGTCGTGGGGACCAAGGTCCGCTTGCCGAGCGCCGACTTCGGGCGCATTGCCGAGGCCGTGGCGAAGTCGCTCGATGGCAGCTTGGCGCGACTCCTCCGCGAGCGGGTCGATATCTTCCACCTGCACAATGCGATCACCGAGACCGGCGGCGGAGAATCGCTGAGCGTCCGGCAAGTGCTCGGCGAGGTGGTGCCCGCGTTCGAGCGGCTGCGCGAAGAGGGCAAGACGCGCTTTCTCGGGCTGACCTCAGTCGGCGAGACGGCGGCACTCCATCAAGTAGTCGACGCGCGCGTCTTCGACAGCGCGCAGGTGGTCTACAACATGCTCAATCCGTCCGCTGCCGTCGCCCTGCCGGCGAAATATCCGGCACAAGATTATGGCCGGCTGTTCGATCATACGACGGCGGCCGGCGTCGGCGTCGTGGGCATTCGCGTGCTCGCGGGCGGTGCCCTATCTGGCTCGCCCGAACGCCATCCCATTGCGTCGGCGCCACCCGAACCGATCGGCTCGGCGATGAGTTACGACACCGACGTTGCGCGCGCGCGGCGCCTCATGCCCCTTGTCAAGGAGGGGTTTGCCGCGAGTCTCACCGAAGCGGCCACACGGTTTGCAGTCTCGCATCCGGCGACGGGCACGATCCTGGTCGGCATGGCAACGCCGCAACAGTTCGAGGCTGCGCTCGCCGCCGTTCAAAAAGGCCCGCTCTCAGGAGCCGCGCTCGCGCGCGTCTCTGCGCTGCAACAGGCGTTCGCCGACGAGCCCCGCTGAGGCGCTGGAGCCAAGCTTGCCGACTTCAAGAACCCCTTGCGCGACGCGTGCACCGAATCCAATCTTTGCGGCGCAGCCCATGAGGGCGAGAGCGCACGGCAATGAAGCGATATAGCGAGTCCTTCGATTACATCATCGTCGGCGCTGGCACGGCCGGCTGCGTACTCGCCAATCGCCTGACCGCCTCGGGGAGCGAGCGCGTTCTGCTGCTCGAAGCCGGCGGTCACGACCGGCACATCTGGATTCACATCCCGCTCGGTTACGGCAAGCTGTTCACCAATCCCAAGGTGAACTGGCTCTATAGCTCCGAGCCGGAAGCCGAGCTCAACAACCGGCGCATCATCCAGCCGCGCGGGAAAGTGTTGGGTGGGTCGAGTTCGATCAATGGTCTTCTATACATCCGCGGTCAGCCGGAGGATTTCGATCATTGGCGCCAGCTCGGCAATGCCGGCTGGAGTTTTGAGGATGTGCTGCCCTATTTTCGTCGCGCTGAGGACCAAGAACGCGGCGAGGACGCGTTGCACGGGGTAGGCGGGCCGCTCGCCGTCTCCGACGTCTGTGAACCGCATCCTCTGTGTGAGGCTTTCATCGCCGCCGCCCAGCAGGCGGACTTCCCCCGCAACGACGATTTCAACGGGCCCACTCAGGAAGGTGCCGGCTATTTCCAGCTCACCGCGCGGCACGGCCGCCGCTGGTCGACCGCGGTCGGATATCTGCGCCCCGCCCGCCGAAGGGCAAACCTCGCCATCGCCTCGAATGCGCTGGCGAGCCGGATTCTCTTTTCGGGACGCCGTACGATTGGCGTCGAATACCGGCAGGGGGAGGCGAAGCGCATTGCCTACGCGAACCGGGAAGTCATCCTCGCCGGCGGCACATTCAACTCGCCGCAGCTTCTGCAACTGTCCGGGCTCGGGCCGGCGGCGCTGTTGCGCGGGCTCGGCATAGACGTGATCGCCGACATGCCAGGGATCGGCGCCGACCTGCAGGATCACCTTCAGGTCCGCATGCAATATCGTTGCACCGAGCGGATCACGATGAACGATGTGATCCACAGTTGGCGGCATCGAACTGGCGCCGGGCTGCGCTACGCCCTATTCCGAAAAGGGCTGCTAGCCATCGGCGCCGGCTATGCGGGCGGCTTCTTTCGCACGAGCCCGCAGGTTGCGACGCCCGACGTGCAAGTGCATTTCATCATCTTCAGCGCCGATGCGGCCGGTGCCGCGCTGCACGCCTTTCCGGGCTTCATCGCATCGGTTTGTCAATTGCGGCCGGAGAGTCGTGGCTTTGTGCGCATCACGTCGCCTGACCCCGCGAAGCCGCCGGCGATCGAGCCGCGTTATCTCTCGAGCCGCACCGATCGCGACACCGTCGTCGCCGGGATGAAGCTTCTGCGCTGGATCATGCGGCAGCCGGCTATGCGCCGCTATATCGCCGAAGAGCGCGCGCCGCCCACGACCTGCACGAGCGATGCGGACCTTCTCGCCTTTGCGCGCGAAACCGCCACGACCGTCTTCCATCCCACGAGCACGTGCCGCATGGGTAGCGATGACGCTGCCGTGGTCGACGAGCGGCTGCGTGTGCGCGGCATTGACGGGCTGCGCGTGGTCGACGGCTCGATCATGCCGACCGTCGTTTCCGGCAACACAAATGCCGCCATCGTCATGATTGCGGAAAAAGGCGCCGACATGATTCTCGAGGATGCGGCCGCACAGGCACCCATCGCGCTGTCGGCTTGAGGGGCATGACGAAAGCGGAGGCGCTATCTATAGGCATGGTGCTCCAACACTGGTCGAGGCGCATATGGACCCGGCGCGGCCCATCATCGCAGTTACGCCAATCACCAACGCCGATTGCAACGGCAGCTTGAGAGGCCGCTCGCGCGGCCTGTTGTGTGCGGCGATGGCTGCGGTTGCGGCGGCGGCGCTTGGAACCGGCGTGCTGATTTTTGTCCCGGCCGTTGTTGCGCAGCCCGCCTCTGCGCTTGGCGAGTTGTCGGTCGGCAAAGCGGCGTTGGGTGATTGGCGCACCGATGCCCCGTTGGTTCGGCGCAAAATCACCGAGCTGCCGGCGCCCTATGCCACGCGCTCCGCGTCGAATCCTCCCCGCGTGATCGCGAAGCCCGCTTCCGCCGCGCCAAAGGTGCCGCCCGGCTTCCAGGTCGAATTGTTCGCCACCAATCTCCACGACCCGCGCACGGTTCGGGTCGCGCCGAATGGAGACATCTTCATCGCGGAATCGGAGCCCGGGCGCGTTCGCGTGCTGCGCGCCGCCGATGGCGCATCGACGCCCAAAACCAACGAGGTGTTCGCCTCAGGCCTGCGGCAGCCGTTCGGCATAGCCTTCTACCCGCCTGGATCGGATCCGCAGTGGATATATGTCGCCAATACTGCGTCCGTGGTCCGCTATCCCTACCGCAGCGGCGACCTCAAACCGCGTGGGAAGCCCGAGGTGATCGTGCGCGATCTTGCCGGCGTGGCCGGCCGCTCGGTGCAGCGCGGCCACATTACGCGCGACATTGTTTTCTCGCAGGACGGCCGCAAGATGTTCGTCTCTGTCGGATCGGCGTCGAACGACGGCGAGGGCATGGGCAAACGCGACGCGACCGCGATCGCGCGCTGGGAGGCGGCGCATGGGCTCGGCAGCGCCTGGGGGCCCGAAACCGATCGCGCGGCTGTACTCGTCTTCGACCCGGACGGCGGAAATCGGCGCGCGTTCGCAACCGGGCTGCGAAACTGCGTCGGCCTCGCCGTGCATCCGCTGACGGGCGATGTCTGGTGCTCGACCAACGAGCGCGACGATCTTGGCGACGATCTCGTTCCTGATTTCGTCACGCGCGTGCGGGACGGTACGTTCTACGGCTGGCCTTGGTACTATCTGGGGCCCAACGAAGATCCGCGCCATCGCGGCGAACGGCCCGACCTCAAGGACAAGATCACCGTACCCGACGTGTTGATCCAGGCCCATTCTGCGTCCATGGGAATGGTGTTCTACGACAATGACCAATTCCCCTCGGAATACCGCGGCGATGCGTTTGCGGCCGAGCACGGCTCTTGGAACCGCGCGAAGCGCACCGGCTACAAGGTGATCCGCGTGCTCCTGAAGGACGGGGTTCCGACCGGCGAATACGAGGACTTTATGACGGGATTTGTGGTGAACGACTCGGCCGTTTGGGCGCGCCCGGTCGGGATCGCGGTCGCGCATGACGGCGCGCTCCTCGTCAGCGAGGATGGAAACGGCACGATCTGGCGCGTGACCTATCGCGGCGGGCCATAGAACAGTTCATGGCGAGGCGGACGCGTTTCTGCCGCTGCCGTTATTCCGCGGGTTTCGACTTGGCTGAGAGTTTCGTGAGCCCACTGGACGCGCTTTATTTTCATTTTTATCGTTTGCTGCGCGTGTCCATGACGGCGGCATCGCCGATCGTCGGGCAGCCAGTGCGGGACCACAACGCAAGACTCTAAAGGACAAGATGACAAGTCACATGCTCGTCGAGCAATTCCGACACGATATTGGCGATATCAGCTCGAGCGTTGATGCGCGCGAAATTCGCCAGAAGTCCCACGACTTTCACTGGTACAGCCCGGTGCTTACGCCGCAACTCGAGAATTGCATGGCCGACGTCGTGGTCCGCCCCCAGAGTGAGGAGGAAATCGCCGCGGTGGTGACGGCAGCCGTCAGGCACAAAATTCCATTGACGCTGCGGGGCGGCGGCACGGGCAATTACGGGCAATCGGTGCCGCTCAAAGGCGGTGTGCTCCTCGACATGACCGGGTTTAACGAAGTGATCGCGGTGGAATGGGGCCACATTCGCGTGCAAGGCGGGGCGGTCATTGGCAAAGCGCTCGAGGCGGCTTTGGCGTCGGGCCAGCAATTGATGATGTATCCATCGACGATGCGCTCGGCCACTATCGGAGGCTATCTCGGCGGCGGATTTGCCGGCATCGGCTCAGTTCGCCACGGCATCCTTCGCGATTCCGGGATGATCCAGTCGCTCAGGATCATGACCATGGAAGAATCCCCGCGCATCGTGACGCTTTCCGGCGATGACACGGGGCTCGTCCTTCACTCTTGGGGCACGACCGGAATTATCGTCGAGGCAGAGCTCAAGCTCGTTCCCGCTGAGACATGGATCGACTGCATCGCGACTTTCTCCAGCTATGCAGACGTTATCGCATTCGGGAATGCAGCATTCGACAGCGATCTCGATATCTTCTTGTTGAGCGCCGTCGAACGCCGGTTCGCGCCCTACTACAAGCGGCTCAATACTTATTTCGACGGCAGCCGCGACGCGATGTTCTCGATGGTCAAGGAAAGCGACGTCGACGGCTATTTCGCGCTCGCCGCCAAATTCGATGGGCATCGTTCCATGGCAGTGAACGAGACCCAAAGCGCCGCAGCCAATCTGCGGCGCATCCACGAAACGGCGTTCAACCATACGACGTTGATGGCGCTGCAGGTCGATCGCGGCTGGACCTATCTCCAGGTTGTGATGCCGAATCCGTTCGAGCCCAAGCTCGTAGCCGAGCAGAAGCGGCGCTTTGGCGACGAAGTTTTGATGCATCACGAATATACCAAGGAGAAGGGGCGCTGCCGCATCGGCGCGCTGCCGCTTATTCGCTACACGACGGAACAGCGGCTCAACGATATCATGCGCTCATTCGAAGAGGACGGCTGCATTCTCAACAACCCGCACATCTTCAAGCTGGAAGACGGCGGTCGCTTCGATCCCGATGGCCGCAAGCTCGCGTTTCGCAAGTCGGTCGATCCGATGGGGCTCCTCAACCCGGGCAAACTGCGCTCCCTGTCGTGACTGTCGCAATCAGGGTCGCCGCGCGACGTGCCATCGCCCTGCGTCTCAGAGCCTGTGAGAAATTAGCGCCGCAAGCTCGGAACTTATTATTGCGTCCTCTCGCCTTGCTTGGCCGGTCGCGTGTGGCGCGGATCGAGTTATGCCCTGCCCGCGCGCGCTTGTGCCTTGCAGGGACCACAAGAAGTGCGGATAGTTGCGCGCGTACGCGCGTGAGCAACCGCCGCGGCGCCGCATACCGCCAGCAAGGGGATCTCGTGGGTAATGGTCTATCACTGTCCTGCTCGGATCGGCTCTCGTTTGACCTCGGCGAGCGTCATGCGAGCCGCTGAACTTCAGGTCATAGCGGGGGGCGGCATCGCTGCCGCGTTGAAAGAGCTTGCGGTGCTGTTCGAGCGTGCCTCCGGCCATAAGGTCGTTATTCGTTACGGCACCGCGCCGGAGCTGATCAAGATGGCCGCGAGCGGTGTCCCATTCGATCTTGGTGTGGTGCCCCAGGATGTGTGGACCGACGCCGCCGCGCGCGCACAGCTCGCGCCCGGACCGACGCCCGACGTCGCGCGCGTGGGCATCGGCATCGCGGTTCGCAGCGGCGCCCCTAAGCCTGATATTAGCACCGCCGCGGCGCTCAAGCAGACGCTGCTCAACGCGAAGTCCATCGCCTCGATACCGGCGAGCGCCACCGGCGCTCAGCTTGCCGGTATCTACGAGCGGCTCGGCATCACTGACGAGATGAGGGCCAAAACCAAGGCGCAGGCCGCGCCCAAGCACGTCGTCGAGGCGGTCGCGAGCGGCGAGGCCGAGCTCGCAGTGTTCGGACTCAACGTGCTGATCGACCCGCGCTTGGATATCGTGGGGCCGTTCCCGCCAGACGTGCAGCGCGAGGTGGTCTATGCCGCAGGCTTCGCAAGCAACAGCAAGGAACCGGAAGCGGCCAAGGCGTTTCTTGCCTATCTGATGAGCCCGCCGGCCATCGCCGTCATCAAGTCCAAAGGCATGAATCCCGGCTGAACCAGGTTCGAGCGCAAGTCTCGGACGCAAGACCAAGGGCAAAGCAAATGAAACCGAAGGCAAAGGTGCTCACAACGGCCATCGCGATCTCTCTGCTGGCGGCGCTCACGCTGGCAGGAGTGCCGTACGACGTCGCCCGCGGGCAGAGCCCGGAAAAACTGACCGTTCGTTTCACTTGGAAGCTCAAGGGCGAGTATGCGCCGCTCTATGTCGCTCTGCAGAAGGGCTATTACAATGCCGAAGGTCTCGACGTGCAGCTGTCCGAAGGCAACGGCGCGCAGAACGTGCTCAAGGCGCTCGCGTCCGGCAACGAAAACTTCGGCTATGGGCCGGCGGTCGCCGCCGCGCGGGCGGTGAGCCAGGGCCTGCCGGTCAAGGTCGTCGCGCTCTATCAGACCAGCGCGCCGATGGCTGTCATTGCTTTTCCCGACACGCCGCTGAAGGGCCCAAAGGACATCGAGGGCAAGCGGCTCGCGATCTCGGTGGGTGAGACGTTCGGCGACATGATCCGCCCGTTCACGCGCATCAACAACATCGATCTCGGCAAGGTCCAGCTCATCCAGATGGACGCGTCGGCGCGCACCTCGCAGTTTCTCACGCGCAAGGTCGACATCATGTCGGTCTATCTGAGCAACGAGCTGCCGCAGATCGAGAAGCGCGCGGGCGTGAAGTTCAACGTGATCAAGGTGACCGATTTCGGCCTCAACGTGCTCGGCGCCTCGATGTATGTCAGCAACGCTTTTGCCGAGCAGAAGCCCGATACGGTGAAGAAGCTGCTGCGCGCGACCGCGAAAGGCTATCGCGACGCCATGGCGGATCCGAAAGCGGCGGCGAAAATAATGGCCAGCCACATGGCGGTGCCTGAGCAGCCGGACGTGCTCGAGCAGCAGGTCGAGGCGACCATGGTCACCACCAATGCTCCGGCGGGCAAGCCGATTGGTTGGCAGTCCGAAGCCGACTGGCGCGCAAACCTCGATCTGTTGAAGGAAACTGGCGACATCGACGATATCAAGCCGCTGAGCAGCTACTTCACCAACGCGTATCTGCAGTAACCCGGATCAAGCGCAGTTCGTAGGATGGGTTTCGCTTGTGCGCGAAACCCATCACCCGCTGCCGCGCGCGAAGTCATGGGTTTCGCTCACGCTCAACCCATCCTACGGTCCTGCGCCAGGACCTCCGTTGCGCCGGTCGTCCCGCGGGTGTTTGCTTTTTGCGTGCAAGCCAACCGATCGATCGTCCTTGATCTAGCGAGTCCGGGCGGCATCAACTCGCCATACGGCCTGATCGTGTTCGACGGCGTGTGCGTCCTATGCTCGCGCGGCTGCCGCTTCGTCAGCAAACGTGATCGCCGCGGCTATTTTCGCTTCGTCCCAATGCAGTTGGCCGAGGGACGCTCCCTCGCGCAACAGCTCGGGATCGATCCTGACCGGCCGGACTCGTTTGCGTTCGTGGCATCCGGCCAAGCTTACGTAAAATCCGAAGCAGTGCTGCGCATTGCGCGCGAGCTCCCCGGCTGGCAATGGACCTGGGTCTTCCACTTCTTCCCAAGGCTCATCCGCGACGCGATCTATGACTTGGTCGCGCGCAACCGCTACCGCTGGTTTGGCCGTCGCGACGCCTGCATGCTGCCGGCCTCGGATCGTTCCTGGCCGTGGTGAAGCGCGGGGCTGTCCGGCGAATGAACGCTCTTTGCGAATTCATGCTCGGATTTTGCTTGGTGACGGGTTCTGCATCAGAAGTGCCGCCAACTCGCTTCAAATCAAAATCGGTCACCGCTTCCCGAGCTATGCATCGGCAAATTGTCGAAGCACGCGCGCGGCTTATCCGGCGGTATGTGGCAAACGCGTCACACTGCCGGGCGATGTGGATCGCAAGCGCAATCTGGATGGAACCGAGCAACCCTCCTGGATGTTGAGCGCGCAGGTGGGGCGGGGGGGGACGCAAACCTTCCGCGCGTATTGGATCGATGGGCGGCGACGGGCCGCTGCGCAGACGCCACAGCGGAAAAGGCCGTGCCGTTCCCGCGCTGTCCGTCGATCCTGAGCTTCGCTGCGCTCAACCCATTTTACGGGGATCGCTCGCGCATACGGTGGGGCGGGGATTGGCGTGATCCGCCGCAAGCGTGGGTGCGTGAGATGGGTTGAGCCTAGCGAAGCGCCGCATGAAGCAATGCCGCGGGGGCGCGGACATGTCGGAACGGGGGGCGCGGCATAAATACCGACGACGGCAGGATCATCGCGCGGTTCCAACGCTTGACGACTGAGCTATTGGTGCAGAAACGGTTGGGCCAGTGGCATCCGGAGTTGGTCGACGACCTCTATCGGACCTCGCTGGAGATTGAGCAGCGTGGCCTCAAGAAGACCCCGGAGTAACGAAGCGCCATGGTGCGGGCCTATGAGGAAGCAAGCTGGCTCGCAGAATTGGAAAATTTGAGTGGGACAGGAAAGACTTCGTAGGCTCAACCCTGCAACTTATCGAGCGTGATGGGCAGCTCGCGCACGCGTTTGCCGGTGGCGTGATAGACGGCGTTGGCGATTGCGGCGGCGACGCCGACGATGCCGATCTCGCCCACCCCCTTGATGCCGAGTGGATTGATGGTCGCGTCCGGCTCCTCGACGAAGATTACCTTGATGTCGTGTACGTCGGCATTCACCGGCACGTGATATTCGGCGATGTTCGCGTTCATGATGCGGCCGAACGCGTGATCGATCAGCGTCTCCTCGTGCAGCGCCATACCGATCCCCCACACCACGGCGCCCATGATTTGGCTCGTCGCGGTCTTGGTGTTGAGGATGCGTCCGGCGGCGACCGCGTTGACGACGCGGGTGACGCGGATGACGCCGAGCTCCTCGTCGACCTTGACCTCGGCGAACACCGCCGAATGCGTGTTGTGCGCGCGCTCCGCGTACTCGGGAAAGCTCGTCTCTTCCTCCTGCTCGATGCGCTCGACGCCGCCGTGGCGCATCGCATCCGTAATCGACACCGCGCGCGAGGGATCGCGCTTGCTCACCAACTTGCCGTCGGCGAGGGCGACGTCGTCCGCCGCGGTGTCGTGAAGGCGCGAATTCGGCATGCGCTTGGCGATCCGCAACAACTCCTTGCGCACCGCCTCGGCCGTGGTCGCGATTCCGTTCGCGACCGAAGCCGCCATCCATGAGCCGCCCTCGACCGGCGATGCCGGCAGGCCCGAGTCGCCGAGCTTGATGGTGATGGCCTCGAGCGGCAGCCCCAGCATGTCGGCGGCGACCTGCGCCATGATCGTATGCGTGCCGGTGCCGATGTCGGAGCACCCGCAAGCGACTTCCGCGTGTCCGTTGGCGGAGAGCACGATGCGCACCGTGATGGCCATCTGCCACGCGTCCCACACGCCCGTCGCCATGCCCCAGCCGACGAGCTCGCTGCCCTCGCGCATGGAGCGCGGCTCGCTGCTGCGCCGCTCCCAGCCGAAGGCTTGCGCGCCCTGCTGGTAACACTCGCGCAGCTTCTTGCTGCTGTAGGGCTTGTCGGCGTTCTGGTCGCGGTCCGAATAGCAGCGCAGGCGCAGCTCCAGCGGATCGAGCTTGAGCGCGACCGCAAGCTCGTCCATCGCGCTTTCGAGCGCAAACGAGCCGGGCGCCGCGCTCGGGCAGCGCATATCGCAGGAGGTCGCAAGGTCGAGCTTGGCGAGCTTGTGTATGTATTTCGCGTTGGCGCATTTGTAGAGGAGGCCGGACCCGCCGGTCTCCTGCCGGTAAAAATCCTCGTATTGCGAGGTCACCGTGACAGCGTCGTGGGTGATGGCCTCTAGCGTGCCGGCGGCCGTGGCGCCGAGTTGGATG
This sequence comes from Xanthobacteraceae bacterium, assembly GCA_035263865.1. Lineage (GTDB taxonomy): Bacteria > Pseudomonadota > Alphaproteobacteria > Rhizobiales > Xanthobacteraceae > VAZQ01. The sequence continues at coordinate 78,201 of DATFQX010000052.1, forward strand.
CGCTGGAGCATGGCCGGCCGGTAGCCGAGCTGATACATCTGCTGGCGCCGCAGCACGAGCCGCACCGAGCGCTTCAGCGCGCGCGCTGCAAGCCCCGCGAGCACCGCCTGGTATTGCGGGCGCAGCCCCGAACCAAATCCGCCGCCCATATACGGCCCGACGACCCGAACGTCGTCCGCTTTCATCTCGAATACGTTCGCGACATAGCGCTGCACGTTCTGCACGCCTTGCGTCTTGTCGTAGATTGTGAGCTTGCCGTCGCGTTCGTAGACCACCGTCGAGGCGAACAGCTCCATCGGGTTGTGGTGCTCGATCGGCACGTAATACTCCGCCTCGTGCCGCACTTTTGCCGCGCCGAAGGCCCGTTCCGCGTCACCGCGCGGCTTGGGCGGACTTAACATGGTCTCGCCCGGCTTCAAGGCGACCGCGTCAGTGCGCCGGCGATGGAGGTCGGTGACGTGCGCCTTTTCGTCGTAGTCGACGCGCACCAGCGAGGCCGCGAAGCGCGCGATCTCCCACTCCTCGGCGACGACCAGCGCGATCGGCTGGTTGTTGAACAAAATCTTGTCGTCGTAGAGCGGGCGGAACGGCGAGCCTTCCGGCGCGACCTCGTCCTTGTAGGCATCGTCGCTCTTCGCCATGCGCGGTCGGTTCTCGTGCGTGAGCACAGCGAGCACGCCGGCAACGCGCAATGCCTCGCTCGCATCGATATGCTTGATGCGGCCCTTGGCGATGCTGGAGGTGACCACCGCGGCGTGCGCGAGGCCCCGGGTGTTGTATTCGGCGGCGTATTTCGCCGCGCCGGTGACTTTCGCGCGGCCGTCGATGCGTGACGTTGGCGTGCCGATATAGGTCATGCGGCTGCTCGCTTTGGGCTCCGAAAGTGCGCGGCAGACTCGGTATGCTTCCTCTCCCCCTTTGGGGAGAGGGTTGGGGTGAGCGGGTTACCGGCCATACGGATGGACCTGAACCCCCTCACCCATTCCTTCACGTTGCAAAAGCGAGCAGTCCTCTCCCCGGCGGGGAGAGGGCACAAGCGGCGATAGCGTGCGCGCCCGATAGCCGACTGTGCTGCGATGGCCATCACCTCACCGAATCTTCTTGTCGGACTGCGATTGCGGCGTGCCTTGCGCGGCTTGCGTGAGCGCGCGTACGATGCCGCGCCGCGCGAACTCGATCTTGAAGGAATTGTGCGCGTAGCCGCGAGCTTCCCGCAGCAGCACATCGGCGGCGCGGGTAAACGCGGCGCGATTGGCCGCCTCACCGCGCAGCGCCGCCTCCGCCGCCTTATCGCGCCAGGGCTTATGCGCAACGCCACCCAGCGCCAGGCGCGCTTCTTTGATGGTCCCGCCCTCGAGCTCGAGCGCGGCGGCGATCGACACGAGCGCAAACGCATAGGAGAGCCGGTCGCGGATTTTGAGATACGTGTAATTGGCGGCAAAGCCCTGCGGCGGAAGCTCGACCGCGGTGACGATCTCGTCGTGCGCGAGGTTGGTGTCGCGCTCCGGCATGTCGCCGGGGAGCCGATGGAAATCGGCAAACGCGATCGCGCGCTCGCCCGAAGGCCCGGCCACGTGCACCTTGGCCTCGAGTGCGGCGAGCGCCACGCCCATGTCGGAGGGATGCGTGGCGATGCACGCCTCGCTCGCGCCGAGGATTGCGTGCATGCGGTTGAGCCCGTTGATGGCGGAGCAGCCGCTGCCGGGCTGACGTTTATTGCAGGGCGTGGTGACGTCGTAGAAATAGCAGCAGCGCGTGCGCTGCAGGAGATTGCCGCCGGTCGAGGCCATGTTGCGCAGCTGCTGCGAGGCACCGGCAAGAATCGCGCTTGTAAGCAGCGGATAGCGTTGCGCCACCAGCGGGTGATAGGCGAGGTCGGAATTCGGCACGAGCGCGCCGATGCGCACGCCGCCGTCACGTGTCTCTTCCACCGCCTTGAGCGGCAAGCGCGTGATGTCGATGAGCCGCGTCGGCCGCTCGACATCCTCCTTCATGAGGTCGATGAGGTTGGTACCGCCGGCGATGAATTTCGCCTTCGGATCGGCGGCGATGCGGCGCACGGCGTCGGCGACGTCGGTGGCGCGTGCGTACGCAAAGTTGATCATGATCGCCCCATCGCCTGCTGGATCGCCGCCAGTATGTTGGGATAGGCCCCGCAGCGGCAGACATTGCCGCTCATGAGTTCGCGGATCTCGTCTGCGGTCTTCGCTTTCCCTTCGGCGATGAGGCCGGCCGCGGAGCAGATTTGTCCCGGCGTGCAGTAGCCGCACTGGAACGCGTCGTGGTCGATGAACGCCTGCTGCAGCGCATGCAGTGTATCGTCCGTAGCCAAACCCTCGATCGTCGTCACCTTGGCGCCGTCCTGCATGACGGCGAGCGCGAGGCAGGAATTGATTCGCCGCCCATTTACGAGCACCGTGCACGCGCCGCATTGGCCGTGGTCGCAGCCTTTCTTGGTGCCCGTGAGGTCGAGACGGTCGCGCAGCGCGTCGAGCAGCGTGGTCCAGGGCGCGAGCGTGAGCTTGCGCTCGACGCCATTGACTGTCAGCGTCACCGGCATCTTCTCCGGCACCGCGATGCTATCCCCGCTCGCCGTGCTCGTTTTCGCCATTTTTTATTTTCCCCAGGTGTCTCGACAAACAACCGGCGTACCGGTTCCGGCGTCTGTCGCAGGGCTCGTCGAGGTCACTTTCTGCCCTGCATCAGATCGGTTTGCGCCAAATTGCGCTCACTTGGGCGATCTTGCGCCAGCCAGAGAGCGACGCCTTCAACGTAACATAGCCGAAATTCAGCCGCTATGCGCTTTGCGTAGGGCTGTCCGTTTGCGAAAAAAACAGGCAAGCGTTCTGGGCGACAAGCTGATTAATTGGCGCGCCGAATGGTAGCCCGGATTGAGCGGAGCGAAATCCGGGGGGCCAACCAAGGTCGGCTGAGATGACCTTCCCAGGTTTCGCTTCGCTCATCCTGGGCTATCGCTGCTCGACCCCGCTTTCGCCGCATCACGAGGATCGAACGCATGAAAACGTTGACCACGCTGGCATTGGCGGCGCTCGCGGGCGCCGGCATCGGCGCGCTCGCGGTCGAGCGCATCCATGCGCAGTCGGCCAAGCCGCTGGCCGCTTATTACGTCGTCGAGCTGGACGTGACCAACGAGGACATTTTCTCCAAACAGTGGAGCCCGAAGGCCGACGAGACGATCAGGGCCGCGGGCGGCGTCTACCTCGTGCGCAGCGCCGACGTCGAGCGTATCGAAGGCGCCGCGCCCAAGCGGCTCCTGATTACCAAATGGGACAATCTCGATAAGCTCGCCGCCTGGCGCCAATCCGACGCCTACATGAAGACACTGCCGCTCCTCGACAAAGCGGTGCGTTCGGTGCGCTCCTACGCGGTCGAAGGCGTGAATTAGCTGATGGTTCGCAGGATGGGTTGAGCGCGCGTTTGCGCGCGAAACCCATCGAGTGCCACAGCGTGCCGAGATATTGATGGGTTTCGCTCCGCTCAACCCATCCTGCGTGTTCTGCCTTACTGCGTGGCGACAAATGCGTGGGATAGATAAAGGAACAGCGTACAGCCGAGAAGGAACAGCAGAAGGGCAAGCGCCAAATCGATCCGCGATCCCGGGCCGGACTCTGGATCTTCGCTGTCGATATTCCTTGCGGTGATGCGAAAGCGCACCGCAGCAATGGCAACCATTGCAGTGCCTAGAAGAACAAACGCCAGTCCGGCGAGGTTGGCGAATCTGTGGCCCGGCAACGAGAAGGCGCGGCCGGCCAACGAAGGAGCGGCAACCTCGAGGAACAAATCAAATTTTTCCACGAGGAACCCGAAAGCCATCACGGTAATGGCCGTGCGAACCCAAGCGAGGAACGTCCGCTCATTAGCAGCATGGTCACTGTAGCCCTGGATCATCGAAGCCTCGTTCATTGGCAGGTGCGCAAGCCTAGCATCCCCAGCAGGGCATCATTCAATGCATGAAATGACTTTATCGGCTCGCGCGAGGCGCGCTAATCGATCTTGATGCCGATCGACTTGATGACCGCGCTCCATTGCGCGATTTCCGCTTTGAGGAGCTTGGCCAGCTCCTCCGGCGAGGAGCCCTCGGCCAGATATCCGGTTTGGGCGAGCTTGTCTTTGATCGCCGGATCGCTCAACGCCCTGTTGGTATCGGCGCTGACCTTGCGCACGATGCCGGGGGACGTCTTGGCCGGAACGAACAGCGCCTGCCACGCCGTCACCTCGTAGCCGGGGACGCCGGCCTCGGCGATGGTCGGCACGTCCGGCGCCGCCGCGTCGCGTTTCGCTCCGGTCATCGCCAGCACGCGAACCTGGCCCGACCGTGCATAGGACAACAACGTGCCACTGCCGAAATAGCAGTCGATGCGGCCCGGGATGAGATCGGCGAAGGCGGGCGACGCGCCGCGATAGGGCACGTGGATCATCTCAATGCCGCTCATCTGCAAGAACAGCATCTCGGCCAAGAACGGCGCGCTGCCGGTGCCGGGCGAGGCGATCGTGAGTTTGCCCGGGCGCGACTTGGCATAGTCGATCAGCTCCTTGATCGAATGGGCCGGCGAGGAGTTCGGCACGAACACGTAATAGGCGAGCTGAGTGACCAGCGAGACCGGTGCAAAGTCCGCGATCGGATCGTAGGCAAGCGAGCGGTAGAGGCTGGTGTTCACCGCCAGCGAGGCGGTAGCGAACAGAATCGTATATCCATCGGGATCGGCCTGCGCGACATACTCGTTGCCGAGGTTGGTGCCGGCTCCGCCCTTGTTCTCGATGACGACCTGCTGGCCCCACATCTTCGAAAGCTTGTCGCCGAGCAAGCGCGCGACGATATCGGTCGGTCCGCCGGCAGCGACCGGCACGATGATGCGCACGGGTTTATGCGGGAAATCGCCCTTCGCGGTTTGCGCGCGCGCGTGGCGAGCGAAAAGCGCCGGCGCGAATGCCGGCGCCGCTGCGAGCGCGATCAAGTCGCGACGGGTGAGCATGTCGGTGCTCCCGCTGTCTCAGTGTTCACACTCTAGTACCCCAGCGGTGCGGCGCAATAGCCGGCGAAAGGTCACACCTGTCGCTCACGGAATGTAGGTCGAATACACGTAGTCCTGGTCCTTCTTCGGCTGATGACAGGCGAAGCATTGCTTGGCGGCGTCGGCCACCAGTGGCTTCTTTGGATCGCCGCCGTCGAAGAGCTGAAACCCCCAGCCGCCGGTCGAGGAATATTTTTTCGCATCCTTCAGCATCACGGCCAGCGCTTTGCGCGTGCCCTCCACGTAGGAGCCGTCGGACAGCGTAAAGTTGTGCAAGTCGGTCACGAACATGGTCTTGTCGGGATAGGGCGTGCCCTTCTTGAGCGCGGGCAAGCCGACCGCATTGATGTAAACGTTGTGCATTCCGCCGAGATCGCCGAAAAGCGGGCTTCCTTTGTCGACGATCATGGTGTTGACGTGAAACCACTGCCGATACCCGCTCGGCGGCTTGATATCGTCGGCACCGTCTGCGGTGAACAACGTGACGGCAAGCAGGCCGAGCGTCGCGCAAAGCACACGGATTGGCTGCAACATTGCTGTACTCCCTCGTTGAACGCGCGACGGCGCTTGATGGGTTTGCAAGCGCAAGGCGTCCCGGGCGCTATTCGGCCTTGATGTTGGCGGCGCGGATCACCTTGGCCCACATATCGATCTCGGACGTGATGCGACTGGCGAACTCCTCCGGAGTGCTCGCGACCACGTCGTAGCCCAACTCGGCGAGCCGCCGCTTCATGTCAGGTTGCGCGAGGATGTTCGCACTCTCGCGGTGCAACAGCGTGATGATGTCTGCCGGGGTGCCGGCAGGGACAAGGATGCCGACCCAGCTGTCGCCTTCGATGTCTGGATAGCCCGCCTCCGTCATGGTCGGCACGTCGGGAAAAAGTTGCGAGCGCGACTTGCTGGTGACTGCGAGCGCGCGCACCGTTCCTTCCTTCACGTGCTGCATGGCAGCCTGCGGCGAGCCGAAGCTGATCGGCGTGTGCCCCGCGACCACCGCGGCGACCGCCGGCCCGCCGCCGCCGAAGGGAACGTGGACGAGATCGAGGCCGAGTGAGAGCCGGAACTGTTCGCCGGCGAGATGCGCCTGGGTGCCCGCTCCCGCCGAACCGAAGCTGTATTTGCCGGGATTGGCTTTGATGAGTTCGACGAGCTCCTTGACCGTCTTCGCCGGCACGGCGGGGTTGACGGTGAGCACGGTGGTGGAGGCGACCGCGAGCGTGACCGGTTTGAAGTCGTTGACCGCGTCGTAGGGCACGCGCGCGAACAGCGTCGGATTGACCACGTGCGAGCTGAACGCGAACAGGATGGTGTAGCCGTCGGGCGGTGCTTTCGCCACCTGGCCAGTGCCGATATTTCCCGAGGCGCCGGCGATGTTCTCGACATAGACCTGCTTGCCGAACTGCTCGGTGAGCTTCTGCGCCATGAGGCGGCCGAAGGTGTCGGTCACCCCGCCGGGCGCAAAGGCCACGACCGCGCGCACCGGCCGGCTTGGGTAGGCTTGCGCCCTGACTGCGCGCGACGCGCTCGGCAGCGCCGCGGCGGCCGCGGCCAGACCTAAAAATCTGCGGCGGGGAACTGTCATCATTTGAAGGCCTGGGTGGTGCGGCGGCTCGCCATCAAGTCTAGCTTAGTCATGCATCGACCCGAAAGAGCATGGCGTCCTCCTCGCACTTAATAATGCGCAACTCAGGCAAGCCCGAGTTGCGATGCGATCCATCACTATCGCTTCTCGCGAAGAAGATGGATGCGCGGGCACCAGCGCGTTTACGCGCGTCTTCGAGGCGCTTCTGCCGCGCATGACGGTCAAGCCGATACGCCCTTTTTCGCGCTTGAAATTCGCTAATATGCGCGTGGAGCATTGGGCATGAGGCGATCCGCGGCTCGACGATTCGCGTGTGCTGTCGCTGTCGCGGGTCTTGCGCTCATCGTCAAGGACGCGGCGGCCGACGGCTTTCCGGTGAAGCCGGTCCGCATCATTGTGCCCTACACGGCGGGCTCGCCGAATGACGTCATGGCGCGGTTGCTGGCGCAGCACCTGCAAGGCCAGCTCGGCCAGCCTGTCGTGATCGACAACAAATCTGGCGGCGGAACGACCATCGGCTCCAAAGCTGCCGCGTCCGCGCCGGCCGACGGCTACACGCTACTGTTGGCAAGCTCGGCGCTCGTCATCGAGCCGATCATGACCAAGCAGATCGAATACGATCCGCAGAAGGATTTTGCGCCCATCGCATTCCTTGCGCGCACCTCGATGCTCCTGACCACCAATGCGCAAGTACCTGCCAATTCGGTCGAGGAATTCGTCGCCTACGCCAAGGTCAATCCCGGCAAGCTCAGTCTCGGCTTCGCCCAGGGCACGGTATCTCAACTCATCGCCGAGTATTTCAATCGCCTGCACGGGCTCGACATCACCAGCGTTCCCTACCGCGGCGGCGCCCTCGTCATTCCCGACATGCTGGGCGGCCGTATCCACATCTATTGGCCGGCGCCCGCGACGGTGTTGCCGCTCATTCGCGAGGGCAGGATCAAGGCGCTGGCCATATCGAGCCGCGAGCGCAATCCCGATTTGCCCGACGTGCCCACCATGAAGGAGCTCGGGCTCGATCAACTCTCTCTTGAATTCTGGACCGGGGTATGGGCGCCGGCCGGCATTCCTGCCGACATTGCGGAAAAGCTCAACGCCGCGATCAACGCGGCGCTGCAATCCCCCGAGATGATCGCCAGCATGAAACAGCTCGGCTTCGAATCCAGACTTGGCTCGCCGCAGGATTTCGCCATCTTCGTGGCGGCGGAGATTCCGCGCTGGACCGCCGTGGTGAGAGCATCCGGCGTGAAGTAGAGTCGTGTTCAGTTTGATTGTGTCAAGGCAAGGGCGGCGCCAGTGGAAGACGACAATGGAAGCAGGGCAGACTCCACTTACAGGGCTGGAACTGATTTTACCTGCCCTGTTTCTCGCCTCGCTATTTGTTTCTGGATGGGGCTGGAATGCTGCCTGGACCGAAGCAGAGAAAAGTTTGCCGATCGAATTTCGTGATGAAATGTACTCACTTCGGTTCAGGATTGATCCGTTTATGTGGGGACCATCGGCCTCTCGCAAGGGTCGGCGGCAGTACGTTGCGACATTAGGTTGTTTTATTTTAGGTTTTGCGTGTCTCCCGGCATTCACGTGGGGACGCCTCGGCTATCCTTTGGCCATGCTGCCTTCTTTGATGTTGGCTATCGTGACAGGAACTTTTGCTTGGAAATGTTTTCAGCACTGGCGTTATTTGAAATAGAGAGATTCCCCACAATCCGACTGAGACACGACATGAAGTAGGGATGTCTTTACTTCGGCAGGACGGGCGGTCCATCCTAGGCGCGGATTGCCGACGGGTCATTAGCGGGACCCAAGCGACATCATTGTGAATGTCGAGCCGTTAAGGCCCGCGGTCGAATCGCCGACCATTGGACATCACACGATCCAAAAGAAGGGGAGACACATGAAACGCCGTCAATTCCTGATCACCGCGGGGGCCGGCGCGGCCGCCGCTAGCATCGCTAAGCCCGCAATCGCCCAATCGATGCCGACCATCAGATGGCGATTAACGGCAAGCTGGCCAAAATCGCTCGACACCATCTACGGGGGTTGTGAAACAATCTCCAAATATGTGTCCGAGGCGACCGACGGTAAATTCCATATCCAGACCTTCGCCGCCGGCGAGATCGTGCCGGCCTTGCAGGTGCTCGACGCCGTGCAAAACGGCACCGTCGAGATGGGCCACACGGCCAATTATTACTATATCGGGAAAGATCCGACCTGGGCGCTTTTCTGCGCCACGCCGTTCGGACTCAACGCCCGTCAGCAGAATGCCTGGTTCTACGACGGCGATGGCACGAAGCTGATCGACGCGTTTGCGGGCAAATCTAACGTGAAATGCATGTCGGCCGGCAATACGGGCTGCCAGATGGGAGGCTGGGCCCACAAAGAACTCAAGGAGCCGGAAGATCTAAAGGGGCTGCGGTTTCGCATGGGCGGCTGGGCCAGCCGGACACTGCAAAAGCTCGGCGTGGTTCCGCAGCAGATCGCCGGCGGCGACATCTATCCGGCGCTCGAGAGGGGCACGATCGACGCCGCCGAATGGGTCGGGCCTTACGACGACGAGAAGCTCGGCTTCTATAAGGTGGTGAAGTTCTACTATTACCCCGGCTGGTGGGAAGGAGGCACCACGCTGCACCTCATGATCAACTTGGCCAAATGGAACGAGTTGCCCAAGGCCTACCAGGCGATCGTTACCGCCGCCGCGGGCTATGCCAACGTCGAGATGCAGGCGAGATACGACGCCCGCAATCCTCAGGCCTTGAAACGTCTGGTCGCCGCCGGCACGCAATTGCGTGCGTACTCGCCGTCCATCATGGACGCTTGCTTGAAGGCGTCGAACGAGGTCAACGCCGAGACGTCGGCGGCCAACGAGGATTACAAGAAGGTCTGGGACTCGATCGCGGCGTTTCGCAACGACCAATATCTCTGGTGGCAGGTCGCCGAATACAGCTACGACACCTTCATGATCCGCAGTCGCTCGCGGAGTTGAATGCGCATTCCCGCCGCGTGTCGCCGCTGACGCGCATGTCGGACTTAAGACGTGAGGGATGGTTGCGCCGCCCTCATCGCTCATTGCTGCTTGGAGACGGCAAATGCTGAAGACGGCTCTCTGTGACCTGTTCGGCATCGAGGTGCCGATCATCTTGGCGCCCATGGGCACCTGCACATCGGCGGAGCTCGCGGCTGCGGTGTCGAACGAAGGCGGCCTAGGGGGCGTGGGATCGCTGTTCCGAACCACCGCTGCCATCAAGCGCGACATCGACACGGTGAGGAAGCTGACAAGCCGGCCGTTTGCGATCAACCACATTCCGCAAACGTTGGACACCGAGGCATTTCGCTGCACGCTCGAGGCACGCCCTGCCGTTGTCTCCTTCGCGCTCGGCGATCCGGGGGATCTGGTGCGGCAGGCCCACGACGTCGGGTCGCTCGTGATGCTGCAGGTCACGACGGTGACGCAAGCGGTGCAAGCGGCCGACCGAGGCGTCGACGTCATCATCGCGCAAGGTGGCGAGGCCGGCGGCTATTGCGGCGAGGTCAGCACGATGACACTCGTGCCGCAGGTCGTCGACGCGGTGTCGCCCATTCCTGTCGTCGCCGCCGGCGGCATCTTCGACGGGCGCGGCATCGCGGCGGCGTTGATGCTGGGCGCGGTCGGGGTCAATCTCGGCACGCGGTTCATCGCCTCGACGGAAGCTCCCGCGCCCGATGGGTGGAAGCAGGCGATAACCGCAGCCGAGTCGGAGGATGCGATCAAGGTCGACGTTCTCAATGACATCAGCCCACTTCCGGGAACGGTCGGCTTCCAGACGGTCCTGCGCTCGCTCCACACGACGTTCATCGATGAGTGGAGTGCCAAGCGCGAGGCGGCGCGGCGCGATCGCGACCGCCTCCGCGAGCAAATCGTCTCTACGACCCAGTCAGGCCGTCCACACGCGTGCCTACTCACGGCCGGCCAGACCGCGGGAGGCATCAAACAAGTCCTCTCGGTCGGCGACATCATGCGCGGACTTGTCGCCGAGACCGAAGCGGCGCTGTCGAGGGCTCCGGCGCTGGCGGCCGCGTTGCAGAGCGGACGGGCAGCGTGACGAGACATCGGACTGTCGCGTGCGTCCCATGAGCACGTCGAGAAAAGTCGTTGTCGTCGGCGCCGGCATTGGCGGACTGACCGCCGCACTTGCGCTTCTCGAGCGCGGCATCGACGTCGAAGTCTACGAACAATCGAACGAGCTCAAGGAAGTCGGCGCCGGTATCCAGATCAGCTCCAACGGCACGCGCGTTCTATTTGCGCTCGGGTTGGAGGCGGCCCTTGCTCGCGTTCAAGTGCGGCCGGAGCGGCGCGAGCTGCGGCACTGGAGCACCGGCGAAACCTGGAATTGGTTCGATCTCGGCGACAAGAACGTGCAGCGGTTCGGCACGCCGCATCTCATGCTGCATCGCGCCGATCTGCATGACCTCCTCGCCGGTGCCGTGCGCGCGAAGAAGCGCGACATCATCAAGCTGAACAAGAAATGCCTCGTCGTCGCCTCGCAAGCCGGACACGCCGACGCGACATTCGCGGACGGCGGTACCGTGCGGGCGGCTTACGTGATCGGCGCCGATGGCATCCATTCGACGATCCGCGTGTGCCTGTTCGGGCCAAGCAAGCCGATCTTCACCGGCTGCATCGCCTGGCGTGGCTTAATCCCGATGCAAAAACTTCCCTCCCGGCTTGCGCGCATGGTCGGAACGAATTGGCTCGGTCCGCACGGCAACGTGCTGCACTATCCGGTGCGCCGCGGCGAGATCATGAACTTCGTGAGCACATCCGAGCGCGAGGATTGGCGGATCGAGTCCTGGTCGACGGTGGGCACGAGGGACGAGCTGCGCCACGATTTTCGCGATTGGCATCCCGACGTTCAGGTCATGATCGATCAGATCGAGACCCCGTACAAATGGGCGCTGATGATCCGCGAGCCGATGCCGGCCTGGTCCAAGGGCCGCGTCACGTTGCTCGGCGATGCCTGCCATCCGACGTTGCCGTTTTTGGGCCAGGGCGGCGTGATGGCGATCGAGGATGGTTATGTCCTCGCGGCTTGTCTCGATAAATATCTCGCCGCGCCGGACTTGGCGCTCGCCCGCTACGAGGCGATCCGCAGGGAGCGCACCGCGATGGTGGTGCGCAAGGCGAGCGAGAACAAGGCGAGCGCCTTTGCGCCGGCTCTCGCCGACAAGGAGCGGGTCGCCGAGGAGGTCGCGCGCGAATGGCAGCAAGTGCGCCTGCGCGAGCGCATGGAGTGGCTCTATAACTATGATGCCACCGCGATTGCGGTTTGATGCCCAGCGGCGGCAGACACGAAATGAACATCCTCACCGTCAATCTGATCCTCAGCACGGTCATCTTCGCGATCGTGGCCAAGCTTTATCTCATCCCGGCGCTTCCCCGGCTCGAGCTGCGCACCGTCGTGCTGCCCATCCTTCTGCTGCATGCGATGCGCCATCTCGGCCTGATGTTTTTGGCACCGGGCGCCGTCTTTCCCGGTATTCCCGCGCAATTCGCCTATCCGGCTGCATTCGGCGATCTCATCACCGCCGTGCTGGCGGTGATCGCCATCGTCGCGGTAGTCCGCAACTCGAACCTCGCGCGGCCGCTGGTCGGGCTCTTCAACGTCGTGGGGGCGCTCGATCTGATCGACGCGATCGCGCTTGCCACCATTTACGGCGCCGCGCCGCATATGGGGCCCGCCTATTGGATCCCGGCGTTCTGGGTGCCGGCGTTGCTTGTCACGCACTATGTCGTCTTTGTTCTTCTGGGCAAGCGTTGGACCGGGCCGATGTGAGTGCTTCGGAGCAACTCATCGTGCACGCGTGCAACGACGCGTACGAAGCCATGAGCTCGCCTTAACAGCAAGGATCTTGTCGATCCCGGCGATGAGCCGCGCCATGTGCGCATCGAAGTCCGGTACGCTATGGACATCCGTCGCAGCGCGGTAGGCGAGCGCGCGGATGCCCTTGGGAAGTTCTTCGACGGCAGGCATCTTCGCGCCATCCACCAGGACTGGCACAATGGGAATGCGCTTCTCGAGCGCTGTCGCGACTTCGAGGAGAACCCAATCCTCCTTCTGCGGCCACCATCAAGCGACGCCGGGCATCCGCGCCAACATGTTTCCAGTGAAGAAGCCAACGGCGATGCTGACGACGTACTCGACGTTTTCCAGCCACTCGAACGTGTCGGAAGGGAGAATGGGCTGATGATACCGCAGACTAACTGAGATGGTCATCGCGCAGGTCGCAACCACGCCAAGGATCGCGCCGACGGCAAAGGCGGCAAGCGGTCGCGTTCGTGCTTCCCGGAAGAACGCAGTCCCGAACGGCAGGGGGATGATAAAACAGGCGATGCGCAGATCACGTGCAGATCGAAGCGTTGACGATCAAGTAATGCGCGACAAGCAGAGCGAAGGCGGGGACGGCCACGTACCGCAGCGCGACCCTCGGCGAGAGCGGATCGGCGCGTCTGAGCCAATTCGCGCCAATCAAGACGAGCAAGATCTGCGTTTGCGACCAGACCCTGCGCACATGTTCGGGGAAGTCGCTTCCCATCGGGACTTTGTAGATGTCCATGAACACGGAATCGTCTCCGTACTAGCAGCTTCTATCGGCGACGAGTACCGAAATGTTCAGCTCGGTTCGGCCCCGCGCGCTCCCCGACCTGATAGCGGTTGGCTATAGCATCAGCCAGGTCCCCATCCTGTCCGCACTCAATTTGGCTTTGGCTCGCGTGGATGAGTCGGAGAGCGCGAATCAAGGTCGGCTACTCGCTCTGCGCCTATGACCAGCAGCACCAGTCTTGCGCGCTGCACGGGCGCGCATCCGCGCGTGGCCACGTGGCCGCTTGCGTGGGCGGCTGCTCGCGGCCATCTCGACAATGGTCCGCGCCAATGTCGTCGGATCGGGCGGGCGCCTTGTCCTGCGGTAATGCCGAGCGTGCCCATACCACTCGGCCATGACGTCGCCGCAGTATGAGCAGACTGCGGTGCGGTACATCGGCTTGCCTCCCCGACGCACCGTCATTTTATAGGTCACCCCGCAGTGCGGGCATGTATACGTGGACGCCATGAAGCCCTATCACGTGAAGGTGGCTTTGGCTCTCGTACCAGTCATATAATCCAATTCGTTGTCGTATTGTTCCCACATTGGAAAGTTGGCGAGGCCCTCCGATGACGCACGCAATCACAGTCAAGGACATCTCGATTCATCCGGTCGTCGAGCAGCAGGCGCCGTTCTTCAACGCCTTCGAGTTCTTCCCCACCCTCACCAAGGAGCTCTTCGAGGAGAACCGCTCCTGGCTCGAGCCGGGATTTATCGATGGCGGCAAGGTGGTGCTGTGCGTACAAGGCTTCGTCATCAAGACGGCGCACCACAACATCCTGATCGATTCCTGCGTCGGCAACGACAAGCCGCGGCCGGCGCGGCCGGCTTGGAACATGATGAAGAGCGACCGGTTCGAGAAGGGGCTCGCGGCGGCAGGGGTGACGGTGAACGACATTGATTATGTGATGTGCACGCACTTGCACGTCGACCACGTGGGCTGGAACACGCGGCTCGAGAACGGGCGCTGGGTGCCGACCTTTTCCAAGGCGAAATACCTCATGGCCGATCGCGAGCTCGCGTTTTGGACCCAGAAAGAGAAGGACGATCCGTCGGGCGTTCCCTGGATCACCGATTCGGTGCTGCCGATCGTCGCGGCCAAACGCGCGCAGATCGTAAAGAGCGATTTTGCGTTCAACGAATCGATCCAGTTCATTCCGACGCCCGGTCACACCATCGACCACTACTCCGTGCTGGTCGGCCGGGCGGGACAGGATGCGCTGATCACCGGCGACATGATCCACTCGCCGATCCAGGGAAAATATCCCGAACTCGGCATGCGCGCGGATTACAATTCGCGTGAAGCCGGACAAACCCGGCGCAAGGTGTTCGACCGCTTCTGCGAGGAGAACACGCTCATGTGCGTGACGCACTTTCCGTCGCCTTCGACGAGTCGCGTCCGGCGCTGGGGCGACGGCTACAAATTCGTGGCGTGACCGCTGCTCGCGCTGATTCCACCAATGCTGTAGCGAGAGGATGAAGCACGTGGAGCCGGGACTCATCGTTGCGCCGCTCACGCCCTTTACCGCGGGCCTCGATGTGGATGAAGCCGCGCTGCGGCGCGAGATCGATTACGTGGTCAGCGACTGCCGCGCCACCATGGTGGTTGCGGCCGGCGTCGAGACGCAGGAATACACCTATCTGAGCCTCGAACAGCGCAAAGCGCT
>DATFQX010000053.1:0-2000 GCA_035263865.1 Xanthobacteraceae bacterium
TCAGAGGCGAAAAAGCCGCTGATCTTCCAGTGCAGGCACCGACAAAATATGAACTAGCGATAAACCTCAAGACTGCCAAGGCGCTTGGCCTGAGCGTTCCACCATCACTCCTCACCCGCGCCGACGAGGTGATCGAATGAGGCAGGCGAATGGCCGCTAATGGAATGGTGCGGCCGTGCTCCCGCCCCTCAGCGAATGATGCTTGGATGAGGCGTCCAAATAGAGGAGCACCGCAATGTCCGACAAATCGAGTTTGCTGATTACCACGATGGGCATCGACATCGGCAAGAACACGTTCCATGTCGTCGGCCTCGACCG
This sequence comes from Xanthobacteraceae bacterium, assembly GCA_035263865.1. Lineage (GTDB taxonomy): Bacteria > Pseudomonadota > Alphaproteobacteria > Rhizobiales > Xanthobacteraceae > VAZQ01. The sequence goes on from DATFQX010000053.1 coordinate 319, forward strand.
GCGCGGCGCGATCGTGCTGCGGCAGAGGTGGTCGCGCGGCCAGGTCGAGGCCCGGCTCGTGAACATGCCGCCGTGTCTGATCGGAATGGAGGCCTGCGTTGGCGCGCATCACCTGAGCCGCCGACTGCACTCCCAGGGTCACGATGCCCGTTTGATGCCGGCGAAATACGTGCGGCCCTATTCGAAAGGGCAGAAGAACGACTTCCGCGACGCCGAAGCGATCGCCGAGGCGGTGCAGCGCCCGACGATGAAATTCGTCGCTACCAAGACGCCCGACCAGCTCGATTTGCAGGCGCTGCATCGGGTGCGGGCGCGGCTGGTCAGCCAGCGCACCGGCATTATCAATCAGATCCGTGCCTTCTTATTGGAGCGCGGGATTGCGGTGCGCCAGGGGCTGCGTTTCTTGCGCGCCGAGTTGCCGATCATCCTCGCCACCCGCTGTGACGTCCTATCGCCACGCATGTTACGGGTCATCGAGGAACTGGCCGGCGATTGGCGCCGGCTGGACGAGCGCATTGAAGGGCTCTCCCAAGAAATCGAAGCGTTGGCCCGTCAGGATCCGGCCTGCGAGCGGCTAATGACAGTTCCCGGCATTGGACCGATCATCTCAAGCGCAATGGTGGCAGCGATCGGCAACGGTGCGGTATTCACGAAAGGACGCGATTTCGGCGCCTGGCTCGGACTGGTGCCCAAGCAAATCTCGACCGGAGACCGCACGATCCTGGGCGCCATATCGCGACGCGGCAACCGCTATCTGCGGGCTCTATTCGTGCAGGCGGCTTGGGTCGTGCTGGTCAGGATCAAGGACTGGGATCGGTACGGGCTCAAAGCCTGGATCGACGCCGCTAAGAAAAGATTGCACCACAACGTGCTGGCGATCGCGCTGGCCAACAAGCTTGCCCGCATTGCATGGGCGGTTCTCAACAAGGAGCGTGCCTTCGAATATGTGAAGACGCGCGCGACGGCGTCCCAACCTGCATGAGGATGGCACCGTGCTCGGAGCCGTCAAGGCCAAGCCCTGCGGGTGGCCGCTGAGAGCGGCCAGCCTTGACAGCCCCTGCGCGCGGCGCCCCGCAGCAACTGCAGGCCGGGACGAAGGAACAACCCTAATGGCACGAACAAAGGAACTGCACCGACTAGGAAGACAGCGATGACCTAACAGCATCCAAATTCCCGCCGAGGTCTGCGAGAGGATGAGACGAGATGGAGGATCGGTCTTCACGGCGCATGCGAAACCTGGCGACCCAAATGGCCGGCTCGAGGTCTGACCGCTAATGAGAACGTATGCGCGCTGATATCCATGGTGGCCAGGAGCACAGCACGCTCCAATCAGAGGCCGGATACATTGATGCAAGACCGCAAGCTGACAGCTCGACGAAAGCCTCTTGCAACGCACGGCCGCACCATACATTCGGGTCGAGCCTGTGTGAAAACGTTCAAGAGCCAACAACGAGGAGAATTATTTTCTCTATTGCCCTCTTTCCAATCGCAGCCTCAGTGCTATTCCTCTTTAGACTGACCAAATCAAGAAGGACTTTCTACGCGCAGATTGAACGCCTGTGTTTTCACACAGGCTCGGGCATCTTCGCCCATCCGCGGTGTCGTCAGCCACGGGCTGCAAAGCGCCGTAAACGGTCGTCCCGCCACAGTTATCAAATTGCGCAATTCAATTAGGCGAATTG
>DATFQX010000054.1:0-2283 GCA_035263865.1 Xanthobacteraceae bacterium
TCCTGGTCGCTCGGGCGCAGGCGCCGGTGTGGGATATCAGCGCAAAGCACCACATCGAGAGAAAGAAGCCTATGCCGTATGTCAACCACTACTCGTTTCACATTGTCGATCCGGATTGGGGGCATCTGACCATCAAGATCAGTGGTCATCCTCCCTTTCCCGCCCAGGTCATCTTGAATGGCCACGAATATGTTGCCTGTCAGGCGCGCAAGGCCGGCATCACCTTCACCAAGGAAGGAAACTGCTTTACTACTATCTCCGACGCCGCAGGCTTGGCGAAGATCGCAGACACCTTGTCCAAGCTCCGGGCTATAGGGCGGTTGAGCCAAGTCTGCGAGCGTTGGATTTACCGCTGTGTGTGCTTCGCCCTCGACTTCGACGAGCAGAAGCGCAGTGGGTTCCGCTACCAATACTCCAATTATCAGATCGAATACAGTCGCAATCTGGTGTTCCAGGTCGGTGGCCACATGGACCAGGTATTTCAGGCCCTGATCGACCGCAGCCGCGCTCCACTGGACCTGCAGACCATCAAAACGATCCTGGGATATCGGCGTCGCCCGAAATATCGCCGGCGAACAAAGCGGCCAGCCGAATGGGAAGTCGCGGTCGAGAGACCTACGTATGATCTGACGATCTTCAAGCTGCGCTGTGGCAAGCTGACGCTCAAGATCTACACCAAAGGCGAACGCGTTCTTCGCATCGAAGCCGTTGCCCATAACACGCAGCAGCTCAACTGCGGTCGTTCGTTGGAGTTGTTTCCCGAGGTGGTGTCCCGATTGAAAGCCATACTCGAAAGATTTGCCGATGCTCTCAGCTGTATCGATCAGTGCTTTATCGCTGACGAGATGCTCGAGCATCTCCCGCTCGCCTCGCAGGTCGGCAAAAGTTGCGTCGGGGGCATCGATCTGAACAAGGCGCGGATGCGGCACGTCGTCCAGGCACTGATCGCTTTGTCGCCCTCACCTAACGGCTTCACCGCCTCCGACGTCGCTGCTCGGGTCTGCGCATCCCACCAGCAAAACCCATTACACTACGGCCCCCGCCAAGCCGCTTATGATCTGAAGAAGCTTCGCGGCAAGCACATCGTGCACCGGATCGGCCACACCCGCCGCTACGAGCCGCTGCCGAGCGGTCTGCGGGCGATGACCGCCCTGCTGGTCCTGCGCAACAAGGCTATCAAACCCCTCCTTGCTGCCGCTCAACCTCTCCGCCCAACCCGTGGTCCGCACAACCCAAAGCCCATCGACCACCACTACCACACCATAAACGTTGCCATGCAAGGCGTCTTCCATGAGCTCGGGCTCGCCGCTTGAACATCGACAACTTTTTTGCAGGGCTTCGCCCTGAAGCGCCTAGCTCCTCCGCGAGGCCCAATCACGCGCGAACCGCGCGGTTGCATCTTCGCCGCGCCTGCGACAGGCTGCGTGCCCGGTAACGAGGAGAAGGCCGTCGTGGCAGGATACTTTCGGATTTTCTGCAGCCGGAGCGAATGAATTCCCCGACCGAGGCTCACTATGATCTCCTGACGGTCGGAGAGACGCTGCTGCGTCTCTCGCCCCCTGGCCAGCAACGGCTCGATCAGGCGCGGCTCTTCGAAATCGCGGTCGGCGGCAGCGAGCTCAATGTCGGTTGCGTACTCGCGCGCCTCGGCCGCCGCGTCGCCTGGGTGTCGCGCCTGCCGGCGGGGCCGCTCGGCCGCAACGTCGACGGCGAGGCACGCCGCCACGGGGTCGATACGCGCTGGGTGCGCTGGGTCGAGAGCGCGCGTCTCGGGCTGATGTTCTACGAGCCCGGACCCGAGCCGCGAACCAGCCGCGTCATTTATGACCGCAAGCAATCGGCGGCCTCCGAACTCGCCTTTGATGATGCGCCGTGGGAGGTGCTGGTTCGGGCGAGCGCGTGGGTGCACCTCTCGGGGATCACCCCGGCTCTCGGCCCGAGCTGCCGGGCGCTCATCCTGCAGCTCGCCGCGCTTGCCGCGGCCGCCGGAAAACCGGTTTCATACGATCTGAATTATCGCGCCACGCTGACGAGCTCGGCAGAGGCCAGAGCCATGCTCGAAGCGATGGCGCCGCACCTGCATCTGCTCGTGCTTGCCGAACGTGACGCGCAAAACGTCCTCGGCTTTACCGAGGCAGGTGAGAACCTCGCCACGGCGATAGCGGCGCGCTACGGCGTGCCGCTCGTCGCACTGAGCCGACCACCTGACGCCGAGCCCGGAACGTTGCTTCTCACCCGCGGCGAGTTCCGCTACGCGCCTCGCTATGCGGTCGACGTCGTCGA
>DATFQX010000055.1:0-6729 GCA_035263865.1 Xanthobacteraceae bacterium
CCCGTTGAAGCCGTCCGCGATCGCCGAGCAGGACGGACAGCCCGCCTTGTAGTCGGGCCCGAACATGAAGTGATAGACGAGGAGCTGCGAACGCCCACGGAAGAGGTCTGCCAGCGAGGCGCTCCCTTCATCGATCTCGAATCGGTACTGCTTGTCGATCCGCACCCACGGCAGCTCCTGCCGCCGCCGCGCCAGCTCGTCGCTGCGCCGCGTCAGCTCCTTCTCCGCCTCGAGCAGTTTGAGCCGCGCTGCCAGCCACTCTTTACGTGTCCCGATCTTGTGGTCGGGTCATCATTTGTCTCCATGAATCGTCGAAACGATCATTCTCATTGGGCAACTTGGTCAGCCCGTATCGCCATGGCCGCCCGATACGCGAAAACCAGGGCTGGGCCGAGCGTGATCCCGGGGCCCGGATAGTGTCCGCGCATGATCGACGCCATGTCGTTGCCGCAGACGAATAGGCCGGGAATGGTTTTGCCCGTTTCGGTCATGACCCGGCCGTCGGGGTCGGCCCTCAAACCTACGCTCGTTCCTAGCGTGCTCGGATAGACGGCCATCGCGTAATAGGGAGGTGTCGCGATGCGGCCGAGGCATGGATTGGGTGTGTGGTTCGGATCGCCATTGTGGCGGTCGAACTCGGTCGAGCCTTTGCCGAAATCTTGGTCCTCGCCGATTTCGGCAAAGCGATTGTGCTGTTGCACCGTTTCGCGCAGACCGGCTGCGTCTACGCTGATCCTGCCAGCAAGCGCTTCGATCGAGGTCGCCTCAACGAGATAGCCACTTCTGATGAACCGGCGCCAGCGGCGCCGTCCAGGCGGGACGCGGCCGAGACCGTATTTCTCGATGAATTCACGGTCACAGACGAGCCAGGCTGGAATGGTGGGCACGCTCTGGTGCGAGCGGTACATGCCGATGACGAACTCGTGGTACGAAACCGCTTCATCGACGAAACGACGCCCCGCGGCGTTGACCGCGACGAGAGCCGGCTTGGCTCGATCGAGCGATAGATGCGGGAAGACTCCGCACCCGCCATCGAGCCAGCCGGTCTCGGATACCGGTGTCCAGAACGCAGCCGAGGCATGATCCTCGTCGACCGAGGCGCCCACCGTGCGCGCGATGCGAATACCGTCTCCCGCCGCGCCGGCAAACGCCACGGCGTGCGCAAGAGGCGGCCGGATATAGTCGTTTAGCCGATCGATGCTGCCGCCAAATCCGCCGGTTGCCAGCACGATCCCTCGCCGCACGGTGACGCGGCGAAGATTGCCTTTGACCAAAACCCCGGCACCGCAAACTCGCCCCGACACGAGGGTTAACTCTTGCAAGCAAGCGTTCAGCCAAACCGGCACGCCGTTGCGGCGCAAACTGTAAAAGAGTCTGGCGACGAGCGCATTGCCCATCAAAAGCCTGGTGCCACGCCGGTAGCGGAGACGATCGGTCGTGTGCCGCCACAGCAGCGACGTTGCTGCGCGAAACGCCGTGAGCGACGCAAACGGGCGCGCAAGCGGCTCGATATCATCGCGGCCGATCATCATGCCGCCGAGCGCCATGAATTCGCCGATCGGCGGTCGCACCAATTCGAAATCAGCACCGAGAAGCCGCCCGTCGAAGGGCAGGGGGGCCAACGGTCGACCGCCGATCGTGGCGCCGGGACGATTCGCCAGATAGTCGGGGTGCCGGGCGTAGGGCGCAAATTTCACTTCGCTGCGACGATCGAGATAATCGACGACTTGCGGCCCGGTCTCGAGATAGGTGTCACGGCGCTTGTCGGTGGCAGCACCAATCACCGCCTCGAGATATCGCTTCGCGGCAGCGACATCATCCGTAAAACCGGCTTTGCGACTCTGCCGGGTGCCGGGCACCCAGATCGTACCGGCCGAGGTCGCGGTGGTGCCGCCAACGCGGTCGGATTTTTCACAAAGCAACACATCAAGACCCTCGAGAGCGCACACCAGGGCTGCCGTCATGCCGGCTGCCCCAGCGCCGACAACAAGCGCGTCGACCTCAACCGTGGCGGCGCCCTGCGGCGGACTTGGCGTGGAGATAGGCAATTTCCCCTCCCACTCAGTCACTGCGCACACGGGCACCGTCGCGGCGAGGTTCTGCCCGAATGCCTGCTTTACCTCCGCAGCATCCGACTTTCGGCGGCTCAAGCAATTGACGCTCAGTGCCCACGAACAACGTTGCTACTCGTCGGCTCGGTGACTTAGCATTTCCTCCGTGTGGTTGGACAATCTGGCTTGCCGATTGAGTGTCGTTTCAAATTGGAACACGACCGATTGGCGAGGTTTTTAGGAGCAAACCGTGATTAAACTTACGCGCCGGCGGCTTCTGCATTTGACTGTCGGTCCAGTAGCGCTCCCCATCGTTTGGCGAATTGCCATGGCGCAAGACAATCCATCTCCACCGCGCGAGCGACCGCTCGCGGAACAGCTGGCCGCCTATGCCCATGCCCTGCGCTACGACGACCTCGATGCCGCGACCGTCGAGCGGATCAAGGTGCACGTCATCGACACGATCGGCTGCGGTATCGGAGCGTTCCAGGAAAGAGCAGTCGGGATCTGTCGCGAGATCGCGCTTGCGGTGCCCGGTAGCGCCACGATCATCGGAACCCGACGGCGCACGACGCCTGATCTTGCATCCTTCGCCAATGGCGCAGCCTTCCGCTTCCTCGACTTCAACGACACGTATGTCGGTCGATTTGCCGTTCATCCAAGCGACAACATCGCGGCGTGCCTTGCGGTCGCCGAGGCCGAACGGGCTAACACCCAAGATTTGATGACCGCCATCGCGCTTGCCTATGAAGTGAACTGCCGGCTGGTGGACTCCTTGGACATCGCGACGCGCGGTTGGGATCCACCGGTATTCGGTCTGCCAGCCGTGGCCCTCGCGGCAGGCAAGCTGATGAAGCTCGATCCCGAACGGCTGACCCACGCGGTCGGTCTTGCCCTCAATGACCACATCCCGATGGCGCAGACCCGGATCCAGACTCTGTCCGACTGGAAAGGACTCGCGGCCGCCGAAGCGGCGCGCAATGCCGTCTTTGCCGCGCTGCTGGCGCGCGGTGGCGTGACTGGTCCGTCGCCCATCTTTGAAGGCCGTTCCGGCTTCTTCAAGCAGGTGTCCGGGCCCGGCAGTGTCGACGTCGACAGCTTCGGTCGGCGTGGCGTGCCCTTTCGCATCCACCAATGCAGTCTGAAGGCTTATCCCGCGGTCATTTACACGCAGACGGCGATCGTGGCTGGCATCGAAGTTGCCAAGGAAGTTGGCTCTCTCGATCGCATTGCCGCGATCGAAATCGCAACGACGCGCCGTGGCTTTGAGCGGACCGGCAGTGAAGCGGAGAAATGGTCGCCGCAAACGAGGGAAACCGCGGACCACAGCCTGCCGTACATCACGGCGCGGGCGATGTTTGACGGTGACATCACGAACGAAAGCTTCGCACCCCGGATGTATCGCGATCCGCGCATCCTGGCCTTCATGCAAAAGATCAAAGTGAGCGAGGACCCCATCCTCACTGGGAGAGGCGGAGGTGCGGTCCCCACGCGCGTGACGGCGATTCTGTTGGATGGGCAGCGGATAACGCGCGAGATCGATGACGCGCCGGGCTTCGCGGCGCGGCCAATGAACAGAGAGGACGTCGAACCGAAATTTCGGGGCAACGTCGGTCAGCGCTGGGAAAAAGATCGGACCGACAAGATCCTGCAGACGCTGTGGGCGCTCGATCGAACGGGCGATCTGTCTTCGTTACTGGCCGAGCTTGCACTGCCGACATAGGCGGGGCCGTGCGTGACGTTGGGTCCACCGCGGATGCGTACCCATCACGGCCTTTCCCTAAGCTGCAGCCAGCGTGCGCGTCGTGTCGTCGAACAGTTCGTCAACCGACATGCGGCGCGGTATGAGCTTCTGCTGGTGGCAGAAGTCGATGATGATTTCCAAAATCGGCCGGCAAGCCTCGACGCCAAATCGGTAAGGATCGAGCTCGCCGCCGTCAGGCAAACCAGCGGCCTGTTTGCTTGCGTGCAGCTGACGAAAGATGTCTTTGACCACGTCGGGGCGCGAGCGCGACAACTCCTGTCTGACCACCACCATGTGATTGATGGGAACGCCGTGGTGGCGTTTGGCCCAGCTCGCAGCGGCCGCGTCAGCATCGGGTATGAGGTGCTTGAGTTTCGGGTCAGGTAGTTTGTCGCCGACGATTCCGGCGGCGACTCCGCCATCGAGCAGCATCTGCGCCAGTTCCTTGCCTTGTGGCGCGCGCTTGACGATGTCGGGATCGCGATACTCGGCGACATGCGGATCCTCGAAAGTGACCCACCCCACCTTGTTGATGTCCACGCCATGATCGCTGGCCAGAATCCCCCGCACCCACGTTCCTGTTGTCACCGTGTAGGCGCGCACGCCAACCCGCTTGCCCTCGAGCTCGGACGGCTTGAGCGCACCGCGTTCGGGGTTGTAGGCGATGGTGTGATGCTGGCCGCGGCTCACGATCACGGCGGGCACCAGCACATAGGGCTTGCCGTAGGCCTTGGCCTGCAGGTAGGTCACAATCGCAAGCTCGGCGACGTCATATTTGGCATCGCGCACGACCTGCTTGAACAGGTTGTTGGCGACCTTCACCTCGGCAAAATCGAAATCAACCAGCTCCGAACCAACCGCACCGCTCTTGAGCGGTTTGGTGATCGGATAGTTGCCGAGCATCGTGTTCAGCTTGAGCTTTGTCGCAGTCGTCATGAAAGCGATTTCCTTCTCACCGGGCGAGGGCGGGATAGAGCGTGAGCGCGGTCTTGCCGAAGATCCAATCCTGATCCGAGGCCTTCACGGGGGAGAACGCCTTGCGTGCGGCGCCGAGAATCTCGGAGAGCGTGCCGACGGAGTTCGGAAAATTGGAGCCCCAGGCAATGCGGGACGCGCCGAAGGTATCGAGGACCTTGCCGAAGAACGTTTCCGGCGCACCCTTGCCCCAGCTCTTGGGCGTGACATTCACCGGAGTGATCTTCAGATAGACCTGCTTGTATCTAGCAAGCTCGAGAAACTTTTCCGCGGCCTTGTAGGGTGGACCGTCTTCGAACGGCGCGCGCGCCAGGTGATCGAGGATGATCGTGACCTTGGGGAAGCGATCCATGATCTGCCGCAGCAGCGGCAGGCCCTCCTGCTTCATCTGCATGCAGACCGGAATATTTCTGGCCGCCGCATGCTCCCAGAACGGATAGGTCTTCGGGTCGACAAACCACGTCGCCTGATCCGGCAAGGTGCTGCCGGTCGTGAAAAGCCGCATGCCGGTGCAGCCGCGAGCCAGCCAGCGGTCGAACATCTTCACCGCGTCGGGCGCCATGACATCGATTGAGCATACCGCCGTGAACCGCGACGGCACGGCTGCCACTGCATCTGCCACATAGCTGTTGTCGTAACCATAGGCGGTCGAGGAATGCACGATCGCCGCCTTGTCGACGCCAGCTTCGTCCATGGCTTTGATCAAGGTTTGATAGGTGGTCGGCCGCTCGCTCGACCAGGTGGATTGCGTGCCGCCAAGCGGGGCCAGCGGATAGCGTTGGGTGTCGGGCGAGACGATGTGCGGATGGATGTCTATGACCGGCATGAGTGCTTGTACTCGCCTTGCGGGTTATAGGAACTGATCAAGGATCGATACCCACAAACACCTGATCGAGCTGCGGGCGCGACGGTATCAGCTTCTGCTGCAGACTGTAGGTGATCAGGGCCTCGATGCTGGCACGATTAGCCGTCATGCCGTAGGGCAGCGGATCGCTCATCAAGGACTGGAATTTGCGATAGCGTTTGTCTTCTGGACTGTCGCCGTGGCCGCGCTTGAGCTCCTCCAGGTACGGTTTTTTCGCCGCCATGAAGGCGTCCATGAGCGAACGCGCCAGCCACGGATAGCTCTTGATGTGCTCGTCCTTGACTACAACTAGGCCGTGGATCGGGTAGATGCCGCTGCGGCGAAACCAATCGGCTTCGACCTGTTCGACATCGGCGATCAGTTCCGGATAGGTGTCCGCCGCGGCAGCGGCCGCGCTGGCCTTGTCCCAACCGCTGACCGGCGGACCGGCGCGGCCGACGCCGGCAGGCCCGGTAAATCCGGCCTGGATCTCGCCCGCCTTCATCATGCTCTGCAGCGATTTGCCTTCCGGCGCGTGCACCACGTTCGGCGGCAGCTTGAGCGCCGTGACGTGCTCCTCATCATCGACCACCCACGTGACCTTCGAGGAATTGAGCCCGTACTCGTTGATGAAAATGCCGCGGGTCCATACACCGGTCGTGACCGAATATGCGCGGACTCCCACCTTTTTGCCTTCGAGGTCCCTTGGCACCTTGATGCCCGCATCGGGACGGACCACAAAGCCGCCGTGATGAAACCGGCGCATCAGGAAAATCGGCAGCGCAACGAAAGGGGCGCCGAGTGCGCGCGCAATCATGTAGGTGGTAGGTGCCATCTCGCAGACGTCGAACTCGAGAGCGCGCACCATGCGCCGGAATGCCCCAATGATGGGGGCTACTTCGATGAAGTCAGGCTCTATCCCTGCGATCGCAACCGCTCCGCTCTTGATTTCTTTCGTGTGACCGTAGGAGGCGATCGCAATCTTCAGTCGCGGCTGCCGTGTCATTGTTTTGGGATTCCCGCCTTCTCAATCACCCCCGCCCATTTCTGAACGTCCGCGGCCATGCCATCGCGCATTTCTTGCGGTGTGCTGCCGCGAGCGTCCATGCCGAGCG
>DATFQX010000056.1:0-6674 GCA_035263865.1 Xanthobacteraceae bacterium
CGGCCAAGACGCGCAACAGGTCGCCGCGGGCAATAATGCCGGTGACGCGGCCATCTCGGACGACCGGCACGCTCTTGACTGCCGCGCGAGCGCTTGCCTCGACCTTGGTGACAGGGTGGGCTCGCTCCGCGAGCGTGGCTAAGAATTTTCGTCGCTCGATGTGGCTTGCCATGCGACCCTCCAGTTGGGGGTCATTCATGCAATGGAGGGATGATACCACCTTTCCATCGCGCGGTTGAATGCCTCCAATGGTTGGGGTTCAGAAGCGGGTAAGGCTCAAAATGAGGCCAGGGGGAGTAGATTGTGGTGCTGTGCACCTGCGCGCTACTGGACCTGTTGCGCGTCGTGGCCGCAAACACAGACTTATGACGCCCTCATTGGCCCTAAGAGGAGCCTTGGCATCGCGGATTGACGGCGGCCGGTATGAGGTCTCACCATGCCTGCCGCTGCATAGGGAAATCAAGGAGCTGCAGCTTTGCAGCGCGCATAGATGTGAGGAATGGCCATGTCAGTCCGATCGTCTGCCGCTGCTTTTGTAGCGACCTTAGTCTTCGCCGTCTGCGGCCCGCTTCATACGGGTTCGGACGGCCAGCTCCTCCCATCGACCGCGCATGCGCAATCGAAGTCAAGGACTTCGCAGGGCCAGCCGGCGCAGAAAAGCCCCGCCGATCAGTTGCGATCCCGGGTGGAAACCCTCATCAATCGCCTGCGCGGCCGCGACATGCCCGAGGGGATCGTGAAGACCAACGGCCGCCTCGAAGCGACGCAAGTCGATGTCGCAGCAAAATATGCCGGCCGGTTGGCGACGGTGACCAAGGATGAAGGCGACGAAGTTACGGCCGGCGAGGTCGTCGCCACCATCTCCTCGCCCGAAACCGAAGCTCAGCTGCGCGCGGCGGCGGCGCAGTTGATCAAGGCGAAGCAGGCATTGGCGGAAGCTCTCGCGATCATCGACCAGCGCAAGAGCGATCTGGACTTTTTCAAGACCGATTTCGAACGGGGCGTGTTCCTGCTGGAACACGGAAATATACCCAAACAGACCGTGGACCAGCGACGCAACAAGTTCGAGGCGGCCGCCGCTGGGCTCGTTGCGGCAAACGCCCAGCGTGACCAGGCTGACGCCGCAATCAAGGCAGCTCAGGCCGATGTCGAACGGGTACAGTCGATTCTGGTCGATCTGGTGCTCGTGTCCCCGAGGAGCGGCCGCGTGCAATATAGACTCGCCCGCGCCGGCGAGGTCGTCGCCGCAGGACAACGCGTGCTGACCATCCTCGATCTCAAGGACGTGTATATGACGATCTATCTGCCGGCGAATGTGGCGGGACAGCTCACGCTCGGCGATGAGGCGCGCGCGATCCTCGATCCTGTGCCCCAATATGTCCTCCCCTTAACGATCAGCTTCGTCGCGACCGAGGCGCAGTTCACGCCAAAGAGTGTCGAGACTCCCGAGGAGCGGGAAAAGCTGATGTTCCGCGTCAAGCTCCAGGCCGACCCAGCCGTTTTGGATAAATACCACCGCCGAGTGAAGACAGGAGTGCGCGGCCTCGGCTTCGTGCGCACGGATCCCAAGATCCGCTGGCCTGACGACCTTGCAGTGAAGCTGCCGCAATGACCAACGCCGTTGTCGCCAGGATCGAGCGGGTCACCCACCGCTACAGAAAGACGTTCGCGCTCGACGACCTCACGCTCGATATTCCTGCTCAATGCATGGGGGGGTTGATTGGCCCCGACGGCGTCGGCAAATCTACTTTGCTCGCCCTTATCTCCGGGGTGCGCAAGATCCAGAGCGGCAACGTTACCGTCCTCGACGGAAATATGGCGGATGAGCGCCATCGCCGGGCTAGCTACGGGCGCATTGCCTACATGCCGCAGGGGCTGGGCCGCAATCTCTATCCGACGCTCAGCGTGTCCGACAACATCGACTTCTTCGGCCGTTTGTTCGGGCAGAGCGCCGTCGAGCGCCACGCGCGGATCGACGAGCTTCTCAAAGCCACGGCGCTCGACCCTTTTGCAAATCGCCCATGCGGGAAGCTCTCAGGCGGCATGAAGCAGAAAGCAAGCCTCTGCTGCTCGCTGATGCACGATCCCGATCTTCTTGTTCTCGACGAGCCGACCACCGGCGTCGATCCACTCTCGCGACGGCAGTTCTGGGAACTAATCGATTCGATCCGCGCACGGCGTCCGCTCATGAGCGTGATCGTCGCGACCGCTTACATGGACGAAGCGAGCCGGTTCGACTGGCTCGCGGCGATGGATGACGGCAAAGTCATCGCGCAGGGCGCGCCGAAGGAAATCCTGGCCCGGGCGAATAAGCCCACGCTCGACGACGCCTTCATTGCCCTGCTTCCACCGGAAAAGCGCGCTCTCCACACGGACGTCGTGGTTCGGCCGCGCCCCGAGACCGATGACAAGACGGCGGCGATCGAGGTGGAGGGGCTCACCCGACGATTCGGCGATTTCGTCGCTGTCGACCATGTGAGTTTTCGCATCGGACGCGGCGAAATTTTCGGCTTCCTTGGCTCGAATGGATGCGGAAAGACGACAACCATGAAAATGATGACTGGACTCCTGCCGGTGACGGAGGGTTCGGCCAAATTGTTCGGCAAGCCGATGGGCGCCGACGACATGGAGGCACGCCAAAACGTCGGCTACATGTCGCAGGCGTTTTCCCTCTACGCCGAGCTTACGGTTCGCCAGAATCTCGATCTGCATGCGCACCTCTATCATTTGCCAGCCACTGAGATTGAAGGACGAATCAACGAGCTGCTCGAGCGGTACGATCTGAAAAGCGTGGCCGACACGAAGCCGGAAAGCCTGCCGCTCGGCGTCAAGCAGCGGCTGCAGCTTGCGGTAGCCGTGCTGCACCGGCCGCCGATCCTCATTCTCGACGAGCCCACCTCGGGCGTCGATCCCCTCGCCCGCGACGCTTTCTGGCGCACGCTAATCGACCTCTCCCGCAATGATGGGGTCACCATCTTCCTCTCGACCCACTTCATGAACGAGGCCGAGCACTGCGACCGCATTTCGCTGATGCATCGGGGGCGAGTGCTAGCCGTGGGCGCGCCCAAGGACCTCGTCAAGGAGCGTGGTAGCGCTACTCTGGAGGACGCCTTCATCTCTTATCTGGAGGAAGCGGCTGGAGCCGGAGCGAAGAAACAAGCCAGGCCACCACCAACAGCCGCTGCAGCCAGCTCCCCTCCGGTCCCGCAAGCAGCCGGGCAAGAAGCCAAACCGCCGCCCCCGCACGCCTCCAGGCGGTTCGATCCTGGACGGCTATGGGCTTATGCCCGGCGCGAGACCATGGAGCTATTGCGCGATCCCATACGGCTGTCGTTCGCCTTCATCGGCCCTGTGATTCTAATGCTGGCCTTCGGCTATGGCATCACCTTCGATGTCGAGAATCTGAAATACGCGGCCTTTGACCAGGACCGGACGCCGGAAAGCCGCAGGCTGCTCGAAAGTTTTTCGGGCTCCCGCTATTTCACCGAACGGCCTCCGATCGACTCCACCGCCGAACTCGAACGACGCATGCGCAGCGGAGAGCTCGCTGTCGTCGTTGAAATCCCACCCGACTTCGGCCGCGATCTGACGAACCTGCGCTCGCCTGAGGTCGCCTTCTGGATCGACGGCGCCATGCCGTTCCGCGGCGAGACAGCGAAAGGGTACGTTACCGGCCTGACCTTGCGCTATGCGCAGGACCTCGCGGTCGAACGCCTCGGCCCCAATGCGCCCTCCAACGCCTATCTCGGCGGCCTTACGATCGAAAATCGCTTCCGCTACAACCAGGCTTTCAAGAGCGTCTTCGCCATGATTCCGAGCACCGTGGTGATGATACTCGTCTTGATTCCGGCGATCATGGCAAGCATCGCCGTCGTGCGCGAGAAGGAAACCGGGTCGATCGCGAATTTTCGCTCGACTCCCATCAGCAAATTCGAGTTCCTTTCGGGCAAGCAGATTGCATACGTCGCGGTTGGAATGGTGACATTCGGCATTCTGCTGCCGATGGCGTTTCTCGTTTTTAGCGTGCCGGTCAAAGGATCTTTCGGAGCGCTGGCGCTCGGGGCGCTGCTCTACGTTTTCTCGACTTGCGGTTTCGGGCAACTCGTGTCGACCCTCACACGGACACAGGTGGCGGCTGTGTTTGCCACCACAATTCTGACCGTTATCCCCACAGTGAACTTTTCAGGCCTGCTCGTGCCGGTGTCCTCTCTCACCGGCCAGGGAAAGCTGATCGGCCTGATGTTTCCAGCAGCCTGGTTTCAGCCGATCAGCGTCGGCACCTTCACCAAAGGACTGAGCTATTCCGATCTCTGGTTAAATGCGCTCGTCCTTGCGCTGTTCGCGCTCAGCTTTCTCATTGCCGCGCAGATCGTCCTGCAGAAGCAGGAGCGCTGACATGTCCGTGGCGAGCGAGACAATCGGGGCAAGGGAGCAGGCGACCTCGCAACCGGTAGGCAAGGCAAAGCGGCCCAAGGGCGGCCGGTTGGCGAAGCTGCGAGTGCATCTCGCAAACATCTACCGGCTGACGATCAAGGAGCTGCGTGGCATCCGCTCCGATCCCGTTATGCTTGCCCTGGTCGCCTATAGCTTCACCATAGCCGTTTACGCGACTGCGACGGGTTTCCGGACCGAAGCAACCAACCTCTCGGTTGGCATCGTCGACGAAGACCATTCTGACCTGTCGCGCCGCATCGCCGACGGCCTCACACCGCCGACCTTCAAGTCAGTGACGGAAATCCCAGTAACAGAAATGGACGCAGCGATGGATTCGCAGCGCTTCATTTACGTCATTGAATTTCCCCCAAAGTTTCAGGCGGATATTCTTGCCGGGCGGCAGTCGTCGGTTCAAATCAATGTAGATGCCACCGCGGTAGCTCAGGTTTTCAATGGCATGACCTACATCGAGAACGTCATCGTCAATTACGTGACCGAATTCATTGCGGGACGTGAAGGACTGATAGGCGCGCCGGTAAAAGTGGTTACCCGCGCAAAGTTCAATCCGAATTTGAATTCGAGTTGGTTCACCTCAGTGATGCAGATCATCAACAATCTTACGATGTTGGCCGTGATCCTAACCGGGGCGGCGCTCATCCGCGAGCGCGAGCAGGGCACGGTCGAGCATCTCCTCGTCATGCCGGTGGTCCCGGCCGAGATCATGCTCTCGAAAATCCTGGCAAACGGCATCGTTATTCTAGCGGCGGCCGGACTGTCGCTGCTGCTAGTCGTGCAATGGTGGCTGCAGGTGCCAGTTGCCGGATCGGTTCTGCTGTTTCTCGGCGGCTCCTGCTTTTATGTGTTCACCGTGGCAGCGCTCGGCATTCTTCTCGGCACCGTCGCGTCCACAATGGGCCAGTTCGGATTGCTCGCCATTCCGGTGTTGCTGGTGATGATGCTGCTTTCCGGAAGCATCACGCCGATGGAGAGCATGCCGGTCTGGCTGCAGTACTTTATGAGGGTGATCAGCCCGACGCCGCATTTTGTCGTTTTCTCCCAGGATGTGCTCTATCGCGGCGCCGACCTCTCAATCGTATGGCCGGAGATTTTGGCCACGGCGGCCATCGGCGCTGTTTACTTCGCGTTTGCTTTGCGCCGCTTCCGCAGCGTGATCTTTGGACGCTGATCGAAAGGAGAAAGCACCCCATACGACTCAACTACGCCGCGATCGGATCGGAAGCCACGAAAGTTTTGGCGGGGGTCAACGCCGCGTTGCTGCGCGCGGGGCTCGACGAGCGTCTCATCGCCCTGACCCGCGTTGCCGACGGCGGCCCTAAGAGAGAGGCAATCAGACTATGGCGACGAGCAGCCGACCAAGTTCGATTTCGTCATCAATCTGACGACTGCGAAGGCGCTCGGCATCGAGGTGCCACCGACGCTGCTCGCCCGCGCCGACGAAGTGATCGAGTGAGACGCCGCGACTTCATCGCGCTGCTCAGCGGCGCGGGGATGAAAGTTCTTTAGGACTTAATTGTAGGATGAGGGATCATGCTCGGTTGGATTGTCAGAGGGCTTGTAACAGCTGCGGGAGTCGTGGCGAGCTGGCTTGTGGCAAAAGACTCTCCGCAGTTTGGCATTATGCAAATGGCTGTGGTGCTATTTCTTGTGGTACTTATCGTGTGGGTACTGGCATTCTGGCCAGAACGTTGGACCCACGTGCTTAGTCGCCTTCATAAGCCGCGCTAAAGATTAACCTGCAGACGGCTAGGCTGCTCGGCATTGCCGAATCGACGGTCCAAAGCGTCGGTGCAAAAGCTTTCCGATGCTCATCAAGCACGACCTGCCCATCCGGGAATTCCAGCGCATCGTGATGGATCATGGCATTTCTGCATGTTGATCTGCCGGAACCGCGCGAGCCGCTGCCCGATTTTCCGCGCGGATCCGCAGAAAGCCTTGACCGCCGCTCAGCTGACCTGGAGTACCCGGTCCACTGCAACGCCGAGTTATGACCAAAACGGCTTCGCCTTGGTGAAGCCGCGGTAGGCACTTTCCGCATCCTTGACCACGGACGCGATGCACGCTTCCTCATGGCCGGAAAGACGGCCCGCGGCGAATGCTTTCTTGGTGCGCCCTTCGCGTTGCTTGTCGCGAGCGTCCTGCGTATCGACGATGCGTTCGGTGAGCCCCGAATGGACTGCGATGTCGTTCAACTCACCGAGGGCATCCTGTAGTTTCTCCAA
>DATFQX010000057.1:0-25575 GCA_035263865.1 Xanthobacteraceae bacterium
TGCGATATAGCCAAAGGCTAAATCGCAAGTCTTGCCGACGCCCAACAAGATCACCCCGGAGGAGCGTAACGTCGGCAAGACTTGCGATTTAGCCTTTGGCTATGCCGGAGGCGTTAATGCATTTCGCAAGTTCTCGGATCAATTTAGCGACGACGAAGTAAAGCAGTTTAATAAAGACTGGCGTGCTGCTCATCCCAACATCAAGCAGCTCTGGTATCGACTGGATAAAGCAGCCTGGACTGCTGTTGCAGAGCGCGGCCGCGTCGTTCGCTGTGGCGTTATTCGGTTCCAATGCGACGGTACTTTTACGGTCATCACCACCCAGCACACATGCGCGGTGCCGTGGAAGCGATTGCCGGGAAGGATCGTCGCCAATCGTTGGCCATTTCGTTGGTCAACACTACCGTCGAGTCCAAAAATTCTGCAAAATCAAAGTGAGTGTGGCGCCACATTGGTGCGCTCATAACGGTCTGGTTGGAGGTTCGAGTCCTCCCGGGCCCGCCAGCATGACGTTCGTCATCATTCGCTGACATTCGGGAATTATCGCAAAATAGGCCGATTCTTCGGCTTCTTTGGCTTTACGCGTTCACAGCCGTTCGCCAACAGCTTTGCGGGGGCCGCCGCCGCGGCGGTCCGGGTTGGGAACGCGAGCGCTGCACGCGACTACTACACGAGCTTGCTTGAACTCGCTGATCACTCCGACGCGGCCAGGCCGGAACTCGCGGAAGCCAAGGCCTACCTCCAGGTCAGCAGATAATACCAACGGGACTTGGCGCTGGCTTATCCGTGGTAATTGCCGGCCTTACCGTGAGGCCGCACACCGCTCCGGCTTGCAGCTGTGGCAGTCCGCCCGTCATGTTGGCGAACCCGAAGTCGACCTCGCCCGGGATCACCGCGGTGATGGACAAGTTTATATGTCGTTCAGGGGTTCAGATCATCTGTGTCATTTCAGTTCCGCACTCCGTTACCGGAGTCCTGGGCCTGGCGTCGCAATTCCTTGACGATCCGCCTCCCGCGCTTGCGAGAGCAGTACGGCGTAGTCGCTGGATTTAACCGGTGCGAAGCGCTTGATCACCAACACGTCGAACGTCGCCGCCAGCTCCGTCTGGATTGCGCCGGAAATAAGAGCGCCACGCAAACGTTCAACGGTGTCGCCTGCAACGGTTGTTGAAACAACCAGCGGCGGAATCGGTGTCATTGCTGTTGACTCTATCGTTCGCAGCCTGGAGGCGGTCTCCGGTTCATTGCGCTTGAGCAGATCATGCACGTAGGAATCGAGCGGACCGACGTCAATTTTCCCCGTGATCACGTGCTCGATCACGCGTCGTGGCGTAATAAGTGGACCAACCCAATGGGCGAATAGCGGCTCGCTTTGCTCGCGGCGATAGCGCGACAAATGATAACGAACGGCGTTATAGCCGGATTGCGAATGCCCGACCGTCCAACCGATGCGTCCGCCAAACGTGTCGCTCAGACGTGCGAAGGGGTGATCCGCGCGCACGATGAAATCGGTGCAGTATCGCGGCAGTCCTCCATAGCGCGACGGCGAGGGAACGGGTGCTGCGATGAGACCTGGTTTCCGGGCAGCAGAAGCAAAAGGAAACCCGCACATGAAGGTTGCGCCGAGATCCTCGCGCGCCCAAAGCGTTTCGAGCGGCGCTGGCGCGGCGTGGTCAATATATTCGAGAGGAACGCCGGATGTCCTCGCCACCCAGTCAAACAACGTCCGCCACGCCTCACGCACCCCGGGCGTGACTGCGTACATCCGCGCATTGGCGATCAGGGACATTGTTCAGGCGTAGCGTAGTCGATGTCCGATGCCCAGCCGAGTCGCCTTCTCCAGCATGGCGTGACCGAGTGCGATGTCGGAAAGCGATAACCCGCGATGCCAGAAGAGAATTGTCTCGTCATCGTGTTGTCGGCCTGGTTTGTGGCCGGCGACGATCTCGCCCATCTCCGCATGCAGTGTCGCCTCCGATAACTTGCCACCCTCCACATGCGCGCGCAGCGAGCCAAATTGCCCGCTTTTGCACTGGCCCCAGTCATCGACGACCATTTTGGACATTATGTCGGTGAGCGAGAGTTCGACTGCACTCATGGTACCGTACGGAACGACGAAGGCGCCCTTCTTGATCCACTCAGTCTTCAACATTGGTGCGGGCTCGCGCAGGCGTGAGGCCTCCACGACGATGTCGGCGCCTTGGATACAAGAGCGCCAGTCAGACGTTGCCTTGACGGGCTTTGCCAGATCCTTGGAGAGTCGCGTGGCGAATGCATTGCGGCTTTCCGGCCGGCGCGAATGAACGCGGATTTCCTCAAAATTAAATAGACGATCGAGCAGGCGAACGTTCCAATAGGCCGTGCCGCGGGCCCCAACGTGGCCCAGTATTCGCGAATTCTTGCGCGCCAGATATTTGGCACCGATCGTGGTGACTGCACCGGTGCGCATGTCGGTCAAGTGACTGCCGTCGATGATCGCC
Organism: Xanthobacteraceae bacterium; assembly: GCA_035263865.1. Taxonomy (GTDB): domain Bacteria; phylum Pseudomonadota; class Alphaproteobacteria; order Rhizobiales; family Xanthobacteraceae; genus VAZQ01. The sequence goes on from DATFQX010000057.1 coordinate 2,481, forward strand.
TTGGGGACCCCATTGCGCGAGTCCATGAGCAGCAGAAGCCCGATCTCGGATGGAAGGCCTTCCTTGTAGTTATCAACGTAATCGCTGATCACCTTGACGCCGGCAAGATTGATTGGCGCGCGGAATGAACCGCGCAGCACGTTGAAATGCCCCGGCACGGCGGCATCCGGGACTAGGTGCACGCGCGGCTCGATGACGGTCTCGCGTCGACCCTGCGCCGCCAGCCCAGCTTCGACGGCTGCCAGAATTTCGTCGTCGCTGAGTGCAAGCGCTTCGACATCGAGTGCGTTCAAGTAGTGCAGATAGATCGGCGACATCGAACAGGTTTAAGGGGCGACCTTGATATCGGCGTCACGGACCACTTTCGCCCAGCGTGCCGTGTCGGCCGCGATCACAGCGGCAAGCTCGGTCGGCGTGTTACCGACCGGCTGTGCTCCTTGCGCCTCGAGCCTGGCCTTCGCTTCGGGCACGTTGATCGCCTCCACAGCGCCTTCGTGAAGCTTGGCCACGATCGGCTGAGGTGTTCCCGCCGGGGCCATCAGCGCGTACCAGGACACGGCTTCGAACCCGGGTAGGCCACCCGCCTCTGCAATCGTCGGCACATCGGGCAGGGCGGCGCTGCGCACGCTGCTGGCAACACCGAGTGCGCGCAGTTCCCCGCTGGCAATCAACGGCTTGGCGGTCGAAAGCTGAGAGAACATCATGGTGACCTCGCCGCGCAGCACATCGGTCAAGGCCGGCGTGACGCCCCGATAGGTGATGTGCGTCATCGTGAAGCCCGCGCTCCGCGCAAGCAGCTCGGCGGCGAGATGTGCGATACTGCCAGCACCGGGTGTCGCGTAGGTAAGGTTCGCGCTTTTCGCCCGGCCGAGCACGATCAGGTCTTTCAGGGATTTGATCGGCGACTTCGCGCTGATGACCAGCACATTCTCGACATTCGCAATCTGCGTGATAGGAGCGAATTGGCCGAGTTCGTAGGGCAGGTCGGTGAACAGCGACGGATTCACCGCGGCGTTGCCGACTGGCACAATGGCGAGCGTGTACCCATCGGGAGGGGACTTGGCCACTGCCGCCATAGCAATATTGCCGTTGGCACCCGTCCGGTTCTCCACCACCACCGCTTGGCCCCACTTCTGCGCCAGGCGGTCACTGATGATGCGTGCCAGCACATCGGGTGCACCGCCGGCAGCGAATCCGACGACAATACGGATTTGCTTTGAAGGATAATTGGGTTCGTCCGCCGCGGAGACGGCGAACGCGGCCTGCATGAGAAGCAAGACTGTTGTAAGCAATCTTGCGTCGATGGTTACTGAGTCACGCATCACGTCTGCCGACGACAGGATGTGTTTACCCAAAACCTAGACTTTGACGTACACTCACTGCAAACTTCCATGCATCGGGAGCCAAAGACCATTTCGTTTTGCACATTCCAAGGCCAACCTATAACCTGCATCGGCATGACGCATTACGCCAGTGGCAGGATCATTCCAGAGCACGCGCGCGATCTTTTCTCCAGCTTCGGGCGTGCCGTCCGCCACCAATGCAATTCCGGCGTGCTGGGAGTATCCAATGCCAACGCCGCCGCCATGATGGAAGGAAACCCAAGTCGCTCCACACGCGGAGTTCAGCAGTGCGTTTAGGATAGGCCAATCGGACACCGCATCCGATCCGTCGATCATGCCCTCGGTCTCTCGGGTGGGTGATGCCACGGACCCCGAGTCCATATGGTCTCGGCCAATGACGATGGGAGCCGACACGTCGCCGTGTGATACCATCTCGTTGAAGGCTAGTCCTATTCGGTGCCGCTGCTCCAATCCAAGCCAACAAATGCGGGATGGCAGTCCTTGAAATCGAATATGGGCGCGCGCCTTATCCAACCAATTGTGCAGGAAGGGGTCGTCGGGTATGAGTTCGCGCACCTTTTGATCCGTGCGATAGATATCTTCAGGATCCCCGGACAGCGCCACCCAACGGAAAGGTCCTTTGCCGACGCAGAATAGAGGACGCACGTACGCCTCGACGAATCCGGGATAAGCGAACGCATTATCCACGCCTACTTCCTTCGCCATTGCCCTGATGTTGTTGCCGTAATCGAGAGCGACCACACCCCTATCTTTAAACGCCAGAATGGCGCGAACCTGTCGCGCCATTGTGCGCTTCGCTGCTTCGGCCGTGCCGCGCGGGTCGCGTTGCCGGCGCTCAATCCATTCCTCGACCCTCCATCCGAGGGGCAAATACCCGTTGACCGGATCGTGGGCAGAGGTCTGGTCCGTCACTACGTCGGGGAGCACGCCTCGACCGAGAATTTGCTCATAAACTTCGGCGGCATTTCCGATAAGCCCGACCGAGACAGGTTGGCGTTTCTTGTTTGCAGCCTCAATTATCGCAAGGGCCTCATCAAGGCTGGCAGTGCTGCGGTCGAGATAGCCGGTGCGCTTGCGGAACTCGATGCGGCTCGGCTGGCATTCGACGACCAGAATCGACGCGCCCGCCATCGTGGCCGCCAGCGGCTGGGCGCCACCCATGCCGCCAAGTCCACCACTAAGAAACCAACGTCCCGCAAGCGATCCGGCGAAGTGGCGACGGCCAATCTCCGAAAACGTTTCGTATGTGCCCTGAACGATCCCTTGCGATCCAATATAGATCCACGAGCCAGCGGTCATTTGGCCGTACATCATGAGCCCTTTTCGATCGAGCTCGTTGAAATGCTCCCACGTCGACCAGTTAGGGACGAGATTGCCATTCGCGATGATGACCCGTGGCGCGCCAGGATGCGTCGGAAAGACGCCTACAGGCTTGCCGGATTGAACCAGCAATGTTTGATCCTGGCGCAGCTTTGTGAGAGTCGCGACGATTTGGTCGAAGCAATCCCAATTCCGCGCGGCGCGGCCGATCCCACCATATACCACTAGTTCTTGTGGGCGTTCAGCTACATCGGGATCGAGATTGTTCATCAGCAGGCGCAGCGGCGCCTCGGTGGACCAGCTTTGCGCATTCAGTGCGCGTCCGCGCGGTGCGCGGACCTCACGTTCGTTTTTTGCAACATTCATCGACCGGCGGTCCCTCTGGTTAGATCGCCTTTGCTACGCGCAGCTCGGCTATGTTGCTCTCGGTCATTCCGAGTTCGGTGCGCAGCACCGCATCAGTGTCCTCGCCCAGTATTGGTACTCGCATCAACACTGGATGGGAGGACCCGGAGAATTGGACGGGCTGTGGCACAAGAGGGATCTTGCCGAGCGCCGCATTGGTGCCCTCCTGCACCATGCCGCGCGCGCGTAAATGACCACTGGCCAGAAGGTGGTCAAGGGTCCACACTGGTGCCGCGGGGACGTCAGCGACGCGCAGCTGCTCTAGCGCTTCGGCCTGCGTTAGGCCCCGGGTCCAGGATTCGATCACGTTTCTCAACTCAGCCTCGTGATCGTTCCGACTGCGATTGGTGCAGAAGCGCAAATCGTCCGCGAGTTCCGGTCTTCCGATGCATTGCATCAGCTGCCGGAACACGTGATCGGAAAAACCCACCAAGACAATATCGCCGTCCCGGGTGGGAAAGCTGTCGACAGGATAGGTTTCCGGGTGCCGGTTGCCGACGCGGGCCGGGGTGCGATCAGTGAACAGCCGCCGCGCTAAGCTCGTGAGCAGCATGCTGAATACGGAGTCGAGCATCGCTACTTCGAGATAGCGACCCCGGCTAGTTCGCTCGCGGTCGTATAGCGCGGCTGCAATACCCCATGCCGCGAACATGCCGGTTGCCACATCGGCAATGCTCTCGCCCACTGCGGTAGCCCTGCCATCGGGCTCGCCGGTGAGACTCATCAACCCGCTCATTGCCTGGATGACGAGATCGAATGCCGGCCAATCCCTGAATGGACCTGTTTGACCGAATCCCGAGATCGAAGCGTAGATCAGGCGTGGATTGAGTTCTTGCAAAGCGTTTTGACCAAGGCCAAGCCGTTCCATCACGCCCGGCCGAAAATTCTCCACCAATACATCCGCCCGCAACGCCAGATCGCAAATAATCCGGAGGCCCTCCGGCGATTTGAGATTTACGGTGATGCTGCGTTTACCGCGATTAAGCAGAGCGAAATAAGTGCTTTCGCCGTTCACATGAGGCGCGAAATGGCGGCTCTCCTCGCCGAAATCCGGCATTTCGATCTTCGTGACGTCGGCTCCCAAATCCGCAAGCATGGCCGTGCAGAATGGGCCCGACATGACGCGTGTAAGATCAAGCACCCGAACACCAGCCAAGAGGTTGGTCGGCGGACTGATCATGTCGTCTCCTCCAAAATCCTTAGAATAGATTTGCCCGTGGTTTCACGCGCTCTGAGCGCGGCGAGGGCGATCGGCAGATCCTCGAAAGCAAAGGTCTCGCCGATATGCGGGCGAATGGTGCCCGCGGCCGACAGGTCGAATATCTTTCGCGCAATCCTCGCGAGCATTGGCCCGTCGCGATCATGATCCCAGTAGACGCCAATGGCCGAGGCGCGGCGCAACAACAAACGGTTGGCGGGGATCTGGGAAATTTGTCCTGAGCTGAAGCCGACGATGAGCAACCGGCCGCCCCAATCCAGCAGCCGAAGCGCTTGTTTGGTAACCTCACCTCCGACCGGGTCAACGATCACGTCGACGCCGCGTCCGTTGCTCAATGCCTTGACCTGGTCGCCCCACCCACTATCGCGATAATCGACTGTCTCATCTGCGCCGTGGGCGCGAGCGAGCGCACATTTTCGGGTTCCTCCGGCCGCTGCGATGACGCGCGCGCCCAGGTGTTTCGCGATCTCTACCGTCGCAAGCCCTACGCCACCGGCGGCCGCAAGCACAAGTACCGTTTCGCCGGATGCGATCACGGTCGATTCGGTCATCGCGACCAGCGCCGTCGTATACACCACAGGCAATGCCGCAGCGTTGGAGGCGGACATCCCGCCGGGAAGGCGCATCGCCATGTCGCCCCGCACAACCGCATATTCAGCAAACCCGCCCCATTCGACCTTACTCGCGATCCGGTCGCCTTCGGCGAGACCAGAATTTGGCGTGGCGGAAATGACCGTGCCCGCGATCTCCTGACCCGGAACGAAAGGCCGTGGCGGACGGACCTGGTAATGGTCATCGATCATCAAGAGATCGGAGAAGTTGAGCGCCGCGGCTTCAACCCGCACCAAAGCTGTTCCGGGGCCAGTAATTGGCCGAGGTAGTTGGCTTAGTCCGATTTGTGTAAGACCTGGCGTAACGGACAACCAACCGCGCATTGCGGTGGCATGCCCGGACGAATCCGTTCTCACATCTGCGCTCACATTGACCCGCCCAGCCGTCCCGTGACACAGCGACCAAGCTCAAGCAGCCGCCGTGCATGGTCAGCTATTTCGCGTTGTCGCATTCGATGCAAAGGGGCTGCGACCGCAATCGACCCAAGCGGCTGATGCCGCGCTGTGAGAATCGGAACGGCCACGCCGATCACGCCGGGATAGGTTTCCTCTCGTGTGACCGCATAGCCACTCCTCTTGATCTCGGCGAGGTGCTTTCTCAAGGCTTCGCGGCTGGTCTTCGATGCCGGATTGAGAGGCGTGATCTCGCCGGCGACAACAGTGTTCAATTGGTCTTCCGGCAGAAAAGCGAGAACCGCCTTTGCGGTCGCGCCCGAATGAAGCGGATATGCGGTGCCGATATTCTCGAAAACGCGCAGCCCGCCCTGGCGGCTGGGAATTTGCGCAAGACAAACCACGCTCGCTCGCGCATCGTCATAGCCGGTGAGAATGACGGTTTCGGCGGTTGCCTGTGCGAGCTCCTCGAGCAGATCGGAGCATAAATCGACAAGGTTGAATTGAACTTGTGCCCGCCGCCCGAGATCGATTGCGCCGAAGCCGAGCGTATATCGGCCACGCTGCTCGAACAGATAATTGCGGCCGCATAAAAATCGCACCAGGCGGCTCAACGTCGAGCGCGGAAGCCCGGTTGACCGCGCGAGCTCGGCCTGCGTCCAGGCGGGGCGCACGTCCGAGAACAGGTCCAGGATCTGGAAGGCTTTCAGCAGGAGTCCGACCCCGGCCGGGGCTGCTGTGCGACCAGGCAAAGAACGGGTTCGATCAGCGTTGACAGGTAGGCTCGCCATTTGCTCCAATTGTGAAACAGCCGCCCACATCGTGGCAAGAGGATAGCGCGTCCAGGGAGGGAGACATGCACAGGCTGATCCGAATGACGCCGATTCTAAGCCTGCTCGTGGCAACATGCGGTGCCGTCCATGCCGCGGATACCAAAAAAATCGCAGTCTCAATGATCATCGAGGTTCCTCAACTTGTTCAAACAAAGGATGGCGTCCTAGCCGGTCTATCCGAACGGGGCTTCAGTGACGGAAAAAATCTGTCAGTTGAGTACCAAACGGCCAACGGCAGCATGCCGACCCAGCAGCAGATTGCCCGGAAGTTCGTTGGCGAGGCGCCCGATGTCATTGTTGCGATCACGACCCCAACATCCCAAGCAATGGTCGCGGCGACCAAAGATATTCCCATAGTGTTTGCGACGGTGATCGACCCGGTTAAGGCTAAAGTGATCAGCAAATATGATAAGCCAGGCGGCAACGTCACCGGCGTGTCCGACGCGCCGCCTATCGCCCAGCAACTTCGGTTGATGCGGGAAATTTTGCCGAACCTGAAGAAACTCGGCTTCATTTACAATCCCAGCCTTGATAGCTCAAAGGCGACGCTCGAATGGATCAACGAACAGGGCAAGCCTCTCGGCATCGAGGTCGTCGAGTCGCCGGCGCCAACCGTCAACGAAGTTATTCCGGCCGCGCGCAAGCTCGTCGGTAAAGTCGACGCCATCTTTATTCCCAACGATACCACCGTGGTGGCTTCGATCGAGGCGATCGTAAAGATTGGCGAAGAGACCAAAACCCCCATCTTCACCGGCGAAACGCGCGGGGTGGAGCGCGGCGGCATTGCATCTGTCGGCCTGAACTACACTGAGGTTGGACGTCTCGCCGGCCACATGGTCGCGGAAGTGCTCAGTGGCAAGAAGCCGGGTGATATCGATGCAATTATTGCCTATCAGAAGCTGCCGAATTTGGATGTATACATGAACAAACGATCCGCCTTGGCAATGGGCGTTGCTATCCCGCAAACCGTCCTAGCGCGGGCCACCAAAGTCGTTGAATAGCGTAACTCGGGGGCGCTGCTCGGGCTTGGCTTGGCGGCGCTATCAAGGATTATCATCGACGCGCTCAAGACGGCTTCCGCACAAGAGCGGCGCCATGACACTCTATGAATTTCTAGGAACGATCGAGATCGGTTTCATCTTCGGAATTGTCGCGCTTGGAGCCTTCCTCAGTTTCCGCGTGCTCGATTTTCCCGACCTCACCGTTGAGGGCAGTTTCCCGCTGGGCGCCGCTGTCACCGCAGTAGTGATTGTAAATTTCGGCTGGAATCCCTGGCCGGCGACCGCAGTCGGGACTCTTGCCGGATTCTCGGCCGGCCTGATCACGGCATTTCTCAATGTCCGATACAACATACTTCATATCCTCGCAGGCATTCTGGTTTCCATCGCGCTCTATTCCATAAACCTGCGTATTATGGGCGGGCCGAACAAGCCTTTGCTCGGATCGCCGACGATGTTCACGCTGCTGGGGGGACACGGCATCCCCTCGTACATCGTCAATCCGATCTTTCTTGGATGCGTTGTTATCCTACTCAAGCTTGCACTCGACTTTTTCCTTGCGACGGGGCTTGGCACGGCCATGCGAGCGGCCGGAGCCAATCCGGTCATGGCCGCAGCGAATGGAATCAATGTCGGAAGAATGAAACTCCTGGGAATTGGGCTCGCGAATGCGCTGACGGCCTTTGCCGGTGCGCTGTTCGCGCAACTCTTCGGCGCTGCGGATGCCTATATGGGGATCGGCGTCGTCATTATCGGGCTTGCGTCCGTTATTGTCGGGATGGCGATATTCCCCGCAAGAACGATCATGCAGGCCACAATAGCGTGCGTCGCCGGCGCAATGCTGTACCGGTTTGCCGTGGCGCTGGCCCTCAATGCCGATTTTCTCGGGTTGCAGGCCTCTGACGTTCAGGTGGTAACGGCGGTTCTCGTCGCGCTCACCCTCATAAGCCGTTCGAGAGGCGGTATTGCCAGGCTGCTCACGCAAAAGCCGGCACGATGATCACGCTCGAAGACATCCATGTGACGTTTGCTCGAGGTACGCCCCTAGAAGCACGGGCGTTGCGGGGAATCGATCTGACTGTCCCCCCGGGACAACTTCTCACCGTGATCGGCTCGAACGGTGCCGGCAAGTCGACCGCATTGAACGTGATTGCAGGAGGCGTGCGGCCGGATCGCGGCCGCATTTTAATCGATGGGAACGACATCACGGACTGGCCTGTCCATTCACGAGCGCGCCTCATCTCTCGCATTTTTCAGGATCCAAAAATGGGCACCTGCGAGGATATGACCGTTCTGGAAAACTTTGCCATTGCCCACGGGCGCACGAATCCTCGCGGTTTTCGATTCGCCATAGATCGGTCGCTTCGCGGCCGGGTAGGCGAGCGGCTGCAGCTGCTGAAGCTTGGATTGGAGAATCGTCTTAATGACAAGGTGGGCCTGCTTTCAGGTGGACAGCGGCAAGCGGTCAGCCTGCTGATGTCAACTGCCGGCGAAACGCGCGTGCTGCTGCTCGACGAGCACACGGCCGCGCTCGATCCAAGAACCGGCGAGTTCGTCATGGAACTGACCCAGGAAATAGTGCGTCAGTTGTCGCTCACAACGGTGATGGTGACTCATTCGATGGCACAGGCGCTTCAATTCGGCGATCGGACGGTCATGTTTCACCGCGGCAAAATCGTTTTCGACGTCGCTGGAGAGCAACGTGCCGCTATGACCGTGACCGATCTTCTCTACCTCTTTCGTCGTGATCTGGGGGAAGAACTCGCCGACGATGCTCTCCTGCTCGGTTGATCGCGGCTATGCGCGAGGGGCGGGCGCCGCCGTCGACCCTTCCATGCGCGATTCTGATCTCCCATCATGATCGCACTAATCGCGTAATCGTTCGTCGATACGCTGCCGAAATCGCCTCATGTTGCCGATGGCGCCCGCTCTCGACCACTATTTCTCCGCCGGCAATCACGCTGCCGATCAGACGCCTGCCTCCCACAAACAAAAACGAGTCGAGCCAATGCCCCGAGCCAGTCGCAAGATCGGGATGATCGGCGTCGAGAACCACGATGTCTGCCCGCCCGTTGGGCTCGATCGCCCCGATCGGCTGCGAAAGCGCCTGGGCCCCACCTGTGAGCGCCGCCGTATAGAGGCGATGGCCCGTCGATTCACCTTCACATCGGGCGAGTACATTTCGGGACCGATGATGCAGACGCTGGCTGTACTCCAGCTGGCGCAACTCTGCCGCCGCGTCAATCTGGACGTTGGAGTCCGTGCCAACACCATAGATGCCACCATCGGCTAGATAGACCGAGGCGCGGAAGATTCCATCGCCGAGATTGGCTTCGGTTGTTGGACAGAGTCCTGCCACTGCGCCAGATGCGGCAAGCCGATGTGTCTCGTCGGGGGTCATGTGCGTGCAATGTATCAGGCACCACCGTCGATCGACGGCGAAGTTATCCAAGAGCCATTGCACCGGTGGTGAGCCCAGGCTTGCGATGCATTCTTCAACTTCTCGCACCTGTTCAGCGGCATGAATGTGAATTGGGCCGTCCGGCTGGGAGGCGACGACGGCGCGCAAGGCTTGTGGCGTTACCGCTCGTAAGGAATGCGGCGCGATCCCGACTCGGCCATACTGCAGCTCCGCCATGATGGCACGGCTGCGCTCGACCAGGCGCGAGAATCTCTCCGGATCGTTGAGGAAGCGCTTCTGTCCGCTCCCTGGTTCCGCCTCCCCAAATCCACCATAGGCGTAGAAGGACGGCAGCAAGGTCAAACCGATCCCGGTCCGTTTAGCCGCGGCGGTAATTCTTGCAGCCATTTCCCCGAGGTCTGTGAATGGCCGACCGTCCACGTCATGATGGAGGTAGTGGAATTCTCCCACACAGGTGAAGCCCGCCTCTAACATTTCCATGTAGGCGAATGCCGCGATGGTCTCGACGTCATCCGGATCCAAAACTCCTAGGAAGTGGTACATGACCTCGCGCCAACTCCAGAACGTATCGTTGGTTGGACCGCGGCGTTCGGCGAGCCCGGCGATGCCGCGCTGGAAGGCGTGGCAATGGAGGTTAGGAAGACCGGGAACAGCGATGCCGGCGATGTGATCGGCGCCGGCGCGGGTCGCGCCTTCGTCGACCGCGAAGATAGTGCCGCCGGCGACGGCGATCCGAACGTCGCTCGCCCAGCCGGATGGCAGAAGAGCGTGATCGAAAAAGAACTCGTGTCGCAGTTGCGTTCTCCGCTCCAGGCGGCATTTGCCGCGGCCCGATATTGCGCGACAATAGGCGGCCTTGCGCAAAGAAGTATAGAATTTTGACAGACCTCCTCGACCCGGTGATGACGTCATGCGGTTCGACAAGATTTGGCTCGATGCGCGTCTTGCAACCCTCGTGCCGGGCCAGCCGGAGCTGGGTATCGTTGAGCGCGGCACCGTCGCGGCCAAGGACGGACGGATCGCCTTTGCTGGCCCGGCCGCCGACCTTCCAACCGGCTGGGACGCGAGGCATCGCGTCGCCCTCGACGGCCGCTGGGTCATGCCCGGGCTGGTCGATTGCCACACTCACCTAGTCTATGCCGGGGAGCGCGCGCACGAGTTCGAGCTGCGCCTCGCCGGCGCATCATATGAAGAAATTGCGCGAGCGGGCGGCGGCATCATCTCGACGGTGAAGGCGACACGTGCGGCCAGCGAGGATGATCTCGTGCGAGCAAGCCTGCCTCGGCTTGATCGCCTGCTGGCAGAAGGCGTCACGACCATCGAGATCAAGTCGGGCTATGGCCTCGATTTGAAAACTGAGATGCGGATGTTGCGGACGGCGCGCCGGCTGGCGCAGCAGCGGGAGGTTGATGTGGTCACCAGCTTTCTCGGCGCGCACGCCTTGCCGCCGGAAGCCAACGGTGACAAGGAGCAATATATCGACGGGGTCTGTTCGATGATTCCCGCTATCGCGCGCGAGCGGCTGGCCGATGCGGTCGATGCGTTCTGTGAGAATATCGCGTTTTCGCCTCTACAGACCGCACGCGTGTTTGCTGCCGCGCAGGCAGCAGGACTTCCGGTGAAGCTTCATGCCGATCAACTCTCCAACCTGCACGGCGCAAGACTCGCCGCCGAGCACGACGCGCTGTCGGCTGATCATCTCGAATACACCGATCAAGACGGCGTCGCGGCGATGGCGCGCAGCGGCACGGTCGCCGTGCTGCTTCCTGGCGCGTTCTACGTCCTGAGGGAAAAGCAGGTGCCGCCGGTCGATGAATTGCGCGCACAGCGCGTACCGATAGCGATCGCGACTGACTGCAATCCGGGCACCTCACCGATTACCTCTCTGCTTGTGGTCATGAACATGGCCGCGACGCTGTTCCGGCTCACTGTCCACGAGGCCGTCGCCGGCGTCACCCGAGAAGCGGCGCGCGCGCTCGGTCGTCTCAATGAGATCGGCACGCTCGAGCAGGGCAAGTGGTGCAACCTCGCGATCTGGGATATCGACCGACCGGCAGAGCTGGTCTACCGTATCGGCTTTAATCCTTTGCATGCACGGGTTTGGAGAGGCGAATGTCGGCCGCGGTGACCCTGAGGCCAGGGCGCGCGACGCTCGCCGAGTGGCGGCGCGTGGCGCAAGGCGCCGCTCTCCGGCCGCGGCGGTGCCGGCAGTCGAGGCCAGTGCGCGAGCAGTCGATGCCATTATTGCCCGCGGTCAGCCGGTCTACGGCATCAACACCGGCTTTGGGAAGCTTGCGAGCGCGCATATCGCGTACGGCGATCTCGCCACGCTTCAGCGCAACATCGTGCTATCGCACTCGGTTGGCGTGGGCGAGCCCATGCGGCCGGCAACCGTGCGGCTGATGATGGCGTTGAAGCTCGCGAGCCTGGGTCGTGGCGCCTCAGGTGTGCGGCCGACCACAATCGGCATGCTCGAAGCGATGCTCGCGCGCGAAGTGATCCCGGTGATACCAAGCCAGGGCTCGGTCGGTGCTTCCGGCGATCTCGCCCAGCTCGCACACATGACTGCGGCGATGCTGGGTATCGGCGACGCGCAGCTTGCCGGAGAGATCATGCCGGCCAAGGCCGCGCTCGAGCGGGCCGGGCTCGCGCCAATCGTGCTCGGACCGAAGGAAGGCCTCGCGTTGCTCAACGGCACCCAGTTTTCGACGGCGGAAGCATTGGTGCGCCTGCTCGCCATTGAATGCGTGTTCCGGGCGGCGCTGGTCACCGGCGCGCTATCGACCGACGCGGCCAAGGGGTCAGATACGCCGTTCGATGCGCGCATTCATGGGTTGCGCGGGCATCGTGGCGAGATCGAAGTCGCCGCTGCATTGCGCACCCTGATGGCGGGCAGCGCGATACGCGCCTCACACCTCGCCAACGACGATCGCGTGCAGGACCCCTATTGTCTGCGCTGCCAACCGCAGGTCATGGGCGCCGTACTCGACCTCGCCCGACAGGCAACCGCGACGCTGGTCACCGAAGCGAACGGTGTCTCCGACAATCCACTCATTTTCGCCGAGACCGGCGAGGCATTGTCCGGAGGCAATTTCCATGGCGAGGCGGTGGCGTTCGCCGCCGACATCATCGCGATGGCGGTGTGTGAAATCGGCTCGCTCGCCGAGCGGCGCATCGCGATGCTGATCGATTCGGCGCTTTCTGGGCTGCCGGCTTTCCTGACGCCACGGCCAGGCATCAATTCGGGATTTATGATGGCGCAGGTGACCGCCGCGGCAATGGTCGCCGAGAACAAGCAGCGCGCCTATCCAGCCAGCGTCGATTCCATCCCGACCTCCGCCAACCAGGAGGATCACGTGTCGATGGCGGCACATGGCGCGCGGCGTCTCGCCGCGATGGTGGAGAACGCCGCGAATGTGGTCGCTATCGAACTGCTTACGGCAGCGCAAGGCTGCGACTTCCACGCGCCGAAGAGGTCCAGCGCCCCGCTGGAGCGAACGCGCGCCCGGCTGCGCGAGCGCGTTCCGATGCTCGACCACGATCGTTATCTCGCTTCCGACATCGCCGCCGCGGCCGATCTCGTGCGCTCCGGTGCGCTGGCCAGCACGGTCGGCGTGTGCTTGCCCGGCCTTGAGGGACCGGATGCATGACGGAGGCCTGGCTCACGGTCAAGCGCGGGGACGCGCCGCTTCTTGTATCGCTCCCGCACACTGGGGTGTGCATTCCCGAGGAGTACACAGCGAGGCTCGTGTCGTCTGCGCTCGCCTGTCACGATACCGACTGGCATATCGACCGGCTTTATTCCTTCGCTGCCGAGCTTGGTGCTACTACCGTGCATACCGCGGTCTCACGCACGGTCATTGATGTAAACCGCGATCCGTCCGGCGCATCGCTCTATCCCGGTCAGCCGGCGACGAGCCTCGTTCCGATTGACACTTTTGATGGCCGACCGCTCTACCGCGACGGCGCAACACCGAGTTCGAAAGAGATCGAGCGACGCAAGAAGCTTTACTTTGCGCCTTATCATGCAGCGCTTGCAGAGGAGTTGGCACGGCTGCGGGGGCTGCACAAGTGCGTGGTGCTGTACGATTGCCACTCGATCAGGTCAGTGATTCCGCGCCTGTTTCCCGGCGAGTTGCCGGTGTTCAACATCGGCACCAATAACGGCCAGACGTGCGACCCTACATTGACCAAGCAGATCGCCTCTATTTGCGCGGCCAGCCGATGGTCACATGTAATCAATGGCCGGTTCACCGGCGGCTGGATTACCCGCACCCACGGCCGTCCCGCGCAAGGAATCAACGCGGTGCAGATGGAACTTGCGATCCGGGGTTATCTTCGCGACGAGAGCGATCCGCCGCCGTGGGATGCCGATTTTGCCAGGCCCATCCAGCAGACTTTGCGCGACGTGCTCGAAGCCTGCCTCGCGTTTGCTCGCTCCTGAGGAGGATCCGATGGCTACTCGCCTCGACAACGTGCGGATTATCCGGGCGCCGCGCGGCCAACAACTTTCCGCCCGGAGCTGGCTGACCGAAGCCCCGCTGCGGATGCTGATGAACAACCTTGATCCCGAAGTGGCAGAGAAGCCCCACGAACTCGTGGTCTATGGCGGCGTCGGCCGCGCCGCCCGCGACTGGGAAAGCTTTGATCGCATGGTTACGGCTTTGCGTAACCTCGAAGCCGACGAGACGCTCTGCGTCCAATCCGGAAAACCGGTCGGTGTGTTTCGCACGCACCCGGACGCGCCACGCGTACTGATCGCAAACTCGAACCTGGTGCCGCACTGGGCGACGCTCGACCACTTCAACGAGCTCGATCGCAAAGGCCTGATGATGTACGGCCAGATGACCGCGGGCTCATGGATTTACATCGGCTCGCAGGGCATCGTGCAAGGCACTTACGAAACCTTCGCGGAGCTCGGTCGGCGCCACTATGGCGGAAGCCTCGCCGGCAAATGGATTCTCACCGCCGGCCTCGGCGGTATGGGCGGCGCGCAGCCGCTCGGCGCCACAATGGCGGGCGCGTCGCTGCTGGCGATTGAGTGTCAGCCATCGCGCATCGAAATGCGGCTTAACACTGGTTACCTCGACGCGCACGCCCGGAATCTGGACGAGGCGTTGACGATGATAGAGCGTGCCACTCGCGAGAAGAAACCGATCTCGATTGGCATGCTCGGCAACGCCGCGGAGGTGCTGCCCGAGTTGGTGCGACGCGGTGTTAGGCCTGATGCGGTCACCGACCAGACCTCGGCGCACGATCCGATAAACGGGTACCTTCCGGCGAGTTGGACGCTTGCCGAGTGGGAGGTGCGGCGCGCTAGCGATCCACGAGGGGTCGCGCGCGCAGCAAAAGAGTCGATGGCCATCCACGTGCGCGCGATGCTCGACTTCTGGAGCCGCGGAGTGCCGACGCTCGACTACGGGAATAACATCCGCCAGATGGCGCACGAAATGGGCGTTGCCCGCGCATTCGATTTTCCCGGCTTCGTGCCCGCCTATATTCGCCCGTTGTTCTGCCGTGGCGTTGGCCCGTTCCGCTGGGCAGCGCTGTCGGGCGACCCGGAGGACATTTTTCGCACGGACGCCAAGGTCAGGGAATTGATGCCGAATGATAAGCACCTGCACAATTGGCTCGATATGGCAAAGTCCCGCATCAAATTCCAAGGCCTGCCCGCACGGATCTGCTGGGTCGGACTTGGTGATAGGCATCGTCTCGGCCTTGCCTTCAACGAGATGGTGGCTCGCGGGGAACTTGCGGCACCGATTGTGATCGGCCGGGACCATCTCGACTCGGGCTCAGTGGCGAGCCCCAATCGCGAGACGGAGGGGATGAAGGATGGTTCCGATGCAGTTTCGGACTGGCCGCTGCTCAATGCGCTACTCAACTGCGCCTCAGGTGCCACTTGGGTCTCATTTCACCACGGCGGCGGCGTAGGTATCGGATTTTCTCAGCACGCCGGTATGGTGATCGTGTGTGATGGCACGTCAGAAGCGGCGAGACGGATTGAACGCGTTTTATGGAACGATCCCGCCTCTGGAGTCATGCGACACGCCGATGCGGGTTATAATGAAGCGATTGCAAGTGCAAAAGCGCATGGACTGAAACTACCGAGCCTGAGCTAGCACTACGACGCACGATCGGCTGTATCAGCTAACACCACCTCCGCCCGTATCTCCTCCGTCAAGCGCGCTTTGAGCACCGAGAATTCCGGGCTCGTCTTAATCGTATAATGGCGTGGATGCGGGAGGTCGATTGCTACATCGGCTTTGATCCGCCCCGGCCTTGCCGTCATCACCACCACGCGCGAGGCAAGGAAGATTGCCTCCTCTATGTCGTGGGTGACGAATAGCACGGTCTTGCGCTCGCGCTCCCAAATGTCGAGTAGAAGCTCCTGCATCAGCGCGCGAGTCTGGTTGTCGAGCGCTCCAAACGGCTCGTCCAGAAGGAGGATTGCCGGGTCATTGGCGAGCGAACGCGCGATTGCGGTGCGCTGCTGCATTCCTCCCGAAAGCTGTTTGGGATAATGATCCTCAAAGCTGACGAGACCGATCCGGACGAGCCACTCGCGCACGACTGTCGTGCGCCGGGGCGCCGGTACGCCCTTTTCGCGCAGACCAAAAGCGATGTTGTCGGCGACGGTGAGCCACGGAAACAAGGTATACGACTGAAAGACCATGCCACGGTCGGGCCCCGGTTCTGACACGGGGATGCCGTTTAGGATAATCTGGCCGGTGGTCGGTTGGTCCAGGCCGGCGACGAGGCGAAGCAATGTGGACTTGCCGCAGCCAGACGGGCCGAGGATCGTGACGAAATCGTTGTCGAGAACCGTAAGATTCGTCGGCTCAAGCGCGCGCGTCGGTGCGCGCCGACGCGCGCCTGCAAAAATACGCGAAACATTGTCCATGACCAGCTTGCTCACGCAAGACTCCATGGAAAAAGGTGCCTATTTCCCCATTTGAACAGGAAATCAGAGATTAGACCTATCACACCGATTACGATGATGCCGAAGATAATCTGACCGGTGGCAAGGAGTGCCTGGCTGTCGGTAATCATGTGGCCGATGCCAGAGGAAGAGCCGATCAGTTCCGCGACGATCACGTAAGTCCATGCCCAACCAAGTACGAGCCGCAAGATCTCGGCAATCTCTGGCGCGGAGGCCGGAATCAGCACGCGGGTAAGAATGCCGCGGTCGCGTGCGCCAAGGGTCATTGCCGCCTCTATTAGATCACGGCGTACGCTCGAGACGGTCACAGCCACCATTAGCACGATTTGGAACACTGAACCGATGAAGATGACGAGGAGTTTTTGCAATTCGCCGAGACCCGCCCACAATATTAGCAGCGGAATAAAGGCCGATGCGGGCAGGTAGCGTGCGAATGAGACGAACGGCTCGAAGAACGCTTCAATCGGCTTGTACGCGCCCATCAGAATGCCGACTGGTATCGCGACCAGCGCAGCCAGTACAAAACCGCCGACGACGCGCCAGATGGTGATGCCGATATCGCCGATGAAGCCGTGCTTGGTTAGCAGCAGCCAGCCCTCCTCGATCATGGTCAGGGGGTCAGCGAGGAAAGTCTTCGAGACATAGCCTCCGAGCGTGGCATAGCCCCATGCGGCGAAGAAAAAAACAAAGAACAGGATGCCAAGCCCTAGGCGGGCAGTATTGGAAATAGGTGCAAGGGGCTTCATATCGTGCGGCGCCGGTCAAGAGCGCCCGACGTGCTCGGGCCCGTTAGCAATTCGAGCCAGGTCCTCGGCTGCCAGATTAGAAGATCGGATTCATGAATGCACTGGTGACAGGACCATTCTGAATGCCTAACCGGCGGCAGGCGGCGAGCTGCGACGAAAAGTGCTGATACGTGTTGGAGGCCCGCTCACTGAATGAAGCGGGTATCCACAAGCTTTCCGAGATCGGGGATCTGCTTGATGACCCCGATCTCAAGCAGCAAATCGGCCGCTTCCTTGTTGAATATGTTGAACTCGCCAGTGAAGAAGGCTTTGTTGGCGGCTTGATCCTGCCAGCGCAGGTATTTCGCTGAGTTGCCAAATTGCTCCCCTGTCTGCTTCACATCTGCGCCCATAATTTCATAGGCCTTCTTCTGGTCTGTCTTGATCAATTCGAGCGCGTCAAAATAGCTTTTCGTTATCGCCTTCACCGCCGCCTCGTTTTCCGAAATGAATTTCGGCGTGCAGCCGAACGTGTCCATCACCATCGGATAGTCGAGCGTCGTGGCGATGATCTTGCCAGCTTCCGGCTTCTCGCGCACAGCCGAGAGATACGGTTCATAGGTCATGGCGGCGTCATTCTGCCCGGCGATAAATGCCTGCGCTGCTGCGGCGGGCTCCATGTTGACGACGGTCACGTTCTTCACCGTGAGCCCATTCTTCTTTAAAAACCAGGCCAGTGTGAAGTAGGGCGCGGTGCCAGGCGCTGAGGCGGCCACAGTCTTGCCTTTCACGTCCTTGATCGATGCGATGGTGTTGCGCACGACCATTCCGTCGGCACCATATGACTTGTCCATCTGGAACAACTGAGTAGTAGCGACGCCATTGGCGTTCCACACGATCCAGGTCTCGACGGTAGTCGCCGCGCACTGGATGTCGCCCGAGGCGATAGCCAGATGCCGGCTCGCCTGCGGGATCTTTTTGATGCTGACGTCGAGGCCGCTCTTAGAATAGATGCCGGCCTCTTTTGCAAGAACGAGCGGCGCAAAGCCCGTCCACCCTGAGATGCCAATGGCAACCTTGGTGCCCTGCGCAACCGCGGGAGTCACCGTGAACACTGCGATGATCGCAGCTGCGACGATCTTGGTCGGCGTCATCTTCCACCCCGTTTTCGGAAATTCAGAACGGTTCATGCCAGCATGGGGATAGCGCGAAGTCAAATGTATAAACGACGATTCACGACGGCGGACTCGGAAGGATCTCAGTTATTGGCCGGCACTACCGTTTCGTTTGTTCAAGAAAGGATAGATCGTACTGCGTACGCGTTCCCCGGAGTAGATTGAGGACTCATATCCTTCAGCAGGCATCAACGGGGTCACCACCGCTCCCCAGCTTGAAATTGCTCAAGCGCAGCCTGTAAATGTGCCGACAGCGCCTGGAGCAATCGCGATGCCAAACCGGCGATCCTCGACCTGCGGTCGGCGCTGCTTGATTGGTGAGAAAGCGCAAGCGGCGTAGACGCCGCCGCCCGCTAGGCTTTGCAGATCACATACATCGCCCGGCTCGATCTCATCATACAGTTCCCATCCCCAGGTATTCTCCGCGAGCTGGTCGAATTTCCATTTGTTTTCACCGAACCGTCGTTCGGATTGCGGCAACAAATCGACCGAGTACTCGCGCGGCACAAGGTAGAGCCGGAGGTATTTTGTGTTACCAACTCGATTGCCCTGGTGAAGGGCATCGCCAGTATTGGTCGCCAATGCACACTCCTGCCGCGATTTGCCGTGGAGCCCGAAGTGGCCGCGGGAACGCTAGCCACGGTTGCGGTGAAGGAGTTCGCGATCGAGTCTTTAGTATTCTGTGTGTGCGCGCTTAGTGGCCGATCGGTATCGCCGGCGGGTCGAGTGTTTGTCGACACTGTAGTCGATTATTGCCGGCGCTATCGCCGCTGACTGCTCGCCCGCGCTGACTAGATAATCGAATAATTGTGCTTTTTTTTGTTGCAGTGCGCTTGTCCGCTTATGGCACATCGCGACCGATCGCATGATGATAACTAAATGGTCGCTTTCGGAGTGAAGCGGACATGCACCGTGGCGTGGCTTCCCCCGCCTCAGTCGCGGATGACCCGAATCCGACATAGACCGGATTGAAATCCCGCAGCGCAGCAGTCTCTTGCCGTAACGAGCTGTGCTATCCTTTCGAGCGGAGGCACGGGAGCGGGGCACCAGGAGAAGCCCTTATGTCAGGTGTGAGACGACGGGCGTTCTTCGCGCTTTTTGGCGGCACGGTGTTGACATTGGTCGCAGCCGCCGACGCGGCGGCGGAGGCCTTTCCCACCCGGCCGATCCGGCTCATCGTCCCCTACCCGCCGGGCGGCGGCACCGATATCGTCGGCCGCGTGCTCGGGCAAAAGCTCCACGAGAGCCTGGGCCAGCCGTTCGTGATCGACAATCGCGGCGGCGCCGGCGGAACGATTGGTACGGCGGTGGCCGCCAAGTCTGCGCCTGATGGCTACACGCTGCTGCTGGCGCCGACCAGCCACGTCATCAATCCGAGCATTTATGCGAAGCTGCCCTACGACACCGAGAAGGATTTTGCGCCGATCACCATGGTGGCCTCCGCCGCCATCCTGATGGCGGTACATCCGAGCGTTCCCGCCAAGACGGTGCGCGACTTTGTCGAGGCCGCCAAAGCCCCCCCACAGGCGCTCTCAAACTACGGTTCCGCGGGCACCGGGACCGTATTCCATCTGACCGGCGAGTTGTTCAAGCGGCTGACTGGCTTGTCGCTCCAGCACGTGCCCTATCGCGGCGGCGCGCCGACCGTGACGGCATTGCTTGCGGGCGAAATCCCGCTCGCCTTCGAGACCATGCTGGCGCTGCAGCCTCATGTCCGTGCCGGCACGCTGCGGGCACTCGCTGTCACGAGGCCACGTCGGAACGCCATGATGCCGGAGGTCCCAACCACCGCCGAGGCCGGTTTTCCGCCGCTGCTCGCCGACAATTCGTACGCGCTGTTTGCGCCCGCCGGCACGCCGGCACCCGTCCTGGCGCAGCTTCATGATGCCACGGTAGCGGTGCTCGCATTGCCGGAGGTTCGCGACCGGCTGCGCGAGCAGGGCGCAGAGGTGGTCGGGAACAGCGCGGCTGAACTGGCCGCCTATGTCGCGGCCGAGATTCCGAAATGGGCCGCGCTGGCACGACAGGCCGGCGTGAAGCTCGACTGACAGGAGAGATACATGAGCGACGTGATCGTTCGCGAGAAAGCCGAATACCATGCGCGCACGAGTGAACAGATGGAGCGTCATCTGGCCGTGCCACCCTGGTCGCTACGCCAGAAGATAGCGCTGACCTGTCGGATTCTTGCCGGTGAGGGCCACGAGTCCGCACTCGCCGGCCAAATCACCGCCCGCGGTGACCGGCCAGGCACGTGCTGGATGCTCAGCTTTGGTCTTGGCTTCGATGAGGCGTGCGCCAGCAACATCGTGCTGGTCGACGACGATCTCAATCTCATCGAGGGCAATGGCATGGTGAATCCATCGAACCGCTTCCACCTGTGGATTTACCGCCATCGGCCTCACGTGACCGCCATCGTGCACACGCATCCGCCCTATTGCTCGGCGTTGTCTGTGATAGGACAGCCGCTCATCGCCGCCCACATGGATACGGCCATGTTCTATGACGACTGCGCCTACCTTCCCGAATGGCCTGGGCCGCCGATCGGCGACGAGGAAGGCCGGATCATCCACGAGGCGCTAGGCGACAAGCGCGCCATTCTGCTGGCTCATCACGGCCAGTTGGTCGCGACTTCAACGATTGAGGAAGCGGCCATGCTTGCGGTGTTCATCGAGCGCACCGCACGCATGCAGGTGCTCGCGCAATCGATCGGCACGGTCAAACCGATCGATCCGTCTTGCGCGCGCGAGGCACACGACTATCGCCTGCAGCCGCGCGCGGTCGCCGCGACCTTTCATTATTTCGCGCGCCGCGTGCTCAAGCAGGGGCGCGACGTACTGGAGTAGCGAAACGTTGCTGGTACGCATCGCCGACGAGGTGATCGAATGATGAGGCGGCGCTGCGCGACCTAAAAGCTGCTTGGAGCCGAACAATGCTTCAACTGTACGGCAATCCTAGATCCCGAGCGATGCGATGCCTGTGGATGCTCGAGGAGATGGGCGAACCATATCAGCTGAAAGAGAAGACCACTCGAACCGACGAATTGCAGACCGCCGAATATCTTCGTCTTAACCCGAATGCGAAGATTCCCACGCTCGTGGATGGCGAGGTCGTTTTATGGGAATCCATGGCCATCAACCTCTATCTCGCGCAGAAGTATGAGGGGCCGATGCACTGCGTTAGCCCTAAAGTACTAGGGCTGGCCGCCCAATGGAGTTTCTGGGCGATGTTAGAGATGGAAGGGTTGCTACTTGACTTACTGCAGCATCGCGCACTGTTGCCTGAATTCGCTCGGGATGCCTCCTACGCGGAACGTGACGAGTTGCTGCTGCGAAAGCCGCTGGAAATACTAGACAGTGCGTTAAGTGGGCGCGACCATTTAGTGGACGGCAACTTTACGGTCGCCGACCTCAATCTGGCGAGCATCCTTGTCTGGGGAAAAATGAGCCGCTTGGACCTGTCGGCCCATTTGGACGTAGCACGATGGCTGGACAGTTGTTTGGCGCGGCCTGCCTACCGCCGAGTACGTGATCGGACAACGCGCAAGTGAGGGAAAAATGCTCACGCGCCGACGAGGTGATCGAGTGAGGCGTCGCGAGTTCATCACGCTGCTCGGCGGCGCGGCTGCTTGGCCGCTCGCGGCAAGCGCGCAGCAGTCCGGCTCCGTGCGGCGCATTGGCGTGTTAATGAACGCGAGTTCCGATGACGCGGACGGGCAGGCTCGGGTTATTGCTTTCGTGCAGGCGCTGCAGGAATTAGGTTGGACCGACGGGCGCAACGTGCGCATCGATATTCGGTGGGGCGCCGGTGATGCCGAACGCTACCGCCGATATGCGGAGGAACTCGTCGCGCTCGCGCCTGACGTGATCCTGGCTCCTACCAGTGTCGTCGTGGCCGCGCTGCAGCGGGCGAACCGCACCGTCCCGATCGTGTTCACGAGTGTAATCGATCCGGTCGGCGCCGGATTCGTTGCCACCCTAGCGAAGCCAGGCGGCAACATGACGGGCTTCGCGGCGTTTGAGTATGGCATCAGTGGAAAATGGCTGGAGCTACTTAAGGAGATCGCGCCCGGTATCAAGCGCGTGGCGGTTCTTCGGGACGCGGCTATAGCAGCCGGGATCGGCCAGTTGGCGGCCATCCAAGCGGTGGCGCCGTCTCTTGGGGTGGAATTGAGCCCGCTCGATCTACGCGGTGATAGCGAACTCGAGCGCGCCGTTGCCGAGTTCGCGCGAGCGCCGAACGGTGGTGTGATTGTGACGGCCGGCCCGGCGGCAAATCTCCATCGCGAACGGATCAACGCGCTCATGGTCCGCCACCGGCTGCCCACGGTCTGTCCGTTCCGCTACTACGTCGAAAGTGGCGGCCTCGTCGGCTATGGACCCGATATCATAAGTCAGTACCGGCCCGCGGCCGGCTATGTCGATCGCATCCTCAAGGGCGAGAAGCCCGCCAATCTGCCGGTGCAGGCGCCGACCAAGTACGAATTGGTCGTCAATCTCAAGACCGCCAAGGCCCTCGGGCTCGAAATTCCGTCATCGGTCCTCGCCCGCGCCGACGAGGTGATCGAATAACAGTGTTTTTTTGCTGCGGCGCGTTAGTTCGCTATCTCGCCTTCAGAGTGTCGATCAGGACCTTGGCGGCCGGACCGGACGAGGCCGGGTTCTGACCAGTGATCAGGAGGCCGTCCTTG